>NZ_JBVIJC010000038.1:0-51059 GCF_055581605.1 Streptomyces sp. NPDC031418
AGGAAGTCAAGGAAGGCGACCTGATCGTCGTCCTGGAAGCCATGAAGATGGAACAGCCCCTCAACGCGCACAAGGCCGGCACCGTCAAGGGCCTGAGCGCGGAGATCGGCGCCTCCATCACCTCCGGCGCCGCGATCTGCGAGATCAAGGACTGAACAACCGCAGCAGGAACGTGAGTTGGCCCCCGGTGTCGTCACACCGGGGGCCAACTCGCTTTGCCGGTCCCTAAGCTGGCCGCGTGGAATTCGTCTTCACCGTCACTGTGGCGGACCCCGGCCGAGCCGGGGAGCTGCGCGCCTGGCTGCGGGACAGGGCGCTGACCCCGGAACCGGCGCTGGAGCTGGAGCTGCCCGACGGCCCGGACGGCCGGGTCGTGCGGTTCAGGAGCCACCGGCCCGGGGCGCTCGTCCTGTACGCGGATGGGCTGGTGACCTGGCTGACCCAGCGAGGTCCGGGCTCCCCCACCCTCACCGTCACCGTGGAAATGCCCCCGGTGCGGCGAAGCGTCGAGCTGACCGGCGGAACCGACGACCCGGAAACGCTCGTGCGCCTGGTCTCCGCGCTGAGCGCTCCACGGGGCCCGGGGCCGGTGACGGGCCTCCCGACCACCGGCGATACCGACATCACGGGGTCCGGGCGCCACACCTCCCCCGGTCCCGTCCTCGACCCCGATGACGACTGGGACCGGGAGTGAGGGAGCGGTAGCCGGTGGGAGACATCGCCAAGGGGGCGCTGGGGGGCGGCTGGACGCTGCTCGTCGGCTGGATCCTGCCGACCGCGCTGAACCTGTCCGTGTTCCTGCTGGCGGTCGCCCCCAGCCTGCACCGCCCCGCGTTCCTGTCCGGGCACTGGCCGGCGACAGGGGGCCGTACGGCGCTGCTGCTCCTCGTCGCGGCCGTGCTGCTCGGCCTGGTGCTCAACGCCCTCCAGACGCCCCTGTACCGCCTGCTGGAGGGCTATGCGCTGTGGCCGCCGGTGGCGTACGAGCGTGGCTGCCGGACCCAGCTGGCCCGTCGGCGGCGTACGGCCGAGCGGCTGGCGGGCATCCCGGCCGGCTCGACCATCCGGCGGGGTCTGCTCGCCGAGAAGCTGAGCCGCTATCCGGTCAGCGACGAGCAGATCGCCCCGACCCGGCTCGGCAACGCCATCCGCCGCTTCGAGGAGTACGGCCACGACCGCTACCGGCTCGACACCCAGGTGCTGTGGAACGAGCTGACGAGTGTCGCCCCGGAGTGGGCCCGCAGGCAGCACGACACCGCCCGCACGAACGTGGACTTCTTCGTGGCCCTGCTGTACGGCCATGCGGCGGTGGCCGGCACGGCGTGCGCCGCGCTGGCGTCCGGGCGGGCCGACCGCCCGGTGCTGGTGGTCACGGGTGTCGTACTGCTCCTGCTGATGCCCGTGTGGTACCACGCGGCGGTGGCCGCCACCGACGAGTGGGCGGCGGCGACGCGCGCCCTGGTCAACCTGGGCCGCAAGCCGCTGGCGGAGGCGCTCGGTCTGGTCCTGCCGGGCGATCTGGAGCAGGAGCGCGCCATGTGGCAGCTGGTGACCCGCATGTCCCGCAGGCCCTACGCCCCGGCCGCGACCACCGCCTTCGCCCCCTACCGGGTCCGGCCTCCCGAGCCCCCCGCCGCGCCCTGAGCCCCGCGGCCGGGCGGGCGGCGGGCGGCCTCAGCGGCGCCGCAGGTCGGCGACGCGTCCCCGCTCGCCGGCCGGCTGTTCGCCCAGTACTCCGCGCAGCCCGCCTCCGGGCACGCCCCGCCGCGGCCCCGGCAGGGACGCGCGTCGCGCCGGGGCCTGCTCACCCCCCGAAGGGACTCCGCCCGCCCCGGCCACGGCGATCTGCACCCCCTGGTCGGCCAGGGCCTGCAACTCGGTGCCGGCGCGGTCGTCATGGCCGGGCGGCTCGTCGGTGACCAGCCGGGTGATGAGGTCCGTCGGCACGGTCTGGAACATGGTGTCCGTGCCCAGCTTGGTGTGGTCGGCGAGGACCACGACCTCCGCGGCGGCCTGGACGAGGGCCCGGTCGACGGATGCCGAGAGCATGTTGGAGGTGGACAGCCCGCGTTCGGCGGTGAGCCCGCTCCCGGAGAGGAAGGCCTTGGACACTCTCAGCCCCTGGAGGGACTGTTCGGCGCCGGAGCCGACCAGGGCGTAGTTGGAGCCGCGCAGGGTGCCACCGGTCATCACGACCTCCACCCGGTTGGCATGGGCCAGGGCCTGTGCGACGAGGAGGGAGTTGGTGACGACGGTCAGGCCGGGGACCCGCGCGAGCCGGCGGGCCAGCTCCTGTGTGGTCGTACCCGCCCCGACGACGATGGCCTCGCCCTCTTCGACGAGGCCCGCCGCGAGGTCGGCGATGGCCGTCTTCTCGGCGGTCGCGAGATGGGACTTCTGCGGGAAGCCCGACTCGCGGGTGAAGCCACCCGGCAGTACCGCACCGCCGTGCCGGCGGTCGAGGAGTCCTTCTGCCTCCAGTGCCCGCACGTCCCGCCGTACGGTCACTTCGGAGGTCTGGACGACGCGGGCGAGTTCACGGAGCGAGACCGCACCGTTCGCTCGCACCATTTCGAGGATCAATTGGCGACGTTCAGCAGCGAACACGAAACTGACAGTAACCCCAGCGACCGTCTGCTTTCAGCAGTTTGCGCCGAATAACAGAAGTTGTTCGTGCGACAGGGTGGGAAGTGGTATAGGGCCTATCCAGCCCGACTATGCCGCCCGCATGCGCGGCAACTCCCCGTGACCAGCGGGAACCCGGAACCGGCCGCCCGGCCCCGCCCCGCTCGCCGCACGTCGGCCGGCGGCGCTTCCGATCGAAGCCGGGCACCACGGGACCACCCCTGACCCGCAGGGATCGGAACGGGCTGATCAATCGTCAAGAACCGTTTGCTGACGGACAGTCCGTACTCGTACCCTACTGGTCACCATCTGAACCAGCGGCCCACGGCTTCTCGTGAGCACCGGGAACGCGATCGCCTCGCCGGCACCACGTGCGCGGCGTCCGCCGTCGCGTCCCCACCCTGCGAACAATCGCCCGGCCGGCAGTGAGTGTGAGAGCTGTGCGGTGGTCCGGGCGTCCCGGACCGGTACCGCACACCCCCTGGTGCGCAGCGCCAGGGGGTGTGGGACGGGTCCGGGGCGTCAGGCCTCGGCGCCCGCCTTGCGGGTGTGCAGCTGGCGCGCCACCTCCGCGATCGAGCCGGAGAGGGAGGGGTACACGGTGAACGCGTTCGCGATCTGCTCGACCGTCAGGTTGTTGTCGACGGCGATGGAGATGGGGTGGATCAGCTCGGAGGCGCGGGGCGCGACGACCACACCGCCGACGACGATCCCGGTGCCCGGGCGGCAGAAGATCTTCACGAAGCCGTCCCGGATGCCCTGCATCTTGGCGCGCGGGTTGCGCAGCAGCGGCAGCTTGACGACCCGGGCGTCGATCTTGCCGGCGTCCACGTCGGCCTGGCTGTAGCCGACGGTCGCGATCTCGGGGTCGGTGAAGACGTTCGAGGACACGGTCTTGAGGTTCAGCGGGGCCACGGCGTCGCCGAGGAAGTGGTACATGGCGATGCGGCCCTGCATCGCGGCGACGGAGGCGAGGGCGAACACGCCGGTCACGTCACCGGCGGCGTACACGCCCGGGGCGGTGGTGCGGGACACCTTGTCGGTCCAGATGTGCCCGGACTCGCGCACCTTGACCCCGGCCTCCTCCAGCCCGAGCCCGGCGCTGTTGGGGATGGCGCCGACGGCCATCAGGCAGTGCGTACCGCTGATGACGCGTCCGTCGGCGAGGGTGACCTCCACCCGGTCGCCGACGCGCTTGGCGGACTGCGCGCGGGAGCGGGCCATGACGTTCATGCCGCGGCGCCGGAAGACGTCCTCCAGCACGGCGGCGGCGTCGGGGTCCTCGCCGGGCAGCACGCGGTCGCGGGACGACACGAGCGTGACCTTGGAGCCCAGTGCCTGGTAGGCGCCGGCGAACTCGGCACCGGTCACACCGGAGCCGACGACGATCAGCTCTTCGGGCAGCTCGGTGAGGTCGTAGACCTGGGTCCAGTTGAGGATGCGCTCGCCGTCCGGCTGGGCGTCGGGCAGCTCGCGGGGGTGACCGCCGGTGGCGAGGAGGACGGCGTCGGCGGTGAGGGTCTCCTCGGTGCCGTCGGCGGAGGTGACGACGACCTTCCGGGAGCCGTCGAGGGCCTGCATGCCCTCCAGCCGGCCGCGGCCGCGCATGACCCGGGCGCCGGCGCGCGTCACGGACGCCGTGATGTCGTGCGACTGCGCGAGCGCGAGCCGCTTCACCCGCCGGTTGACCTTCCCGAGGTCCACCCCGACCACCCGGGCCGCCTGCTCCAGCGGCGGGGTGTCGTCGGCGACGATGATCCCCAGCTCCTCGTAGGAGGAGTCGAAGGTGGTCATCACCTCGGCCGTAGCGATAAGGGTCTTCGACGGCACGCAGTCGGTCAGCACCGACGCTCCGCCCAGACCGTCGCAGTCGACGACGGTCACCTCCGCCCCGAGCTGAGCGGCCACCAGCGCCGCTTCGTATCCGCCGGGTCCGCCACCGATGATCACGATCCGAGTCACGTATCCCATTGTCCCGCACCCTTCAAGGTGCTACTGCCCGGGGGAGGAAAGCCCCCTTCACAGCTGCCGCGGCGCCGCCCCCCGGGGCGTGAAAGGGAACGTTTTCGCTGCCGTACCCTCTCTCCATGTCGCTCTATGCCGCGTACGCCGGCAACCTCGACGCGCGTCTGATGTCCCGCCGCGCCCCGCACTCCCCGCTGCGCGCCACCGGCTGGCTGGACGGCTGGCGGCTGACCTTCGGCGGCGAGCAGCTCGGCTGGGAGGGTGCGCTGGCGACGATCGTCGAGGACCCGCTCGCGCAGGTCTTCGTGGGCCTGTACGACATCGCCCCGCCGGACGAGGAGTCGCTGGACCGCTGGGAGGGCGTCGGCCTCGGCGTCTACCGCCGGGTCCGGGTGCGGGTGCACACCCTCGAGGGGGACGAGCAGGCCTGGGCGTACGTCCTGAACGGCTACGAGGGCGGTCTTCCCTCCGCCCGCTACCTGGGCGAGATCGCCGACGCCGCGGAGTCCGCGGGCGCTCCCCACGACTATGTGATGGAACTCCGCAAGCGCCCCTGCTGAGCCGCGCCCCCGCGTGTTTCCTCCCTCTTCGCCCGCCCTTGTGGAAAACGACAAGACAACGAAGGCAATCCCGTGGCCTTCGTCATCTACGCGCGTAGGCGAATACCGGCTACCCTCGTCGTCGTGAACGCATCTCTTCTTCCGGACGACATCCAGGGCGACCCGTACGCCGCCGCCGACGCCGCCGCCGCACGCCTGCGCGAACTCACCGGCGCCGAGACCCACGACGTCGCCCTCGTGATGGGCTCCGGCTGGGCTCCGGCCGTCGACGCGCTGGGCGCCCCCGACGCCGAGTTCCAGGTCACCGAGCTGCCCGGCTTCCCGCCGCCGGCCGTCGAGGGGCACGGCGGCAAGATCCGCTCGTACACCTTCGGTGACAAGCGCGCCCTGGTCTTCCTCGGCCGTACCCACTACTACGAGGGCCGTGGCGTCGCCGCCGTCGCGCACGGTGTGCGCACCGCCGTGGCCGCCGGCTGCAAGACGATCGTGCTGACCAACGGCTGCGGCGGTCTGCGCGAGGGCATGCGCCCCGGACAGCCGGTGCTGATCAGCGACCACATCAACCTGACGGCGACCTCCCCCATCGTCGGCGCCAACTTCGTCGACCTGACGGACCTGTACTCGCCGCGTCTGCGCGCCCTGTGCAAGGAGATCGACCCCAGCCTCGAAGAGGGCGTCTACGCGCAGTTCCCCGGCCCGCACTACGAGACCCCGGCCGAGATCCGCATGGCCCGCGTCATCGGCGCGGACCTGGTCGGCATGTCCACGGTGCTGGAGGCCATCGCCGCCCGTGAGGCGGGCGCCGAGGTGCTGGGCATCTCCCTGGTCACCAACCTCGCGGCCGGTATGACCGGTGAGCCCCTCAACCACGAGGAGGTCCTCCAGGCGGGCCGCGACTCGGCCGCCCGGATGGGCGAGCTGCTGGCCCAGGTGCTGGGCAAGCTGTAAGCACCCCGCAAGGGCCCTCGCCCACCCTGCACCGACCGCGTCGGGAGAGTGGGCGGACGGGGGTCCGGGGGCGGAGCCCCTGGTGGAGCAGGCAAACACGGAGAGGTTGATCCCAAGGTGCACGACGATCTCATCGCCCGGGCCACGGCATGGCTCGCCGAGGACCCGGACGCGGAGACCCGCGACGAACTGGCCAAGCTGATCGAGGCCGGGGACGTGACCGAGCTGTCGGCCCGCTTCAGCGGCACGCTCCAGTTCGGCACCGCGGGCCTGCGGGGCGAACTCGGCGCCGGTCCGATGCGCATGAACCGCTCGGTCGTCATCCGCGCGGCCGCCGGTCTCGCCGCCTACCTGAAGAAGAACGGCCAGGGCGACGGAGTCGTCGTCATCGGGTACGACGCCCGCCACAAGTCCGCCGACTTCGCCCGCGACACCGCCGCCGTGATGACCGGCGCCGGCCTGCGGGCCGCCGTACTCCCCCGCCCGCTGCCCACCCCGGTCCTGGCCTTCGCCATAAGGCACCTGGGCGCGGTCGCGGGCGTCGAGGTCACCGCCAGCCACAACCCGCCCCGGGACAACGGCTACAAGGTCTACCTCGGCGACGGCTCCCAGATCGTCCCGCCCGCGGACGCGGAGATCGCCGCCGAGATCGACGCGATCGTCTCGCTGAACGACGTACCCCGCCCGGACTCCGGCTGGGAGACCCTGGACGACGCGGTCCTGGACGCCTACCTGGCCCGCACGGACGCGGTCCTGGCCCCCGGCTCCGCGCGCGGCGCCCGCACGGTCTACACCGCGATGCACGGCGTCGGCAAGGACACCCTCCTCGCCGCCTTCGCCCGGGCCGGTTTCCCCGAGCCGGTGCTGGTCGCCGAGCAGGCCGAGCCGGACCCGGACTTCCCGACGGTCGCCTTCCCCAACCCGGAGGAGCCGGGCGCGATGGACCTGGCGTTCGCCCGGGCCCGCGCGACCGACCCCGACCTGGTGATCGCCAACGACCCCGACGCCGACCGCTGCGCGGTGGCCGTCAAGGACGGCGCCGACTGGCGCATGCTGCGCGGCGACGAGGTCGGCGCGCTGCTCGCCGCGCACCTGGTGAACCGCGGTGTCCAGGGCACCTTCGCGGAGTCGATCGTCTCCTCCTCCCTCCTCGGCCGGATCGCCGAGAGGGCCGGGCTGGCGTACGAGGAGACCCTCACCGGCTTCAAGTGGATCGCCCGGGTGGACGGCCTGCGGTACGGCTACGAGGAGGCCCTCGGCTACTGCGTCGATCCGGAGGGCGTCCGCGACAAGGACGGCATCACCGCGGCGCTCCTCGTCACCGAGCTGGCCTCGCAGCTCAAGGAGGACGGCCGTACCCTCCTCGACCTGCTGGACGACCTGGCCGTGCAGCACGGTCTGCACGCCACCGACCAGTTGTCGGTCCGGGTCCAGGACCTCTCGCTCATCGCCGACGCGATGCGCCGCCTGCGCGAGCAGCCGCCGACCGAGCTGGCCGGGCTGCCCGTCACGCGCGCGGAGGACCTGACCCGGGGCACGGAGAAGCTGCCGCCCACCGACGGCCTGCGCTACACGCTGGACGGCGCCCGGGTGATCGTCCGCCCGAGCGGCACCGAGCCGAAGCTGAAGTGCTACCTGGAGGTCGTCGTCCCGGTGGCCACCCACGCCGACCTGCCGGCAGCCCGCACCCGCGCGACGGACCTCCTGACCGCGATCAAGCGGGACCTCTCCGCGGCGGCCGGCATCTGACCCCGGCCCCCGGTACGACCCCACCGGCGCCCCGGCCGTCACCCTGTGACGCCGGGGCGCCGGTCATTGCCCCGCCGCCGGGCGCCCTGAGGGCATCGCAGAAGGCTGCTGCTGCCAAGCCACATCCGACGGGGCCCGCCCCAGCGGGGGCGGAGCAGCCGGACCCCCGTGGCCGGGGCAGCCGGACCGCCGGGGCCGGCGTCAGCCACCAGAAGCCGAGGGCGGCCACCACGACACAGGCGGACACCACCAGGCCGCGCCGAGGATGCCCCCACCCGACGGGCAACGCCGCACCGTTCCCAGCCAGGGAGACGGCGATCGCAAAAGACCACCCCTGCCACGACGGCCAGCAGACCGAGCCCGGCCCGCCACACGACACGACGACACCCAGCCACCCGCAGCCCACGGCCGCCTGCTCACCGCCGTAACAACACCGCACCCACGTCACCACCGTGACCCAGGCGCACCCCGCCCGCCAGGCGACCCCCCACGCCCCTCCCCGGAGGGGCCCTCAGCCCAGCGCCAGCAGGATTCCCAGCAGCACCGCTCCCGCGATCACCGGCGCCAGTACCTCGTACGCCCACCGCACGGTGATCTCGCCCTGGGCCTGCTCCGCCTCGCCGCGTCGGTCCAGCAGGTCGCGCAGGTCGTCCATGGCCTGGTCGAACTCCGCGCGGGTCGGCCCGCTGGGGACGCCCGCCGCGCCGCCCGCGGCCGGGCCGCCGAGGGAGCCGAAGCCGCCGAGTCCGCGGCCGCCACGGCCGCCGAACAGGCCGCCTCCGCCGGCGCCGCCCCGGGCCGCGTCCGCCGCGGCCCGCGCCGTGCGCGCCTCGGCCTTCTTGCGGGCGCGCAGCGACACCGGGATGGACCACAGCTGGTACTTCTTGCCGGACGTGGCGACGACCTCGTTGGAGAAGCCGGAGCGCAGTGCGCTCACCTCGCCCCAGGGCACGGTGATCAGCCGGAAGGGGTTGCGGATCCGCAGCCGGTCCTCGCCGGCGAAGACGGCCGGGCGGAGGGTGAAGGCGATCACCAGCGGGACGATCAGGATCAGCGTGGCCAGCGCCAGCCAGGGCGCGCGGCCATGCCCGTGGACCAGCGCGTCGATGCCCAGCCAGCCCACGACCGCGAGCAGCAGCACCCCGCCCGCCATGCCCAGGGGCGAGCGGTAGACGCGGTCTTTGACAGCGGGCGCCGAAGGCTCGGGCGCGGGTGACTCGTGGTCCGGGGTCGTCATGGCCCCGATTGTGCACGACAGCATCACCGGTATCCCCACGCGCCCCGGCCGCACCGCTCATCCGTGATCCACTCCGGCAGAACGAGCACCGGGGCTGTACAGCCGCTACGCGCGTAGATATGCTCGTCTGGTGACCATGCCCACCACTGCTCCCCCAGCACACGCGCTCACCGACGTCACCGCGTCCGACAGCACGCTGCGCCGCTTCCTGCACGGGCTGCCCGGCGTCGACGCGGTCGGCCTGGAGGCGCGGGCCGCGTCTCTCGGCACCCGTTCCATCAAGACCACCGCGAAGGCGTACGCCATCGACCTCGCCATCTCGATGGTCGACCTGACGACGCTGGAAGGCGCGGACACCCCGGGCAAGGTCCGGGCGCTCGGCGCCAAGGCGGTCCACCCCGACCCGACGGACCGCACCACCCCGGCCACGGCCGCGGTCTGCGTCTACCCCGACATGGTGGCCGCCGCCAAGGAGGCCGTCGCCGGTTCCGGCGTCAAGGTCGCCTCGGTCGCCACCGCCTTCCCGGCCGGCCGCGCCGCCCTCGACGTGAAGCTCGCCGACGTCCGTGACGCGGTCGCCGCGGGCGCCGACGAGATCGACATGGTCATCGACCGGGGCGCGTTCCTCGCGGGCAAGTACCTGAAGGTGTACGACGAGATCGTCGCCGTGAAGGAGGCCTGCGGCCCGGACGCCCGGCTGAAGGTCATCTTCGAGACCGGCGAGCTGTCGACGTACGACAACATCCGCCGCGCCTCCTGGCTCGGCATGCTGGCCGGCGCCGACTTCATCAAGACCTCGACCGGCAAGGTGGCGGTGAACGCCACTCCGGCGAACACCCTGCTGATGCTGGAGGCCGTACGCGACTTCCGCGCCCAGACCGGCATCCAGGTCGGTGTGAAGCCGGCCGGCGGCATCCGCACCACCAAGGACGCCGTCAAGTTCCTCGTCCTGGTCAACGAGACCGTCGGCGCGGACTGGCTGGACAACCACTGGTTCCGCTTCGGCGCCTCCTCGCTGCTGAACGACCTGCTGATGCAGCGCCAGAAGCTGGCCACCGGCCGCTACTCCGGCCCCGACTACGTGACGGTGGACTGATCGATCATGGTTTTCGAGTACGCACCGGCGCCCGAGTCCCGCTCGGTCGTCGACATCGCCCCCTCCTACGGCCTGTTCATCGACGGCGAGTTCGTCGAGGCGGCCGACGGCAAGGTCTTCAAGAGCGTCTCGCCGTCCACCGAGGAGGTCCTCTCCGAGGTCGCCCAGGCCGGCTCCGAGGACGTGGACCGGGCCGTCAGGGCCGCCCGCAAGGCCTTCGAGAAGTGGTCCGCGCTGCCCGGTTCCGAGCGCGCCAAGTACCTCTTCCGCATCGCCCGCATCATCCAGGAGCGCAGCCGTGAGCTGGCCGTCCTGGAGACGCTGGACAACGGCAAGCCGATCAAGGAGACGCGCGACGCCGACCTTCCCCTGGTCGCCGCGCACTTCTTCTACTACGCGGGCTGGGCGGACAAGCTCGACCACGCCGGCTTCGGCGCGAACCCGCGTCCGCTGGGCGTCGCGGGCCAGGTCATCCCGTGGAACTTCCCGCTGCTGATGCTGGCCTGGAAGATCGCCCCGGCGCTGGCGGCCGGCAACACGGTCGTGCTGAAGCCGGCCGAGACGACCCCGCTGTCCGCGCTGTTCTTCGCGGACATCTGCCGCCAGGCCGGGCTGCCCAAGGGCGTCGTCAACATCCTGCCGGGCTACGGCGACGCGGGCGCCGCGCTCGTCGCGCACCCCGATGTCGACAAGGTCGCCTTCACCGGCTCCACCGCGGTCGGCAAGGAGATCGCGCGGACCGTCGCGGGCACCCGCAAGAAGCTCACCCTGGAACTGGGCGGCAAGGGCGCGAACATCGTCTTCGACGACGCTCCGATCGACCAGGCGGTGGAGGGCATCGTCACCGGCATCTTCTTCAACCAGGGCCAGGTGTGCTGCGCGGGCAGCCGGCTGCTGGTCCAGGAGTCGGTCCAGGACGAGCTGCTGGAGGCCCTGAAGCGCCGGCTGTCCACCCTCCGGCTCGGCGACCCGCTGGACAAGAACACCGACATCGGCGCGATCAACTCCGCCGAGCAGCTGGCCCGGATCACCGCCCTCGCCGACCAGGGCGAGGCGGAGGGCGCCGAGCGCTGGTCCCCGGCCTGCGAACTCCCGGCGTCCGGCTACTGGTTCGCCCCGACGGTGTTCACCAACGTGACCCAGGCGCACACCATCGCCCGCGACGAGATCTTCGGCCCCGTGCTGTCGGTGCTCACCTTCCGCACCCCGGACGAGGCGGTCGCCAAGGCGAACAACACCCAGTACGGCCTGTCGGCGGGCATCTGGACCGAGAAGGGCTCCCGGATCCTGGCGGTCGCGGGCAAGCTCCGCGCGGGCGTGATCTGGTCCAACACGTTCAACAAGTTCGACCCGACCTCGCCGTTCGGCGGTTACAAGGAGTCGGGCTTCGGCCGCGAGGGCGGCCGCCACGGCCTGGAGGCGTACCTCGATGTCTGAACCGAACCGTCTGAGCGTCTTCAAGACCTACAAGCTGTACGTCGGCGGGAAGTTCCCGCGTTCCGAGAGCGGCCGGGTGTACGAGGTGACGGACTCGAAGGGCAACTGGCTGGCCAACGCACCGCAGTCGAGCCGTAAGGACGCCCGGGACGCCGTCGTGGCCGCGCGCAAGGCGTTCGGCGGCTGGTCCGGCGCGACCGCCTACAACCGCGGCCAGGTCCTGTACCGCGTCGCGGAGATGCTGGAGGGCCGCCGCGAGCAGTTCGTGCGCGAGGTCGCCGACGCGGAGGGCCTGTCCAAGTCGAAGGCGGCCGCGGTCGTGGACGCGACCGTCGACCGCTGGGTCTGGTACGCGGGCTGGACCGACAAGATCGCCCAGGTGGTCGGCGGCGCCAACCCGGTCGCGGGCCCGTTCTTCAACCTGTCCTCCCCGGAGCCGACGGGTGTGGTCGCCGTACTGGCGCCGCAGGAGTCGTCCTTCCTGGGCCTGGTGTCGGTGCTCGCGCCCGTGATCGCCACCGGCAACACGGCGGTGGTGGTCGCGAGCGAGAAGTCCCCGCTGCCGGCGCTCTCCCTGGCCGAGGTGCTGGCCACCTCCGACGTGCCGGGCGGTGTGGTGAACGTCCTCTCCGGCCGTACGGCGGAGATCGCGGCGCCGCTGGCCGCGCACCAGGACGTCAACGCGATCGACCTCGCGGGGGCGGACGAGGAGCTGGCGAAGGAGCTGGAGATCGCGGCGGCCGACAACCTCAAGCGCGTACTGCGTCCCCAGGATGTGGACTACTCCCGGACGCCGGGGATCGAGCGGATGACCGCGTTCCTGGAGACGAAGACGGTCTGGCACCCGACGGGTTCGCTGGGCGCGTCCGGCTCGTCCTACTGACGGCAGGCCACCAGGCCGAGAGCCGCGCCTTCCCCCCGTCCGGGGAAGGCGCGGCTCTTCCGTTTCGGCGGTCGGTCGGGCGGCGCGTGCGCGAGCAGGCGCGTCAGGACTTCCCCGTCACCCTGCTCGTCGGCGGCTGTTCGCTGCCCGGGTGGTTGCGCACCGGGTCGGTGCACTCGTAGCGGCTCGGCGGCGCGGGGGGCGGCCCCGCCAGGATGACCGATCCGTCGCCCTCCGTCGCCGCCGAGTCGGACAGCGTGCACACCAGCTGGGCCAGGGCGTAGGAGGTGAGCCGGGTCGGGGAGGTGCTCAGCCGGAGCGCGTCCTCGGGGTCCCGCGGGCCGGGCCCGGACACGCTCAGCCCGCCCGGCACATACGTCGTGTAGCCCGCGGAGCGCTCCGCGGCGGACGGCGAGGCCGCGAGCTGGTCCAGCAGGCCCTGGGCCACGATCACCCGGCGCTTGGCGTCCGGCGTGCCCTCGGGGACGGGCACCGTGCGGTCGACGGCCACCAGGGACGCGCCGCACAGCAGGAAGACCTGCACGGGCACGCCGTGCGCGGTCTGCGTGGACCGGTCCGGCCCGGCCAGCGAGCACGGCACCCGCGAGGGCGCCGCGCCGAAGTCGGTCGGCACCTCCGTGGCGCGGATGCCGCAGCCGGTGAGCAGCGCGCCCAGGAGGGGCAGCGCCAGCAGGCGTCGTACGGTCATGACCCCTCCTTTCCGGAACCGGAATCGTCCGTGTCGGCCGTCGTGCTCTTCTTGCTGTCGTCGGGTTTCTGCTGCGGCTCGTCCGCCGGCTGCTCGGTCAGCTGCGAGGCGTCCCGCGGCAGCCGCAGGGTGAACACCGCGCCACCCTCGGGCGAGTTGGCGGCCGTGATCCCGCCGCCGTGGATGTGGGCGTTCTCCAGGGCGATGGACAGGCCGAGCCCGCTGCCCTCCGAGCGGGGCCGGGAGGCGCTCGCCTTGTAGAAGCGGTCGAAGACGTGCGGCAGGACGTCCTCGGGGATGCCGGGGCCGTGGTCGCGGACCTGGATCACCACCGAGTCGTCCGACTCCCGCACCGAGACCCGGACCGGCGACCCGCCGTGCTTGAGCGCGTTGCCGATCAGGTTGGCGAGGATGACGTCCAGGCGGCGCGGGTCGAGCAGGGCGTGGATGCCCCGCTCGGCGTCCAGCTCGACGGCGTCCAGCCAGGCGCGGGCGTCGATGCAGGCGGTGATCTGGTCGGCGACGTCGACGTCGTCCAGGACCAGCCGGGCGGTGCCCGCGTCGAAGCGGGTGACCTCCATCAGGTTCTCGACCAGGTTGTTCAGCCGCCGGGTCTCGCTCACCACCAGCCGCACCGCCGGTTCGATCATCGGGTCGATGCTCCCGGACTCGAACTCCAGCTCCTCCTCCAGCACCTCCGTGACGGCGGTGATGGCGGTCAGCGGCGTCCGCAGCTCGTGGCTCATGTCGGCGACGAACCGGCGGGACGCCTCGTCCCGCGCGGCCATCTCCGCGACCCGCTGCTCCAGCGCCTCGGCCGCGTTGTTGAACGTCCGGGAGAGGTCCGCGAGTTCGTCGGTGCCGGACACCCGCAGCCGGGTGTCGAGCTTGCCCTCGCCCAGCCGCCGGGCGGCGACACCGAGCCGGTGCACCGGCTTCAGCACGGTCGTGGCGGCGGCCTGCGCGAGCAGCGCGGCGCCGATCAGCGCGAGCCCGGTGGCGATGCCCAGCGACCAGGCCAGCGAGTTGAGGTCCTTCGCCTCCGGCTCCAGGGACTTCGCCATGTAACCGGTCGGCCCGCCGCCGATCACCCGGGTACCGGCCACCAGATAGGGCGTGCCGTGGTCCACGACCCGCTGCCAGTACAGGTGGTACGGCTCCTTGTTGGTGCCGGTGACCTGCTGCCGCTTGTTCACCGCGGCGCGCAGCGTCTTCGGCACGTCCTCCAGCGAGAAGCCGTTGATGCCGCCCGAGTTGCCGTACACCGTACGGCCGTCGGTGTCCTGGCCGACCAGCAGCACGCTGAAGTGCTGGCTGCTCGCGGCCATCTGGCCCGCCGCGCGCTGGAGTTCGTCCTGGGTGGGGTGCGCGGGCAGGGCGCCCGCGCGGTTCTGCATCTCCTGCCGGAAGTCGCGCAGCACCGCGTCCTGGGCGCGGGTGAGCACGGCTTCCCGGTTGAGCCAGTAGGCGATGCCGGACGCCGACACGGCGGCCGTGAGCGCCACCAGCCCGAACACGACGACCAGTCGCAGCCTGAGGCTGGTGAACCGCAGCCGCGACAGATTCCCCTTGCGCCCCGCGGCCCAGCCGCGCAGCCCCCCTCGCGTATCGGTCACTGAGGCGAGTCCAGGCGGTAGCCGACACCACGGACGGTACGGATCAGGGTCGGTGACGACGGCACGTCCTCGACCTTGGCGCGCAGCCGCTGGACACACGCGTCCACCAGCCGGGAGTCACCGAGGTAGTCGTGCTCCCAGACCAGCCGCAGCAGCTGCTGGCGGGAGAGCGCCTGACCGGGCCGCCGGCTCAGTTCGAGCAGCAGCCGCAGCTCGGTCGGGGTCAGCTGGAGGTCCTCGCCGTTCTTCGTCACGGTCATCGCCGACCGGTCGATGACCAGGTTGCCGAAGGTCGCCGAGTCGCTGGACTCCCGTTCCCCGCGCCGCAGCACGGCCCGGATCCGGGCGTCCAGCACCCGGCCCTGGACCGGCTTGACGACATAGTCGTCGGCCCCGGACTCCAGCCCGACCACGACGTCGATGTCGTCGCTCCGCGCGGTCAGCAGGATGATGGGCAGCTGGTCGGTGCGCCGGATGCGCCGGCACACCTCGAACCCGTCGATGCCGGGCAGCATCACATCCAGCACGATCAGGTCCGGCCGCTGCTCGCGCAGCAGCTTCAGACCGTCCTCACCGCTGGCGGCGGTCGCGACCCGGTGTCCCTGGCGCGTCAGGGAGAGCTCCAGGGCCGTACGGATGGCGTCGTCGTCCTCGATCAGCAACAGGGAAGGCACGGGCTCATTCTGGCCCATGGACGGCCGGTCGTACGACCTGCGGGCGTCATGCCCTCGCCTTTCGTTCCCGCGCGGACCCCTGTGACAGGTCTGTGACAGTCGGCGGACACGGCCATGAAGTCGCCCCGGCAGTCTTTTGGGCACGGGCCGGACGGGGGAGCCACAACCGGCCCGGCAAGACCGAGTCGCCGGAAGTCCACGACGGGGAGCGCGAGATGAACACGCTGCACAGCATCAGCACCAGCGCAGTGGTCACGCGTCTGCACGACGTGCACCGGGGATCCGAGAAGTCCGGTGCCGTGAGCGGGCGGGGGTGCGCTCGCGGCACCGGGCGTCAGCACACCGCCTTCATGACGGTGATCGACGCCCGCACGGGGGCGGCACACGGGGGAACCGCGTACAGGGAGGACTCGGGGGAGCAGCGACGTTCGCTGACCGAGGCGGAGTTCACCGCCTACGTCCAGGAGCGCCGCGCCTCCCTGTACGCCACCGCCTACCACCTGACCGGCGACCGCTTCGAGGCCGAGGACCTGCTCCAGAGCGCGCTGTTCTCGACGTACAAGGCGTGGGACCGGATCAGCGACAAGGCGGCCGTCGGGGGCTATCTGCGACGGACGATGACGAACCTGCACATCAGCGCGTGGCGCCGCCGCAAGCTGAACGAGTACCCGACCGAGGAGCTGCCGGAGACGCCCGGCGAGACGGACGCGATGCGCGGCACCGAGCTGCGCGCGGTCCTCTGGCAGGCGCTGGCCCGGCTGCCCGAGCTCCAGCGCACCATGCTGGTCCTGCGCTACTACGAGGGCCGCACGGACCCGGAGATCGCGGAGATCCTCGGCATCAGCGTCGGCACGGTGAAGTCCAGCATCTGGCGGTCGCTCCGCCGGCTGCGCGAGGACGAGGTCCTCAGCTTCGGCCGTGACGAGGAGAACGCCTTCGGCGAGCTGGTCGCCTGAAGGACGGGGGTCACTGGGGGGTGACCTCGGGGGGGACACGGGGGAAAACGGGGGGACAACGGGGGAACCACCGGGGGGGGTGGATCCACGGGGGATCACGGGGGAAAGAGGAACGGGACTGGCGGGCCGTAGGCCTGACCGGTCCCGCTTCCGTTTTCCCGGGGCCTATTTCCCAGGGCCTACGCCACCGGCTGTTGCCGCGCGGGCCGTCCGTCGCCCGCCGCCGCCAGCCGGTCCAGTGCCTCGTCCCGGTCGCAGGGGTACGCGCCGAGGGACACCTGCCGGGCGATGATCGACCGCTCCGCGCGCATCAGCCGCCAGCCGCGGCGCAGCAGGAACGGCACCGACTTGCGGCCCTCCCGCAGATCCCGCAGGAAGCGCCGCCGGAAGGTGGTGACCGATCCGCGGGTCAGGCACAGCGCGTCGGCGAGCAGACCCAGGTCCCGGCACCGCTCGACGATCTCCGCGGCGAAGATGCCCTCCGCGATGAACAGCGGGGTACGGCCGATGTCCAGCGTCTTCTCACCGGTGCGGGCGCTCAGCGAGATGTCGTACACCGGGACCGGTGTGGCGCCCGTGGTGCACAGCCGGGTGATGGCCTCGATGGCGACGTCCGCGTCCCAGGACTCCGGGTGGTCCCAGTCGATGTCGGAACTCCCGTCCACCAGCGGCAGAGTCGGGTCGTCACCTTCCTTGTAGAAGTCGTCCAGGCGCAGGACGGGAAGCCCGGAGCGGGCGGCGACGAGGGACTTGCCCGAGCCCGAGGGGCCGCACAGCAGCACGACACGGGCGGGGGACGGGGGATGAATGCTCACGGAACACCAGTTTGACGCATGGCGGGCCGCCTGCCGACCCCGCGGGTCGGCTTTTGAGCGTGACTCCCGCCTCAACTACCCTACGTGTCGACGTCCTTACCCTGCGCACCAGAAGGTGGCACCAGCGATGGCCCCACACTCCCCCTCCCAGCACCCCACCACGCGGCGCGCCCTGGTCGCCCTCGCGACCGCGGGGGCGGCCCTGGGCGCGGGCGCCGCGACCGCGCACGCGGACGCGGCCCCCTCGCTCGTGGAGGTGCCCTGGCGGCCGACCTCGCTCGGCCACATCGACCCGCAGGCGGGCCTCACGGTCCTCACCGGCACGGTCGGCTATGTCACCGGACCCGTCGCCGGCCTCAAGCCCAACCCGCTGGCGGGCACCGGCGTCGACCCCCTGGACAACGGCGTGGGCACCCAGCTGGCCGACTTCAAGCCGGTGGGCTCCCAGATGCTGACGGCGCCGCTGGCCGAGGCCCAGTCGCTGGGCGGGGTGCCGGTGGTGGGGCAGGTGCTGACGGTGCTGGGGCACTGACCCCGGGCACGGGGGTGCGTGTCCTCCGGGTGGCGGGGAGACGCACCCCGCCGGTCGTGCGGTGCGAGGAAAGCGAAACCGGCGGCCGGCCGGTCACAGCCCAGGGTGCCCGGACGGAAACGCTCCGATGCGGAACCGTTCGCGCCCGGGGTGGCGTCTTGGGGATCGTGCAGCGTCAAGGCTCCATCGGCGGCACCGCCGCGATCCGCATCCGTGCGACGGGAAGCATCCTCCTCGTCGCACACCTCACCCTCGTCGCCTGGCTGATGCTGCGCCCCCTGGACGTGCCCTGGGTGCTGCCGCCCAACCTGCACCCCCTGGCCGGCATCCGGGCCGACCTCGCGCTCGGCTGGCCGGGCGCGGCCAAGCCCCTCGGCGAGGGTCTCGCCCTGCTCGCACCGCTCGGGGTGCTGCTGCCCATGGCGCACGGCCGCCTCGGCGTCTCGCCGGTCGCCTCCCTGCTGCGCACGGCCGCCGCGAGCACCCTGGTCTCCGTCGGCATCGCCCTGCTCCAGACCGGCGTGCCGGGCCGGGTCGTGGACGTCGACTCGCTGCTGCTCAACACGACCGGAGCGATCCTGGCCCATCTGGCCGTGGTCCCGGCGGCCCGGGCCCGGCTGCGGCGCCGGGACGCGCGGGCGGGCGCGGAGCGCGAGGGCAGCGAGCCGGTCACCGTCCAGGAGGAGCTGTCTCAGGGTCGTACCCCGACGATTCCCAGGGTCGGGATCGCCCCGTAGAGCGATGCTTC
The DNA here is from genome assembly GCF_055581605.1 of Streptomyces sp. NPDC031418. NCBI lineage: Bacteria > Bacillati > Actinomycetota > Actinomycetes > Kitasatosporales > Streptomycetaceae > Streptomyces > Streptomyces sp. NPDC031418. The sequence continues at coordinate 18,551 of NZ_JBVIJC010000038.1, forward strand.
GTCCGCTTCGTCTCCGTACCGTGGAAGGCAGTTGAGCGACACCGCCACCCACGGATCACCACGGAGGAGCAGCCATGACCGCCCTTGCCCGCCCCACCCACGGCCGCATGATCGGCGGCGTGTGCGCCGCCCTGGCCCGCCGCTTCGGCACGTCGGCGACGACCATGCGGGTGATCTTCCTGCTGTCCTGCCTGCTGCCCGGCCCCCAGTTCCTGGTCTACATAGCGCTGTGGATCCTGCTGCCCGCCGAGGACAAGACCGTCACCGCCGCCTGGTGAGCCGCCCGCGCACACGAACGCCGCTGGTGCGCTCCCGGACAGCTCCGGAGCGCCCCAGCGGCGTCGTGCGGAAGCCGGCGGCGGCCGGTCAGCCGAGCGGGATCCCGTTCACCGGCAGGCCGTGCGTGGGCAGGCCCGTCTTGCCCACCGGCAGACCGCCGAGCAGCTTGCCGACCGGGGCGGTCGGGCCGCCGGCGAGCACCTGCTCGACGACCGGCTGAGCGGCGGCCACACCGGCGCTCAGCGCACCCTGCCCCTGGGCGAGCGCCTGGGTGGCACCCGGCAGCGCCTTGCCGACGTTCTCGGCCGGCAGCGTCTTGGTGACACTGTCCAGGGCCTGGGTGGCGTCGGGGGTGGCCGGGGCGGCATTGGCCGCGCCCGCGCCGACGGCGGCGAAGGCGGCACCGAGGGCGGCGACGCCCAGGGTCTTGGCAGCAGACTGCTTCATGGTGAATGCGTTCCTTGAATAGGGGAAACAGGGGACGGGAGATCACAAACGATCTGAGCGGTCCACGACCGTAAACACGCACACCCGCCCACCGCAAACACCGAAATGCGGACGCCATGTGAAAGCGCGTCCGCATTCCGGGTCGGAGTCCGGCCCGCTACTCCCCCGAGGAATCGACAAAGTCGCTGGTCGCGGCCGTCTGCTGGAACAGCCATTCGGATTTCAGCTCGGCATATCCGGGCTTGATGACGTCATTGATCATCGCGAGTCGTTCATCGAAAGGAATGAACGCTGATTTCATCGCATTGACGGAGAACCACTGGAGGTCGTCGAGCGTGTAACCGAACGCCTCGACGAGATGCTCGAATTCCCGGCTCATACTGGTGTGCGACATCAGCCGGTTGTCGGTGTTCACGGTGGCCCGGAAGTGCAGCCGGCGCAGCAGCCCGATCGGGTGCTCGGCGTACGAGGGCGCGGCCCCGGTCTGGAGATTGGAGCTGGGGCACAGTTCGAGCGGGATCCGCTTGTCCCGGACGTAGGCGGCCAGCCGGCCGAGCCGTACCGTGCCGTCCTCGCGGACCTCGATGTCGTCGATGATCCGCACCCCGTGTCCGAGCCGGTCCGCGCCGCACCACTGGAGCGCCTGCCAGATGGACGGCAGCCCGAAGGCCTCGCCGGCGTGGATGGTGAAGTGGTTGTTCTCGCGCTTGAGGTACTCGAAGGCGTCCAGGTGCCGGGTGGGCGGATATCCGGCCTCGGCACCGGCGATGTCGAATCCGACCACTCCGGAGTCCCGGTGGCGGTTGGCGAGTTCGGCGATCTCCAGGGAGCGGGCCGCGTGCCGCATGGCGGTGAGCAGGGCGCCGACGCGGATCCGGTGGCCGTTCTCCCGGGCGAGCCGCTCGCCCTGCCGGAAGCCCTCGTTGACCGCCTCGACCACCTCCTCCAGGGTCAGTCCGCCGCCGAGGTGCTGTTCGGGCGCGTACCGCACCTCGGCGTAGACGACCCCGTCCTCGGCGAGGTCCTCGGCGCACTCCCGGGCGACCCGGACCAGTGCCGCACGGGTCTGCATCACGCCGACGGTGTGCCGGAAGGTCTCCAGATACCGTTCCAGCGAACCGGAGTCGGCGGCCTCGCGGAACCAGATGCCCAGCTTGTCGGGGTCGGTCTCGGGAAGATCCCGGTACCCGGTCTCCTGGGCGAGGGCGACGACGGTGCCCGGACGGAGCCCGCCGTCGAGATGATCGTGCAGCAGAACCTTGGGCGCCCGGCGGATCTGGTCCGGCGTCGGGACGGTCCCTTTCGGTGCAGTCTGGCTCGTCATTTCCGCACTGTAACGCCTACGCGCGTAGAAGGCGGCTCTTTCGACGCCACCGCTTCTTTTTCCGTCGATACGCAACGGTGACCGCACGTACGGGTTTCGTACACCGCGCCTTCTGACACTGTTCTGTCATGGGACAGCAAGCGACGCCGGTCCGAACGGCCAGGCTGGGGAAGGCAGTCGGCCCGCAGCCGACGGCGGTGAGCGGAGCGGTGCTGCTGCTCCCCGGCGGCGAGGAGGTCTCCGACCGCAGGCCGTCCGCCGTGCGGGCGGCGGTCGCGCTGCGCTCCCTGGGCCGGCGGCTCGCTCGCGCGGGGCGGGCCGAAGGACTCGCCGTGCACACCGTCCACTACCGCTGCCGGGGCTGGAACGGCAGCGCGGCACAGCCGGCCGCCGACGCCGAGTGGGCCGCCGACGAGATCGTACGGCGCTACGGGGACGTTCCCGTCTGCCTGGTCGGGGTGGACATGGGGGGACGGGCGGCGCTGCGGGCCGGCGGGCACGAGGCCGTCAACTCGGTGGTGGCGCTTGCCCCCTGGCTGCCCGAGGACGATGTCGCCGCGCCCCCCGAGCCGGTGAAGCAGCTGGTGGGGCGGCGGGTACTGATCGTGCACGGCACCAACGACGAACGGACCGACCCCGAGCTGTCGTTCCGGTACGCGGCGCGGGCGAAGAAGGTGAACCGGGAGGTGTGCCGGTTCGAGGTGCACTCCGACGGGCATCGCATGCGCGGGCACCGGGACGAAGTGGCCTGGCTGGCCGTGGACTTCATGCGGGCGGCACTGTTCGGGGAGGTGCTGTCCCGGCCGGTGGAGGACGCGCTCGCGGCTCCGCCGCCCATCGGGCTCCGGATGCCGTTGGCCGTGGGGTTCGGGAGGTCGCTGCGGCCGTGAGTCCCGCGCGCCCCGGCCGGCCGCTCAGGGCAGCAGGCTGCCCCTGCGCGACAGCAGGAACTTCTTGAAGGCGGCCACCGGCGGAGTGTCCGGGCGGTCGGCCAGCCAGGCGACGCCGATCTCGCGGGCCGCCCTCGGGGCGGTGACGGTCAGTTCCACCACCCCCGGCCGGGGGACGGTGGGCGGGGGCAGCAGGGCCACCCCCAGGCCCGCCGCGACCAAGCCGCGCAGGGTTTCCGCCTCCTCGCCCTCGAAGGCGATCCGGGGCCGGAAACCGGCCTCCTGGCACAGGTCGTCGGTGATCCGGCGCATGCCGTAGCCGGGTTCCAGGGTGACGAAGGTTTCGTCGGCGGCCTCGGCCAGGCGGATGCGGCGGCGGCCGGCCAGGCGGTGCTCGGCGGGGACGACAAGGCGGAGCTTCTGCTCGTCCAGCCGGCGGGCGACCAGGTCGGGGGCGTCCGGGACCGGGGAGGTCAGGCAGAGGTCCAGTTCACCGGCGCGCAGCCGCTCCAGCATGGCCTCGCCGTGGTTCTGCACCAGGCTGAAGCGGACGCGCGGGTGGTCGGCGCGGAAGGCGTGCAACAGGCCCGGTACCGTCTCGGCGCCCATGGTGTGCAGAAAGCCGAAGGCGACCTTGCCGGTGGCCGGGTCGGCGTCGGCGCGGACCTCCTCGGCGGCCCGCTCGATCTCGGCGAGGGCGCGTTCGACGGAGGCGAGGAAGGTGCGGCCGGCCGTGGTCAGGGAGACGGTGCGGCCGTGCCGGGCGAACAGGTCGACGCCGAGGTCCTGCTCCAGCCGGGCCATCGCCCGGGACAGGGTGGACTGGGGTACGTCCATCTCCAGGGCGGCGCGGGTGACGTGCTCGGTGCGGGCCACCCCGGCGAAGTAGGCGAGGCGCGGCGCGAGCAGCCTCGACATCTCGTTCATGTCTTCTCTGTCACCGAATGGTGACAGGCGCCCCTGTGACCTTTGCTGATGCACCATGGGAACGATTATGGCCGTTTCATGCATTGGACGGATGAGCGGTGCGTGCCTACGGTCGAAGCATGTCTCCCGCCAGTACCGGGGCGTCCACCACCGTGGGCGCCGTATCGTCCGTACCCTCCCGCGAAGTCGCCGCCGATTCCCGCATGACCCCGGGCGGCCCCGGCTACCGCCGGATGAGCCTCGCCCTCTTCCTCGCCGGTGTCGCGACCTTCGCCCTCCTCTACTCCACCCAGGCGCTGCTGCCGCTGATCTCCCGGGAGTTCGGGGTCGCGGCGAGCGAGGCGAGCTGGACGGTGGCCGCCGCGACCGGCGGGCTGGCCCTGTTCGTGCTGCCCATGAGCGCCCTGTCGGAGCGGTTCGGCCGCCGTACGGTGATGACCGCGTCGCTGGCGGTCGCGGTGACGGTCGGCCTGCTGGTGCCCTTCGCGCCGTCGCTCGGCGCGCTGGTGGTGCTGCGGGCGGTGCAGGGCGCCGCGCTGGCCGGGCTGCCGGCCTCGGCGCAGGCGTATCTGGCCGAGGAGGTCCGGCCCAAGGCGCTGATCACGGCGATCGGGCTGTTCGTCGCGGGCAACAGCGTGGGCGGCATGAGCGGCCGGGTGATCACCGGCTGGGTGGCCCAGGAGTGGGGCTGGCGGGTCGCGGTCGGGGTGATCGGCGTGATCGCGGTCGGCTGTGCCGTCGCCTTCCGGCTGCTGCTGCCGGCGCCGCGCCACTTCACGGCCGGCTCGCTGCGGCCCCGGGTGCTGCTCGGCACGGTCCGCGACCACCTGGCGAACCCGCTGCTGCGCCGGCTGTACGCGATCGGCGCGCTGTTCATGACGGTGTTCGGCGGCGTCTACACGGTGATCGGCTACCGGCTGACAGAGGCGCCGTTCGGGCTGCCGCAGGGCATCGCGGGATCGATCTTCCTGGTCTACCTGGTGGGCACGGTGTCCGCGTCCGTGGCGGGCCGGCTGGTGGGCCGGCTGGGCCGCCGGGGCGCGCTGTACCTGGCGGGCGGTACGACGACGGCCGGTCTGCTGCTGTCGCTGGCCCCGGCGCTGCCGCTGGTCCTGCTGGGCCTGGTGCTGATCACGGCGGGCTTCTTCGCGGGGCACGCGGTCGCCTCCTCGGCGGTCAGCAGGACGGCCACGCACGGCCGCGCCCAGGCCTCCGCCCTGTACCAGTCGATGTACTACATCGGCTCCAGCGCCGGCAGCACGGTCGGTGCGCTGGCCTTCCGCGCGGACGGCTGGAGCGGCACGGTCGCGGTGGGGCTGCTGGCGGTCGTCGGGGTGGTCGCGATCACCGTCGCCGGTTCGCGGGCGGCCCGGGTGGCGGAGCGGCGGGAGCCGGTTCCGGCGCACTGACACCGGTGGGCCGTTGCCCGACCCATTCGGTCAGATTCGTACACAAGCCGTCCGAGCTGGACTTTTTCCGGCTCGGGCGGCCGTTGTCAGTGGGGTGCGGTAGCTTCCGAAGTGCTGGGGCGCGAGGACGCGTGACGGTTACGGCCACAGGGGTGGGTGGACGATGGGCAACGGCACGGCGACGGCGGATCTCGAGGTCGCACTGGAGAAGCACCGGACCGAACTGACCGGGTACTGCTACCGGATGCTCGGTTCGTCCTTCGAGGCCGAGGACGCGGTGCAGGACACCCTGGTCCGGGCCTGGCGGAGCTACGGGTCGTTCGAGGGCCGCTCCAGCCTCCGCTCCTGGCTGTACCGGATCGCGACGAACGTGTGCCTGGACATGCTGGCGGCCGGGAGCAAGCGGGCCCGCCCGATGGACCTCACCGATGCGACCCCGCTCGCGCAGGCGGCCCTGTCGCCCCGCCCGGACCACACCTGGCTGGAGCCGATGCCGGACGCCCGGGTGCTGCCGTCGGTGACGGACCCGGCGGAGGCCGCGGTCGCCAAGGAGTCCGTCCGGCTGGCGTTCATGGCCGCGCTCCAGCAACTGCCGCCCAAGCAGCGGGCGGTGCTGATCCTGCGCGAGGTGCTGGCCTGGCGGGCGAGCGAGGTCGCCGAGCTGCTGGGCACCACGGTCGCCTCCGTCAACAGCGCCTTGCAGCGGGCCCGGGCCACGCTCGCCGAGCGCGCGGAGGCGGGCGCCGACGCGGCGGTGTCCGACCCGCTGGACGAGGAGCAGCGAAAGCTCCTGGACCGCTATGTGCAGGCCTTCGAGGGGTACGACATGACGGCGCTGACGGCGCTGCTGCACGAGGACGCCGTCATGACGATGCCGCCGTTCGACCTGTGGCTGCGCGGCCCGGCCGACATCACCGGCTTCATGACCACGCTCGGCTCCGCCTGCGCCGGATCCCGGCTGCTGCCGGTCCAGGCGAACGGCCTGCCGGGCTTCGCGCACTACAAGCCGGATCCGGAGCAGGGCGGGTTCAGCCCCTGGGCGGTGCAGGTCCTGGAGATCTCAGCCGGCCGGATCACCGGATTCCACTGCTTCCTCGACGCCCAGCGATGGTTCCCGCTGTTCGGCCTCCCGCTCCGTCTGGAAGCGGAGTCCGGTCAGTTCGAGTAGCGCGGCCAGCGCGGCGTCGGGGTCGCGCAGCCGGATCCGCCCGCCGGCCCGGCGGGCGGTCAGCTCCAGCCGCGCCAGCAGCTCCACGGCCCCCAGCCCCGGCGGCCCGAGCGCCCCCACGTCGACCACGACCACCCCTCCCCCGCGCCCCTCCAGCAGCCCCCGCACCTCGGCACACAGCGGTGCCACCGCCTCCCGGGCCAGGGGGCCGCGCAGCACCAGCACGGCAGGGGTCTCGTCCTCCACATGCGGTAGACCGGCGGAGCGCGCGGAACTCATCGCCGGGAGCCGGTCTCCCCGGTGTGCGGGGCGGCAGGTCAGTCCACGGGGAACTCGCCGGTGTCGATCGTCAGGTCGAAGGGCGCCGGGAGCGTGATGGGATCACCGAACGTGACGGCGCTGAGGACCCGGTACACCTCGCCCTTCGGCTCCCCGTAGAGGGTCGCGGTGGGGCCACCGGGGGCCCAACGGTCGACGAGGAGGGAGAGCGGAATACCTGTGGTGGCGTACGCGGCGGGCTTGCTCACCCGGTCGTGCCGCGCGTTGGTCCTGGAAGTCACCTCGACGACCAGTTCGGCGACGGCGCCTGGGATGTGGGAGTCCGACTCGGCGCACTCCTGAACGGGGGCCACCAACAGGTCCGGGATGAACATGCCGAGCCGCGACGGCACGGCGATGGCCTGCGTCTGATAAATACCCCAGTCCTCGGGGATCACGGAGTAGAGGCGACGCTGGATGCGGGCCGCGATCACGTTGTGGCGGACTGCGGGAGGGGGTGACACGGTGATGATCCCCTCGATGATCTCCACCTTGCTGCCCTCGGGCCATTCCATCTCCTCCCAGTACCGGACGAGGTCGTCCCAGTTCTGGTCGGGGTCCTGGCTCACGGTGAGTGCGCTCATGGCGGTCTCCTTCGGTGCGTCACCGATCCCAGCATGCCGAACGGGACCGGCGGTGGTCCGCCGGTCCCGTTCACTCGGAAGGGGAGATCCCCTGGTCAGGCGATGCGTTCCAGCACCACCGGGGACGGGGTGAAGGCGGTGCCCGGGGCGGCGATGTCGTAGGAGCCCTCGATGGCGTTCAGGGCGTAGTCGAAGCGCTCCGGGGTGTCGGTGTGCAGGGTGAGCAGGGGCTGGCCCTCGGTCACCGTGTCGCCGGGCTTGGCGTGCATCTCGACGCCCGCTCCCGCCTGCACCGGGTCCTCCTTGCGGGCGCGGCCGGCGCCGAGGCGCCAGGCGGCGATGCCGATGTCGTAGGCGTCGAGGCGGGTGAGGACACCGCTCGACGGGGCCTTGATCACATGCTGCTCGCGGGAGGTGGGCAGCGGGGCGTCCGGGTCGCCGCCCTGGGCCGCGATCATCCGGCGCCACACGTCCATCGCCGTACCGTCGGCCAGCGCCTTCGCCGGGTCGGCGTCCTTCACCCCGGCGGCGTCGAGCATCTCGCGGGCCAGCGCGATCGTCAGCTCGACCACGTCCTTGGGGCCGCCGCCCGCCAGGACCTCGACCGACTCGCGGACCTCCAGGGCGTTGCCCGCGGTGAGGCCGAGCGGGGTGGACATGTCGGTCAGCAGGGCCACGGTCTTCACCCCGTGGTCGGTGCCCAGGCCCACCATGGTGGTCGCCAGCTCGCGGGCGTCCTCCAGGGTCTTCATGAAGGCGCCGGTGCCGACCTTCACGTCCAGGACCAGCGAGCCGGTGCCCTCGGCGATCTTCTTGGACATGATGGAGGAGGCGATCAGCGGGATCGCCTCGACCGTGCCGGTGACGTCGCGGAGCGCGTACAGCTTCTTGTCCGCCGGGGCCAGGCCGTCGCCGGCCGCGCAGATCACGGCGCCCGTGGTGTCCAGGACGTGCAGCATCTCCTCGTTGGAGAGCAGGGCACGCCAGCCCGGGACGGACTCCAGCTTGTCCAGGGTGCCGCCGGTGTGGCCGAGGCCGCGGCCGGACAGCTGCGGGACCGCGGCGCCGCAGGCGGCCACGAGCGGCGCCAGGGGCAGCGTGATCTTGTCGCCGACGCCGCCGGTGGAGTGCTTGTCGGCCGTCGGGCGGGACAGCGAGGAGAAGTCCATGCGCTCGCCGGAGGCGATCATGGCCGCGGTCCAGCGGGCGATCTCACGGCGGTTCATGCCGTTGAGCAGGATCGCCATGGCGAGCGCGGACATCTGCTCGTCGGCGACCTCGCCGCGGGTGTAGGCGTCGATGACCCAGTCGATCTGCTCGTCGGTCAGCTCGCCGCGGTCCCGCTTGGTGCGGATGACGGAGATGGCGTCCATGGCCATGGCGGGTGTCGTTCCTTCCGGGAGGTGCGAAGTGTGCGGCCCCCCTGCGAGCGGGGCAGGGGGGCCGTACGGCATTACGAGGTGAGATGCTCCGGGCCGAAGGCCTGGGGCAGCATCTCGGCCAGCGGGAGGATGCCCGCCGGGGTGTCCAGGAGCAGCTCCGGGCCGCCGAACTCGTAGAGGAGCTGACGGCAGCGGCCGCACGGGACCAGCAGGCCGCCGGTGCCGTCCACGCAGGTGAAGTGCGTCAGGCGGCCGCCGCCGGTGCGCTGGAGGTCGGAGACCAGGCCGCACTCGGCGCACAGGCCGAGGCCGTAGGAGGCGTTCTCCACGTTGCAGCCGGTGACCGTGCGCCCGTCGTCGACCCGAGCCGCCACGCCGACCGGGAAGCCGGAGTAGGGGGCGTACGCGTGGGACATCGCCTCGCGCGCCACCTCCCGCAGCGCCTCCCAGTCGAACCCGGCGTCGGCGCCCGTCACTTGCCCTGGCCCTTCCGGTACCGCATGCCGTCCGCCTTCGGCATCCGCAGGCGCTGCGCCGACAGCGACAGCACGAGCAGGGTGACGACGTACGGGGTGGCGCCGACGAAGTCGCTCGGGACCTCGTCGGTGAGCAGGTACCAGACCAGGACCATGCCGGCCCAGCCGAGGCTGATCAGGCCCTGGAGCACGGCCTTCTGGTACAGCTTCCAGGCGCCCAGGGCCACGAGCAGGACGACCAGCAGGAGCAGCAGGGCGTGCACGGTGGTGCCGCCGTTGCGCAGCTGGAGCGCGTCGGAGTAGCCGAACAGCCCGGCGCCCATCGCGACGCCGCCGGGACGCCAGTTACCGAAGATCATCGCCGCGAGGCCGATGTAGCCGCGGCCGCCGGTCTGGCCCTCCAGGTAGGTGTGCGAGGTGACCAGGGCCAGGAAGGCACCGCCGAGGCCGGCGAGACCGCCGGAGACGGCCACGGCCGCGTACTTGTACGTGTAGACGTTGACGCCGAGCGACTCCGCGGCGATCGGGTTCTCACCGCAGGAGCGCAGCCGCAGTCCGAACGGGGTGCGCCACAGCAGCCACCAGCTGGCGACGAACAGCACCACGGCCAGGATCGTGATCACGGACAGGTTGGTGACCAGGCCGCCGAGGATGCCGGCGAGGTCGGAGACCAGGAACCAGTGGTGCTTCTCCACCGAGGCCAGGGCGTCGGAGAGGCCGGGCACCGTGACCTGCGGCAGCGAGTCGACCGGCGGGGACTGCTTGGGGTTGCCGCCCGCGTCGGCCGCCTTGCCGGTGGTGAAGAAGACCTTGGCGAGGTACTGGGTGATGCCGAGCGCGAGCAGGTTGATCGCGACACCGGAGACGATGTGGTCGACGCCGAAGGTGATGGTGACGACGGCGTGCACCAGACCGCCGAGGACACCGAAGGCGACACCGCAGAGCAGGCCCAGCCAGGGGTTGGTCTGCCAGCCGATCCAGCCGGCGCCGAAGGTGCCGAGGATCATCATGCCCTCGAGGCCGATGTTGACCACGCCGGACCGCTCGGACCACAGACCGGCGAGACCGGCGAGGCCGATCGGCACCGCGAGGCCGACGGCGGCACTGACCTGTCCGGCGGAGTCGAGCTGGTCGGAGCCGGTGATCATACGGACGGCGGCGACGAGCAGCAGGGCACCGGCGATGATCATGAGGAGCTGGCCGAGCGAGCGGCCGGAGCGCTGGGGGGCGTTGCCCGCCTTGGGCGCCGCGGGCGGCGGCGCGTCGGTCATCGTGGCAGTCATCACGCCACCTCCTGATTCTTCGTCGTGGCGGCGGCCATGGCGGCGAGTTCCGCGCCGACCTTCTGCTGCTGGCGCTTGAGGCCGTAGCGTCGTACGACCTCGTAGGCGATCACGACGCAGAGGACGATGACGCCCTGGATGACGCCGAGGATCTCCTTGTCGTAGCCCTGGAACTCCAGGTGGTTCGTGGTGCGCTCCAGGAAGCCCCAGAGCAGGGCGCCGAGCGCGATGCCGACCGGGTTGTTGCGGCCGAGCAGGGCGATGGCGATGCCGGTGAAGCCGATGCCGGCGGGGAAGTCGTTGCTGAAGGCGTGACTGTCGTTGAGCAGGGTCGGCATGCCGATCAGACCGGCCACCGCACCCGAGATGAGCATGCTGGTGAGGACCATCTTCTTCACCGACACACCGCTCGCGGAGGCGGCGCTCTCGGACTGGCCGACCGTGCGCAGGTCGAAGCCGAAGCGGGTGCGGCCGAGCACGAACCAGTAGGCGACACCGACGATGACGGCGAGGAAGATGAAGCCCCACAGCTCACCGGCCGGACCGGTGTTGATGCTGAAGAAGTACGAGGACGTCGGCAGCGGCTTGGTGGAGACGACCGTGCCGCCCTCCTCCAGCCGGGCCAGCTTGCCGGGCTGGAGCAGATAGCCGATGACCGCGGTGGCGATCGCGTTCAGCATGATCGTGGAGATGACCTCGCTGACGCCCCGGGTGACCTTGAGGACACCGGCGATGGCCGCCCACAGGGCGCCGGTCGCCATGGCGCAGATGATGATCAGCGGGATGGCGATCCAGCCGGGCAGGGTCAGCGCGCCGCCGAGCACGGCGGCGAAGAAGGCGGCGATCCGGTACTGGCCGTCGACGCCGATGTTGAACAGGTTCATCCGGAAGCCGATGGCCACCGAGACACCCGCGAGGTAGTACGTCGTCGCCTTGTTGAGGATGTAGACCTGGCTGTCGCTGGCGAAGCCGTAGGTCACCATGTCGTTGAAGGCGGGGCCCGGGTTCTTGCCGGTCGCGAGGATCACCAGGGCGGTGATGACCAGCGCGGCGACGACCGCGAGCACCGGGGCCGCGATGCCGAGGAGCAGCCGCTCCTTGTCGATCCGTGAGGTCAGCTTGTTCATCGCTCGTCGTCCTCTGTGTGCTCCAGGTGGCCGGAGGCCGCACCCGTCATGGCGGAGCCCAGCTCTTCGGGGGTGATGGTGGCGGGGTCGGCGTCGGCGACCAGGCGGCCGCGGTACATCACCCGCAGGGTGTCGGAGAGGCCGATCAGCTCGTCCAGGTCGGCGGAGATCAGCAGCACCGCCAGGCCCTCGCGACGGGCCTCGCGGATGTAGTCCCAGATGGCCGCCTGGGCGCCGACGTCCACACCACGGGTGGGGTGGGCGGCGATGAGCAGCTTGGGGTTGTGGCTCATCTCCCGGCCGACGATCAGCTTCTGCTGGTTGCCGCCGGACAGCGAGCCCGCGGTCACGTCGATACCGGGGGTGCGGACGTCGTACGCCTGCACGATCCGCTCGGTGTCGGCGCGGGCCGCCTTGATGTCCAGCAGGCCGCCGCGCGAGTTGGGCTTCTCGCTGACGTGGCCGAGGATGCGGTTCTCCCACAGCGGCGCCTCGAGCAGCAGGCCGTGCCGGTGGCGGTCCTCGGGGATGTAGCCGATACCGGCCACGCGGCGGGCGCGGGTGTCGATGTGCGAGATGTTGGTGCCGTCGAGGGTGACGACGCCGGTGTCCGGGTGGCGCATGCCCATGATCGCCTCGACCAGTTCGGACTGGCCGTTGCCCTCCACACCGGCGATGCCCAGCACCTCGCCCTTGTGGATGGTGAAGGTGATCTCGTCGAGGATGATCCGCTCGATGCCGTCGAGCCCCGTCTGCGTGAGGTGCAGCCCGGTGACGTCCAGCATCGGGACGTCCGTGACGGTGGACTCCTCGGTCTCCGGGGTGGGCAGCTCGCTGCCGACCATCAGCTCGGCGAGCTGCTTGGGGGTGGTGGCGGACGGTACGGCCGTGCCCACCGTGGTGCCGCGCCGGATGACGGTGATGTCGTCGGCGACCGAGAGCACTTCGCCCAGCTTGTGCGAGATGAAGATGACGGTGAGGCCCTCGGCCTTCAGCTCGCGCAGGTTGGCGAAGAGCGCGTCGACCTCCTGCGGCACCAGCACCGCGGTCGGCTCGTCCAGGATGAGGATCTTGGCGCCGCGGTAGAGGACCTTGAGGATCTCCACGCGCTGGCGGTCGGCGACGCCCAGTTCCTCCACGAGGACGTCGGGGCGGACGTTCAGGCCGTACGCGTCGGAGATCTCCTTGATCTTCGCGCGGGCCTTGCCGCCGATGCCGTACAGCTTCTCCGCGCCGAGGACGACGTTCTCGAGGACGGTGAGGTTGTCGGCGAGCATGAAGTGCTGGTGCACCATGCCGATGCCGCGGGCGATGGCGTCGCCGGGGTTGTGCAGGACGACCTGCTCGCCGTTGACCGTGATGGTGCCCTCGTCCGGCTGCTGCATGCCGTAGAGGATCTTCATCAGGGTCGACTTGCCGGCGCCGTTCTCACCGCACAGGGCGTGGACGGTGCCCGTGCGGACCGTGATGTCGATGTCGCGGTTGGCGACGACGCCGGGGAAACGCTTGGTGATGCCGCGCAGTTCGACGGCAGCGGGAGGGCTGGACGCGTTGATGGCGCACTCTCCTCGGGGAAAGGGGCTGCGTAGGGGAGGGCTGGGCGTCGGCGACGCTAGCGCGGCAACTCCGTGCTACACGCGTAGAGTTGACACATTGTTATGGCTCGGCGAGGGGGTCCCGAAGGCTCCCCCGCGCCGAGCCGAGGTCCGCTGGACGGACCTGATCCGACGGGTCCTCGGACCGCCCGGGCGCTGGGGCCGCGGGCGGGTCCGGGACCCCCGGACCGTCAGATCACGGGGTGGTCTTGACCTTGATCTTGCCGTCGACGATGTCCTTCTTCGCGGCGTCCAGCTTGGGCTGGATGTCCGCGATGAAGCCACCGCTGGCGGCCAGCGAGACGCCGCCCTTGGCCAGCGAGTAGACGTTGTTGCCGGACAGCGGCTTGCCGTCGTGGACGGACTTGATGAAGTCGTAGACGCCGACGTCGACGTTCTTGACCATGGAGGTCAGGATCGAGCTCTTGTACTGCGCCAGACCCGGGATGTTGTACTGGTCCGAGTCCACGCCGATGGCCCAGGCGCCCTTGACGCCGTGCACGGCCTCGATCGCGCCGTTGCCGGAGGAGCCGGCCGCCGTGTAGATCACGTCGGCGCCGCCGTCCAGCATGCCCTGCGCGGCCTCCTTGCCCTTGTCGGGGCTGGAGAAGCCGGAGGTGTCCGAGCCGTGCGACAGGTACTGGGTGTCGACCTTGATCTTCTTGTTGGTGTCGTGGACACCCTGGACGTAACCCGCCTCGAACTTCTTGATCAGCGGGCTGTCGACACCGCCGATGAAGCCGACGTGGTCCTTCTTCGTCTTCAGCGCGGCCGCGACACCGGCGAGGTACGAGCCCTGCTCCTCGGTGAAGGTGATGCTGTTGACGTTGCTGCCGCCGACCACGGCGTCGACCAGACCGAAGGAGGTCTTCGGGTACTTCTTCGCGACCTGCTCGACGGCGGGCGCGTAGGTGTAACCGACGGCGATGATCGGGCTGTAGCCGGCGTCCGCCAGGTCCGTCAGGCGCTGCACACGGTCCGCGGGGGTGTCCGAGGACTTCGCGGTCAGCTCCTTGATCGAGCCGCCGAACTCCTTCTGGGCCTTGTCCGCACCGCGCGCGGCGGAGTCGTTGAAGGACCGGTCACCACGGCCGCCGACGTCGTAGGCGAGACCGATCTTGACACCCTTGCCTCCGCCGGAGGACGGCGAGGTGCCGTTGTTGTCGGACGAGGTGCTGCCACAGGCTGTGGCAGTCAGTGCGAGGGCTGCGGTGGCGAGACACGCAGCGGAAAGCTTGGCTACCCGGCGCACGGGAAGGCTCCTTCACCTGACCTGAGCGCCTTGTCGGCGCTTGATGTGAGCACCATGCCAGTGCTCGGGCCGAGACGCCCCCATCGGCGTCGGCTTCGCGGCATCGTAACGCGCGTAGATGTCAGAAAAACACCCCTCTCGAAGCCGTTATCGATTCGAGGCAAACACTGCCTGAACTCGGGGTCTGTGATCTCTCACGCCGTCGTCGCGCACAGGGCACGAATGGCTTACGAGTGTGTTGCGCCGGACAGCGGAACCTCTCGCTCCGCCTGCCCGGCCTCCGGGAGGCGGCCCGGCAGGTTGATCGAACACCCTTGCAAGCCGCCTCCCGCTTGGCTAGCTTGACCGCGGCGATCTTCGGCTTCTGACCAAAGTCGATCTTTCCGATCGTCCGATCATCCAGATCTTCTGGATCGACCAAGGGGGAACTCTTGAATTTCCGTAAGGCCGTATCCGCCGCTGTCGGCGTGGGTCTCACCGCCAGCACCGCGCTCGTCGTCCTGGCGGCCACGCCCGCCTCCGCCGACTCCACCTGCACCACCTGGACGTCCAAGAACGGTGGCACCGCCTACGGCAAGTGCACCGGCGGCGACACCCGCTTCAGCGTGCACCGCGTCTGGGCCGTGTGCGTAGGCCCGAACGGCCACACCTTCAACATGGAGGGCAACTGGGTCAACACGCGCAAGGGCGAGACCTCCCATGCGACGTGCAGCTCGGACCCGGGACACTCCGGCGTCGGCGTCCTCCGGATGAAGATCGAGACCGACGAGCCGGTCTGATCCCGCCCGGCAGGGCTCTGCCCAGGAGAAGGCCTGTATACGGCAGAAGGCTGTCCGGCATCGCGCCGGGCAGCCTTCTGCCGGTGCCGCTACTGCGGCTCAGTCCTCCATGGGGGACCTGGCGTCCAGGCAGGCCGCCGCCGTGAACATCTCGACGCCGACCACGATCGCGTGCTCGTCGGCGTCGAAGTCGCCCTGGTGCAGATCGCGCACCGTGCGCTCGCCGGGCCGGCGGACGCCGAGCCGGGCCATGGCACCCGGCACATGCTCCTGGTACCAGGAGAAGTCCTCGCCGCCGAGACTCTGCTCGGTGCTCTCGACGGAGTCCCGCCCCCGCCGCGCGGCCATGGCGCGGCGCAGCAGCTCGGTGGAGTCCTTGTCGTTCACCACCGGCGGCACCCCGCGTACATAGGTGATCTCCGTCTTGGCCCGGTGCAGGGTGGCGACCTCGTCGATGGCGGCGTGCACGATGTCCGGGGCCTGCCGCCAGGCCTCCAGGTCCAGGCAGCGCACGGTGCCGGACAGCTCGGCGTGCTGCGGGATCACGTTCGGCGCGTGCCCGGACTCGATCCGGCCCCAGGTCAGCGCCAGCCCCGCCCGGGTGTCGACCCGGCGGGCGATCAGCGCGGGCACGTCCACGGCGACCCGGGCGGCGGCGGTGACCAGGTCGGTGGTCAGATGCGGCCGGGCGGTGTGCCCGCCGGGCCCGTCGAGGGCGATCTCCAGCCGGTCGCAGGCGCTGGTGATGGCCCCGTGCCGCAGCCCGATCTTCCCGGCGTCCACCCGGGGGTCGCAGTGCACGGCGAGAATCCGTCCGACACCGGACAGCACCCCGTCCTCGATGGCGTCGAGGGCACCGCCGGGCATCAGCTCCTCGGCGGACTGGAAGACCAGCCGCACCGGCCGGGGCAGCAGCCCCTTGGCGTGCAGGTCCGCCAGCACCAGCCCGGCCCCGAGCACCACGGTCGTGTGCACGTCGTGTCCGCACGCGTGCGCCCGGTCCGGCACGGTCGACCGGTACGGGCAGTCGGTCTTGGTGTCCGGGATGGGGAGGGCGTCGATGTCGGCCCGCAGCGCCAGCAGCGGCACCGCCGACCGCTCCCCCTCGGCGAGTCCGATGTCGCACACGAGTCCGGTTCCGGCGGACAGGACGCGGGGCCGCAGCCCGGCCTGCTCCAGCCGCTCCTTGATCGCGGCGGTGGTTCGGAACTCCTGGTTGCCCAGCTCGGGGTGCATGTGCAAGTCGCGGCGGAACGCGACGAGTTCGGTGTGCAGGGACTCGCTCAGCACCCCGGGGAGCACATCCCCCGCGAGGCCGGCCTCGGACTCTAGGGACATCAATTGCTTCACCCTCTGAAGGGTAGGACGCCCGGCCGGTCAAGTACCCCTCGATCAACAAAAGTTCAGCCCGTTAGGGGAATAAAATCTGACCGGCGGACGCATGGCGGCGGACACTGGTGGGTAAAACACTTGTTTCCTCCTTCCACGCATACCACGTCACGCCACGATCACGCGCGCCATGTCCACGCACCGGACCCCCCGGACGCGCCCTCCGACGGCGGGCGGGGAGGCGCGGCCGCCGGCCGGACCGGGGCCGGCCGGCCCCTCCTTCTTCATCCAGGCGTCCAGCTTGTCCTGTAGCCGGCCCGGCTCTCGGCCGGCACGAGACGGTTGGCCTCGTCCCGCACGGTAGCGGGTCCAGGCCCGGCCGGACGCCACCAGGTCGCCGTCGGCCTTCAACGCCCGCAGTTCCGGCGCCCACTTGGCGTCCCCGTCCGCGGCGTCCGCCTTCAACTGCTCCCATTCGTCCCAGGAGAATGAGTGTGATCCTCCCCGTTTCCCCCTTGCCGGCAGCCCCGCCGACCGAGCCATGCTCCCCACGGTGCGGGCAAAAAAATCAAGCTGCGGAGGAACTCGCCCCTCATTTACTTTTAGTCCGCTCTTCGAGTGACGCATTATTCCGCATCGCGCGTATGTGAGATGCCACATCTCGACACGGATAATCTGCGACCCCATCCGCACGTCACACGGGAGAAGAAAAAATGTGGAACATGCTCGTCTGGACGGTAATCACATGTACTTCCCTCTGTACCGCGGGGTCCATTTTCGTACGACCCCACCAGTTCCGGATGCGGCAGACCGACACCGTGGAATTGCGGCGGTGGCGTCGCATGGGGGAAGTGCTACAGCGCGAGGTGCGGGCCATGAGTGACGCACCGGGCTGCTCCGACGGCAGGAAATCCTAACAATCCGCCCCAGGGGCTGCGACCAGGGAGAAACAGCCCCTACACTTTGAAAAACCTTTTCTTCTGATCCCGCCGTCGTCATGTACCACCTGCTTTTCCATTTCTCATACAGGATGGGCATAGGGCCGAACGACACCGGGACAAGGTGTTTGTCCGGCTACTTTCTTCACTCCTTTGCCGCACACCCATCGTCGCGTGGTGCCGTTAGTTGCAGCATGACGAAGGCTCTGAGGGTGCGTCCCGTGCGGCTGGGTTCTTATACCTACCTGCCGGCACGCGCCGAAATGCACAGCGCCAAAGGGGTCCTGATGAGGGGCGGCCTCCCTGTCACACTGGAGGCGACCGAGGAGATCCTCCAGGAATTCATGGAGAGAATGAACTCGCTGGAGAGTGACATCTCCCAGCGCTGGGCGGGCGCGGACACCTGGTTCCGTATTTCACCGACGGAATGACATCGCCCATGCAGCACGAGACAACGGGATCGTACCCGGATTTCCCCGCCGACTATGCGGACGACTACTACCACGGCAGGGGGCGGCACCGGTCGCCCACCGAGGATTTCCCGCACCCTCTGGTCCCCCCGGACTCGGGCTGGGACCCCGCGGAAGAACTGGCCTACATGCTCCGGGACACCATGGAGCAGGAGGGCAGGGTCCCGGGCCCGCGCTATGAGGACCACCCCATGGCTCCGGAGCCGAAGACGCCCCGCGAGGCCCTGGTGGAACTCACGGCGGAGCTGCCCCCGGTGAAGGCGGCTCCGCGGGGCCACCGCAAGGACCGCCGGAGACAGCGTCCCGGCAGGATCCGGATCGCCAGCTACCTCATCGCCGCCGCCGCGACCGTCATCGCTTCGGGAGTGAGCATCTTCGGCGGCCTGATCGCCTACGACCCGCTGCGCTTAGTGGCGGCGGCCCGGACGGAGAGCGGCGTGGTCTCCTGGTGGCCTCTGCTGGTGTTCGGCCCCTGGCTGGTGGCGTCGCTGTCCATCCTCCGGGCGGCGCTGCACCAGCGCCGGGCCTTGCACTCCTGGTCCGTCCTGCTGGTGTTCTCCGCCATCGCCATGGCCCTGTGTGTGGCGCAGGCACCGAAGAACATCGTGGACACCGTGGCCGCCGCGCTGCCGAGCCTCGCCTCGCTGGCCTGCTTCCAGCAGGTGGTACGGCAGGTCACCCTGACCAGACCGCCCCGGCGGGCCTTCCCCCGGCACCGGTCCCAGTCTTCCGAGAAGGCGGCCGTGGAAGAAGCGGCGGCGCCCCAGGAGGGCACGCTGTACCCGAGCGGCGACCTGCCACCGGGGGGCTTCGCGGGACCGGTGGGAGAGGTGGGGGCCGCCGGTCCTGCGGCCCATGACCCGCTCTCCGGTCCCCCGCGTCGCTTCGGGTGGCCCGGCGACCGTCCCTGACCGTTCTCACGGCGGCGCCGCCGAGCCGGGGTCCGCTTCCGCCTGGCACAGCTGGAGGTTCCACATCGATGAGCAGTTTCCGTACGCCGGTGCGGGCGGCCGCCGTCCGGCCCGCCCGGGGCCGGACGGTCGGGGGCGGCGCGTGAACACCCTTGTCTCGGCGCCCCCGCTCCTGCCCGACGTCGCCCGGCTCCGGCCCCGCCAGCAGATGGGCATCGACTGCGCCGACTGCGGCCTCCCGCTGGGGTCGAGCGGCCGGGTGCTGGGCGAGGTGCGCTACCGCGGACTGCCGTTCCGGCTCTGGGTCTGCCCGACCGGCTGCGGCACCACCCCGCCCTAGGGTCTTCTTCCGGATCGTGCCGGCGTCGCGGGCCCCGGCACGCACATCCGGAAGAGCGGCCCTGGGGGCCGTCCGTCACGCCGGGGTCACCGCCGTCAGCCGGTGGACGTCGCGGGCGGTGCCGGTCACGCCGGAGAGGAAGCCCTGGGCGCGGGGGGACGCGGAGTCGGTGAGCCAGCTCGGGTCGATGTCGCAGACCGCCACCCGCACCCCCGTGCCGGTCAGCGCCAGCGGGAGGGTGTGGACGACGGTGGAGGGGAAGCTGAGGATCGTACGGCCGATGGGGCCCCTGCGGGCGATCAGTTCCAGCGGCAGGTCCGGGCGGACTATCTCCAGGCCCGTCTCGGCTGCGAGGCGGTGGAGTTTGCCGGTGTTCTCGCGCCGGTGGGCGAAGTAGCGGGTGGCGCCGTGGGTTTTGGCCAGGTGGCGGACGGCTTCGAGGTAGCGGTCGCCGTCCACCACGCCGGTCTCCACCAGCGATGTACCGACCATGTCGGCGCCCTTGGTGATGCGCGGCGGGCCGAAGCGGGCCCGGGTCCAGGCGAAGTCGTTCGCCGTGACCGTCACACCGTCCGGCGTCTGGGTCACCGGCATGGAGGAGAAGACCTCCACCCGGTGCCGGTCGCTCGGGGTGAGGCGGCGCCGGGCCGAGGCGGAGACCGGGGCGAAGAGCAGGTCCCGGGGGCCGCGGCGGCCGCCCTTGCGGTGCCAGCGCACCAGGCGTTCACCGCGGGCGAGCTGGGCGACGAACTCCATCGTCGCGGTGCCGTCGTCCACGACCACCAGGTCGCGGGCGCGGGTGATCGTCAGCAGCAGCTGCACATAGCGGGAGAAGGGGTCCCCCATGACGATGCGGTCGGCGCGGCGCAGCGCACCGGCCAGGCCGCCGATCGTCGCGAACGGGGCCGTCGTACCGCCCCGCGCCTCCTCCCAGCGCACCCGGTACCCCTCGTCCCGGGCCAGGTCGGCCATGCGGCGCAGCTGGCCCCGGGTCATGGGGTCGGTCGGGGACAGGACGACGACCGTGAGTTCCGCGCCGGTGCGTGGCGAGTCGCCGGTCACCGTCCGCCGCACCTGCGTCGGCACGCACGGCAGCGGCGCGGCCGGGCCGGTGCCGTCCGGGTCCGCGCCGTGCAGACCGTGCAGGTGCGCCCACTCCAGTACGTTCAGCAGCTGGACGGGGCTCTCCACGAAGGCGAGCGTGCGGGGAGGGTGGCCGGGGTGACCGGCGCGGGGGCTCATCGGCGTACGACCGTCCCGTCGTAAGGGAATCAGAACGCTCAGACCGCGACCGGCTCGCCGGCCGCGGCCGCGATCTCCGCCTCGGCGACGACACCGGTGACCCGGCGCAGCTTCTTCATCGGGCCCAGCTCGGAGTCGTAGACCTTCTTGACGCCGTCGCCGAGGGAGGCCTCGATGGTGCGGATGTCGCGGACCAGGCGGGTCAGGCCCTGCGGCTCGACGGAGGCGGCCTGGTCGGAGCCCCACATGGCGCGGTCGAGGGTGATGTGGCGCTCCACGAAGGTGGCGCCGAGGGCGACCGCGGCCAGGGTGGTCTGGAGGCCGGTCTCGTGGCCGGAGTAGCCGATCGGGACGTTCGGGTACTCCTTCTCCAGCGTGTTGATCACGCGGAGGTTCAGCTCCTCGGCCTTGGCCGGGTAGGTGGAGGTGGCGTGGCACATGAGGATGTTGTCGCTGCCCAGCACCTCGACCGCGTGGCGGATCTGGCGCGGGGTGGACATGCCGGTGGAGAGGATGACCGTACGGCCGGTGTCGCGCAGGGCGCGCAGCAGCTCGTCGTCCGTGAGGGACGCGGAGGCGACCTTGTGGGCGGGCAGGTCGAACTTCTCCAGGAAGGCGACCGCCTCGGTGTCCCACGGGGACGCGAACCAGTCGATGCCCTTCTCCTTGCAGTACGCGTCGATCTGGCGGTACTCGTCCTCGCCGAACTCCACCCGGTGGCGGTAGTCGATGTAGGTCATCCGGCCCCAGGGGGTGTCGCGCTCGATGTCCCACTGGTCGCGCGGGGTGCAGATCTCCGGGGTGCGCTTCTGGAACTTGACGGCGTCGCAGCCGGCCTCGGCGGCCACGTCGATGAGCTTGAAGGCGTTCTCCAGCTCACCGTTGTGGTTGATGCCGATCTCGCCGCAGATGTAGACGGGGCGGCCGGGGCCGACCTCGCGCGAACCGAACGTGCGCAGACGGGAGTTGCTCATGACTGGGGGTGTCCTTACTCGGGGAGGGAATCGAGAGAGGGGCCGAGGATCCAGCTGGCGATCTCTCGGATCGCGCCGTCACCGCCGGGGACGGTGGTGACCGCGCGTGCGGCGCCGCGTACGACGTCGTGGGCGCTCGCGACCGCCACGGGCCAGCCGACGAGGGCGAAGCACGGGAGGTCGTTGACGTCGTTGCCGACGTAGAGCACGCGCTCCGGCGCGATGCCCTGCTCCTCGCACCACTGCTTGAGGGCGAGGTCCTTGCGGTCGATGCCGTGCAGCACCGGGAGCTTCAGCTTCCGGGCGCGGGCGGCGACCACCGGGTTCTGTTCCGTGGACAGGATCAGCATCTTCAGGCCGCTCTTGCGCAGGGCCGCGATGCCGAGTCCGTCGCCGCGGTGGACGGAGACGAACTCCCGTCCCTCGGAGTCGATCAGCACCCGGTCGTCGGTCTGGGTGCCGTCGAAGTCGAGGACGACGGCGTCGATGTCGTCATAGGTGGGGAGGGCGCCCGGGCGGTCCGCGTCGAAGAGCGGGGCGAGCGCGCGGGCGCGGGCGAGGTCGTGCGGGTCGTCGATCTCCAGGACCCGGGCGGGGTCGGTGCGGACGAGTTCCGTACGGCCGAAGAAGCGGTGCTGGTGCTTGCGGAAGCCGGCCGCGTCCATCGCGTAGGCGGCGCCGGTCTCCAGGAAGTCC
The DNA here is from genome assembly GCF_055581605.1 of Streptomyces sp. NPDC031418. Taxonomy (NCBI): domain Bacteria; kingdom Bacillati; phylum Actinomycetota; class Actinomycetes; order Kitasatosporales; family Streptomycetaceae; genus Streptomyces; species Streptomyces sp. NPDC031418. The sequence goes on from NZ_JBVIJC010000038.1 coordinate 40,691, forward strand.
TGGGGGCGGTCCTGGCGGCGGGGCCGGAAGGACTTGTCGTGGTTGACGCCGAAGCCGCCCCCGGCCGTCTCGTCGGAGTGGCGCCACACGAAGCCGTGGAAGGGGGCGACGGTGACGGCGGTGTCGGCGCCCTGCTCGGCGACCGCGCCGGCGACGCCGTCGACGTCCTCGCGGACGAGGAAGGGGCTGGTGCACTGGACGAGTACGACGACGTCGACGGCGGCGCCGTGCAGGGCCTCGTGGGCGTCCATCGCGTGCAGTACGGCCGCCTCGGAGGTGGCGGTGTCACCGGCGATGGCGGCGGGGCGCAGTACGACCTCGGCGCCCGCCTCGCGGGCCGCGTTGGCGATGGCCCGGTCGTCGGTGGAGACGACCACGTCCGTGACCAGCCGGGTGGCCAGGCACTCGCGGACCGCGCGGGCGACCAGGGGGACGCCGCCGATGGGGGCCAGGTTCTTGGCGGGCACTCCCTTGGAGCCGCCCCGGGCGGGGATCACCGCGAGGATGCGGCGCACGCCGACTGCTGTCTCGGACACGGTTTCCACTCCTTGGGGGTTCACAGCTCGCCCATGCGGCGGATCACGGGGGCCACGCGCTGCACACCGTGGCGGTAGGCGCCGCGCGCGGCCCGGCGGACGATCTGCCGGACCGGTCCGGGCGCCTTGTCGGCGGCGGGCGCGCCGGGCAGCGGGGCGCCGTCGGGGCCGAGGTGGTGCCGGGCGAGGATGCCGGGCAGATAGCCGGGGGCGGTGCGGGGGGTGTAGTAGGGGGTGAGGGGCGGCAGCCCGCCGGGGCGGTCCAGCAGCTCGGCGATGCGGGCGCGGGCCGTGTCGAAGGCCGTCTCGTAGCCGCCGTCGGCGGCCACGCCCTGCCGGGCCACCCACTCCTCGTCCGGCACCGGCCGGTGTCCGGCGTCGAGCTGGTCCCAGGAGGCGAGGCAGCCGGAGCCGGTGAAGTGGTGGTTGCCGAGCACCTCGCGCACCCCGAGGTCGGTCAGGAGGACCGTGGGGATACGGCGGTGCAGGGCCTCCAGCGCGGCCGTGGAGCTGACCGTCACCAGCAGGTCGGTGCGGTCCAGGACTTCGCCCATGTGGCCGTACACCAGGCGGAAGTTGGCGGGCAGCTCCTTGCCCTGGACCAGCTTCTGGTACGGCAGCTCCTCGATGTGGGTGGTGTGTTCCCCGGGCTTGGAGCGCAGTTTGAGCAGCACCTCGCGCTCGGGGTGGCGGCGGGCGTGCTCGACGAGCCGGTCCAGCAGATAGGTGCGGTCCCGTCGGTTGTCGGGGACGGACGGCTGGGCCGCGAACACCACCGTGTAGGGGTCGTGTTCACCGGTGTACGGCGCTCCGCCGAGGAAGGGCAGCGCGACCTCGGTCACCGCGGAGGCGTCGGCCCCCACCCCCTGGTACACGGCCCGGAACCGGTCCGCGTCATGGCGGGAGTTGGCAAGGACGAGGTCGGCGCCGTGCCGCAGCAGCAGCCCGTCGGCGAGCTTCTCGTAGACGACGCCGACGTATCCGGTGACCACCACCGGACGCGGGCCCGTGCCCCAGGCGTTGCGCAGCCCGTGCAGCATCGCCTGCACACCGCCGCCGACCAGGGCGAGGACGAGGATGTCGTACGGCTCGGCGGTCATCGCACGCAGGAACTCGACGCCGGTGACCTCGCTCAGGGAGTCCGCCCGGACGCCGACTTCCTGAAGCTGGCGGGGGGTCGGTGTGGCGCGCCCCCGCAGGAGGTAGCCGTCGAGCCGGACCCCGGCAGCCGCCGGAGTGAGGCGCTGCGCGGTGAGCGCCCCCCACTTCCACCGGGTGTCGGAGTCCGCGAGAACGGCGACCCGCAGGGACTTCGTTGCACTTGCTGGCACGCCGAAGACGCTAGGAAGGCATTCCGAGGTTCCGCCCAACCGGAATGCAACAAACGGTTAACAGCACACCGCCGAATGGCGAATCGGGCCGGGAACTCCCCCTGAAAAAGCCCGGTTCACAGCTTCGCCACGTGTCGTTCACCCGGTATCAAGCGAAGCGTCAAGACGAATGACGGGCTTCCCCCTAACGTCCCTGACGTGGTCAAGCTCTCCGTCATCGTGCCGTTCTACAACGTGCAGCAATACGCGCCCGACACCCTCACCAGTCTGGGTGCGAACGCGCGTGAGGACTTCGAATTCATTCTCGTCGACGACTGTTCCCGCGACGGGACACCAGAGATTCTCGCGCGCGCGGAGCGCGAGCTGCCGGGGGCCGTGCTGGTCCGGCACGAGAAGAACGGCGGGCTGGCGACCGCGCGCAACACCGGGATCGACCGGGCGCGCGGCGAGTATCTGACCTTCCTGGACGGCGACGACTGGCTCGCCCCCGGCTACTTTCCCCGGCTGGTCGCCGCGATGGACGAGCTGGGCTGCGACTTCCTGCGCACCGACCATGTGCAGTGCACGGCGCGGGCGCGCAGTGTGGTGCGGGTGCCGGTCGGCCGGCGGAACGTGGTGCTGGACCCGCGCGAGGCGATACTGCCCGCCGACCGGTCCACGTCCGTGGACTACCCGTACGCCTGGGCGGGCGTCTACCACCGCCGGCTGCTGGAGCGGGGGCTGCTGCACTTCACCGACGGGCTGCGCACGGCCGAGGACCGGCCGTGGATCTGGAAGCTGCACCGGGAGGCCGAGTCCTTCGCCGTGGTGAGCCTGCTCGGGGTGTTCTACCGGCGCGGGGTCGCGTCCTCGCTCACCCAGATCGGCGATGTGCGGCAACTCGATTTCATTCGGGCGTTCGATCAGGTCATCGCGGAAACCGCCCTGGACCGGGAGGCCGCACGGTTGTTGCCGAAGGCCGTCCGCACCTATTGCGCCATCATTTCCCATCATCTGGGAACCATCGAAAGGTTCGAGCCCGCGGTGGCGAAGAAACTGAAATCCCTGAGTGCCGCCGCGCTGCGGCGCATGCCGCAGGACGTGCTGGACGAGGCACTGGACTCGATGGACATCCAGCGCGCCTCCCGGCTGCGCCGGCTGCGCCGCCGTCCCGCCGCCGCGGGGGCCGCCGCGTGACCACCCAGATCTTCCAGGCGTCGACGCTGTACGGCACGGCCACGCTCGCCGCCGCACTGGATTCCGGCTGCTTCCGCCCGGCCGACCGGCGGATCCTGCTGGTCTGCAACAACGCGGCCGCACCGGAGATCACCCCGGCGCTGGACCGGGCGCCCGGCTTCGAACGGCTGCGGGACCGCTTCGACGACGTCGTCTCGTACAACGCGGCGATCTTCCCCTTCCACCCGGGCGGCTGGGCACCCCGCGCGGACGACCTGCCGCTCTGGGAGCGCTATCTGCGCCACGAGTGGCAACTCGGCTCCGACGACGTGGAGTTGGCGGTCGAGTCGATCCAGGTCAACCCGTCCCTGGCGCTCGCCCAGAGCTTCACCGGCGCCCCGGTCACGGTGTACGCCGACGGACTGATGAGCTACGGCCCGACCCGCAACAAGATCGACCCGCTGGTCGGCACCCGGGTGGACCGGGTGCTGCACCTGGACCTGGTGCCGGGTCTGGAGCCGCTGCTGCTCACCGAGTTCGGGGTGCCCGGCGAGCTGCTGCCGAGCCCGGCCTTCATTAAGGTGCTCGCCGAACTCGCCCAGGAAACCGCGGAGTTGCCGGACATCGACGAACCGGCACTGCTGCTGGGGCAGTACCTGTCCGCGCTGGACATCCTCACCGCCGAGCAGGAGGAGGCGCTGCATGTGCGGATGCTGCGCGGCGCGGTCCGGCTCGGCCACCGGAGGGTGGTGTTCAAGCCGCACCCCTCGGCCCCGGCCCGCTACACCCGCTCCCTGGAGCAGGAGGCGGAGCGGCTGGACGCCGAGCTGACCGTGCTCGACACCCCGGTGCTGGCCGAGGTGCTGTACCAGCGGATGCGTCCCGCGCTGGTCGTCGGCTGCTTCTCCACCGCGCTGCTCACGGCGCAGGCCCTGTACGGCCTTCCGGTCGCCCGGGTCGGCACCGAGCTGCTGCTGGAGGGGCTGACGCCGTACGAGAACAGCAACCGGGTCCCGGTCACCATCGTGGACGCGCTGCTGCCGGAGCTGACCGACGCGGCCGCCGTCACCGAGCAGCGCCGCGGCATGACCGTGGAGGCGCTGAGCGGGCTGGTGCGCGCGGTGGGCTTCGCGATGCAGCCGAAGATCCTGCCGGGGCTGCGCCCGGAGGCCGAGGGCTGGCTGGCCCGGAACCTGGACGCGCACACCGCGCGCTACTTCAAGCGACGGCGTCTGTCCGCACTGGCCCTGCCCGGCGGGGTCCCGGCGCAACTGGCCTTCATCCCCCGCAACGCAACAGTCCGCCGCGTGGCCCGCAAGGCCCGCAGCCTGCGCCGCGGCGCACGCGGTTGACGGCATCCGGGTCGGATGCCGTGCCCGGGCGCCGGGTCGGTTCGCGGCGGGCACGCAGGACGTCCGTGGCAGGCACGCAGGAAGGAAGAATCCGTATATGCCCGCTCCCTCTCCCGGGCTTGCCGCCGAGGCGGGGCCTGTCATACCCCGGCCGGACGGCGGCCGGGTCCTCGCGACGGGTCGCCGGGGCCGGCTGTTCGCCCTGGACGGTCTGCGGCTGGTGGCCGCGCTGCTGGTCTGCTTCTACCACTACGCCGGTCGCGGCGGCACGGTCGCCGGGTCCTGGCACGGGGACCCGCGGCACATCTTCCCCACCCTGTACCGGGTGGCCGTGTACGGCTGCTTCGGGGTGCAGTTCTTCTTCGTCATCAGCGGCTTCGTGATCTGCATGAGCAGCTGGGGCCGCACTCTGGGCGACTTCTTCCGCTCCCGGGTCGCGCGCCTGTACCCCGCCTACTGGGTGGCCCTGGTGCTGGTCACCGGCGCGGCCGCGGCGCTGCCCGTCGTCGTCCACCCGGTGCGGCCGGACGAGTTCCTGGTGAACCTGACGATGCTCCAGCAGCCGATGGGCGCGACCCGGGTCCTCGGCGTGTGCTGGACCCTCTGGGTCGAGGTGCGCTTCTACGTGCTGTTCGCCCTGCTCGTCGTGGTGCGCGGGGTGACCTACCGCCGGGTGGTGCTGTTCGCCTGCGTGTGGACGGCGGCGGCGGTGCTGTGCCACGGCTCCGGCAACGACCTGCTGAACCAGCTGGTCATGCCCGAGTACGCGCCCTACTTCACCGGCGGGCTGGCCCTGTATCTGATCCACCGCTTCGGCAGCGGCCTGCTCGCCTGGGGCATCGTCGCGATGTCCTGGCTGCTGGCGCAGAGCGAGGCCACGCGCGGGCTGTGGGGCCCGCATCCGCACCGCGATCCGTACGTCGTGATGCTCGTCGTCACTCTCGCCTTCGCCGCCGTCGCCGCCGTGGCGCTGGGCTGGACCCAGTGGGCCTCCTGGCGCTGGCTGGTCACGGCGGGCGCGCTGACGTACCCGTTCTACCTGGTCCACGAGCACCTGGGCTGGTTCGTCATCCGGGTGCTGCACCGGGGCCTGGGGCTGCCGCCGTGGCCGACGCTCGCCCTGACGGTGGTGGCCATGCTGGTGCTGGCCTGGCTGATCCACCGGCTGGTGGAGAGGCCGTTCGGGCCGCGGCTGAAGCGGGCGCTGAAACCGTCGCCGGCCCGCGCTCAGCCGATGCCGTAGCGCGCCTCCACTCCCGCGATCACGACCGCCAGTCCTTCCTCGAACTGGCGGTCGTAGTCGTCGAAGAGCACCTTCCCGGCCTCGGCCGCGAGCGGGTAGTCGGCGAGCCGGCGGGCCCGCTCCTCGACGAGGTCGTACCCCTGCCGGGGTTCGTCCGGGCGGGGCCGCATGCCCTGCTCCTCGGTGACGAAGCCGAGGGTGTACAGGTGCGCCGCGCGGGACGCCTGGACGGCCTGGGCCAGGGTGAAGCCCGCACCGGTGAGGAAGCGCAGGTTGGCCTCCAGCTCGGAGGCGTGGTCGGTGCCGGTGAAGCGTGAGCCGCTGAACACCTTGGCGCCGTCGCGGTAGCCGAGCAGTGCGGCGCGCAGTCCGCGGTTGACCTTGCGCAGCCGCTCCTGCCAGGTGTCGTCCGGGTGATGCGCGGTTCCGGCGACCATCCGCCGGTACATCTCCGTCGCCATCTCGTCCAGCAGCGCCTGCTTGTCCTTGAAGTGCCAGTACAGGGCGGGCGCCTTGACGTCCAGCCGCTGGGCGATGGCGCGCAGGGTCAGGCCGTCCAGGCCGACCTCGTTCAGCAGGTGCAGCGCGGTGTCCGCGACCCGGCGGCGGTCCAGGGGGGCGCGTTTCTCGGGGCTCACCCTTGACACTTTAACAGCGTTAAGGGCATCCTTGCGAGCGACGGAACTTAACGACGTTAAGGAGAGCTGGGATGGATGTCGTGATTGTCGGCGCGGGGCCGACCGGTCTCACCCTCGGTATCGACCTGGCGCGGCGCGGAGTGGACGCGCTGGTGCTGGAGCGGGCCGACGGCCTGTTCCCCGGCTCACGCGGCAAGGGCCTCCAGCCGCGCACCCTGGAGGTCTTCGACGACCTGGGCGTGCTGGCCGGGATCCGCGCGGCGGGCGGTCCGGTGCCGCCACGGCTGATCTGGCGGGACGGCGCACCGGCCGACACCAGCCCGATGTTCGACCGGATCGCGCCGGACGAGGGCACGCCGTACCCCGAACCGTGGTCGATCGCGCAGTGGCGGACCCAGGAGGTGCTGTACGCGCGGCTGCTGGAGACGGGCGGGAAGGTCGCCTTCGGCCACGAGGTGACGGGCGTGGAGCAGGACGCGCACGGGGTGCGGGTCGGCCTCGCCGACGGTACGACGCTCGGCGCGCGGTATGTCGTCGCGGCCGACGGCGGCCGCTCGGCCATCCGGCGCGCCGTGGGCGTCGGCATGACCGGGGAGACGGTGGACCCGGCGCCGTTCCTGGTGGCGGACGTGCGGATCGGTGGCCTGGACCGGGAGCACTGGCATGTGTTCCCGAGGGACGAGGGGACCGTCGTCGGCCTGTGCCCGCTGGCCGGCACGGACCGGTTCCAGCTCCAGGCGCGCCTGGCGGAGGACGAGGCGGTGGACCTCTCCCTCGACGGACTGCGCAGGCTGGTCGCCGCCGGCACCCACCTGGACGCCGGGGACCTGGCCGAGGTGCACTGGGCCTCGGAGTTCCGGCCTCGCGCGGCCCTGGCCGACCGCTTCCGGGCGGGCCGGGTCCTGCTGGCCGGCGACGCCGCGCACATCCACTCCCCGGCCGGCGGACAGGGGCTCAACACCAGCGTGCAGGACGCCTACAACCTCGGCTGGAAACTGGGCGCGGTGCTGCGCGACGGGGCGCCGGAGGCACTGCTCGACACCTACGAGGAGGAACGCCGGGCGAACGCGGCCGCGATGCTGGAGCTGTCGACGGGCGTGCACCGCGGAGAGGTGCGCCGGGGCCGGGCCACGGTCCAGCTCGACGTGGGATACCGGACGTCGTCCCTGAGCGCGGAGACCCGCAAGCACCCGACCGGCGTCCAGGCGGGCGACCGTGCCCCCGACGGCACGGTGAACGGCGTCCGCCTCTTCGACACCTTCCGCGGCCCGCACTGGACCCTCCTGGGCGCCCCCGCCCCGCGCCCGGACATCCGCGCACTGCCCGCAGCCCCCGCCGGCTACGGCCCCGGAGTCTTCCTGATCCGCCCGGACGGCCACATCGCCTGGACGGGCGACACGACGGCGGGCCTGGAGTCCTACCTCCCCACGGTCGGCCTCTGACCGGCCGCGGCCGCCCCTACGGGGTACCCGCCCGGATCAGAACGCGTCCGACGGCACATAAGCGCCCCACACCTCGCGGAGCGCGCCGCACACCTCTCCCACCGTCGCCCGTGCGCGCAGGGCTTCCTTCATCGGGTAGAGGACGTTGTCCTCGCCCTCCGCCGCCTTCTTCAGGGCGGCCAGGGCCGAGTCCACCGCGCCCTGGTCCCGCTCCGCGCGGAGCCGGCGCAGCCGCTCGGTCTGCCGGGCCTCGATCGCCGGGTCGACGCGGAGTGGCTCGTACGGCTCCTCCGCGTCCAGCTGGAAGCGGTTGACGCCCACGACCACCCGCTCGCCGGAGTCCGTCTCCTGGGCGATCCGGTAGGCGTTCCGCTCGATCTCGGCCTTCTGGAAGCCCCGCTCGATCGCCGCCACCGCCCCGCCGAACTCCTCCACCCTGCGCATGAGGGCGACGGCCGCCTCCTCCACCTCGTCCGTCATCCGCTCCACCGCGTACGAGCCGGCGAACGGGTCCACCGTCGCCGGTACGTCCGTCTCGTACGCCAGCACCTGCTGCGTCCGCAGCGCCAGCCGGGCCGACTTGTCGGTCGGCAGCGCGATGGCCTCGTCGAAGGAGTTGGTGTGCAGGGACTGGGTGCCGCCGAACACCGCCGCGAGGGCCTGTACGGCGACCCGGACCAGGTTCACCTCCGGCTGCTGGGCGGTCAGCTGCACCCCGGCCGTCTGGGTGTGGAAGCGCAGCATCAGCGACTTCGGGTTCCGCGCGCCGAACTCCTCCCGCATCACCCGCGCCCAGATCCGCCGCGCCGCGCGGAACTTCGCGACCTCCTCCAGCAGCGTCGTACGGGCCACGAAGAAGAAGGACAGGCGGGGGGCGAAGTCGTCGACGTCCATCCCGGCCGCGACCGCCGTCCGCACGTACTCGATGCCGTCGGCGAGCGTGAAGGCGATCTCCTGCACGGGCGAGGCGCCCGCCTCGGCCATGTGGTAGCCGGAGATCGAGATCGTGTTCCACTTCGGGATCTCGGCGGTGCAGTAGCGGAAGATGTCCGCGGTCAGCCGCAGGGACGGCTTCGGCGGGAAGATGTACGTCCCGCGCGCGATGTACTCCTTCAGGACGTCGTTCTGGATCGTCCCCGTCAGCCGGTCCGCCGGGACGCCCTGCTCCTCCGCCACCAGCTGGTAGAGCAGGAGCAGCAGGGCCGCCGGGGCGTTGATCGTCATCGACGTCGAGACCTGGCCCAGCGGGATGCCGTCGAAGAGGACGCGCATGTCCTCGATCGAGTCGATCGCCACGCCGACCTTGCCGACCTCGCCGTGCGCGAGGGGCGCGTCGGAGTCATGGCCCATCTGGGTGGGCAGGTCGAAGGCGACCGACAGCCCGGTCGTGCCGTGCTCGATCAGCTGCCGGTAGCGGGCGTTGGACTCGGCCGCGGTGCCGAAACCGGCGTACTGGCGCATGGTCCAGGGGCGGCCGGTGTACATCGTCGGGTACACGCCCCGGGTGAAGGGGTAGCCGCCCGGTTCGCCCAGACTGACGGCCGGGTCCCAGCCGTCCAGCGCCGACGGGCCGTAGACCGGCTCGATCGGCAGCCCCGACTCCGACTCACGCGCCATGGATGCCTCGCCTCCGCGGTACGGCAGTACGTCCGTCACTTCTCACCATGCCCGCTCGTTCGGCGGCGGTCACGCGGGGAAGCATCCTCGGCATGAAGCTGCCGGGCGGCCCCGCCGCCGTACGAGCCCGTGCCGTCACCCTCACCGCCCTCACCGCCCTCACCGCTCTCGTCGGCTGCACCGTCCAGCCCGCGGGCACCGACGGCAGACCCGGCGGACCGGTACCCGCCCGGACCCGGTCCCAGGCCCCGCCCGGCGCGCGGGCGGAGACGCCGTCCCCCGCCGTGCTGTGGCGGCGCGGCGACAGCGGGCCGGGCGTGCGCGAGCTCCAGGCGCGGCTGCGCCAGCTGGACTGGCTGTTCGACGGGCCGACGGGGTCGTACGACGATCTGACCGAGCGGGCGGTCAGCGGCTTCCAGGGCAAGCGGGGGCTGCCGCGGACCGGCATGACGGACACCGCGACCTGGCGGCGGCTGCTGGCGATGACGCATGCGCCGGGGAAGTGGGAGCTGTACCTGATGGGCGGCCAGCCGGCCGCGGCGCCCGACCCGCGCTGTCTGACCGGGCGGGTGCTGTGCATCAGCAAGACCAGCCGGACGCTGCGCTGGATGATCGACGGGCGGACCGTGTCGACCATGGCCGTGCGCTTCGGCGTGCAGTACACCCCGACCCGCGAGGGTGTGTTCCACATCTACTGGAAGTCACGCAACCATGTGTCGACGCTCTATCACTCGCCGATGCCGTACGCGATGTTCTTCAGCGGGGGCGAGGCGGTGCACTACTCGTACGACTTCGCGGCGCGCGGTTACGCGGGCGGCTCGCACGGCTGCGTGAACGTCCGGGACGAGACGGCGATCGCCCGGCTCTTCGCGCAGGTGCGGGTGGGCGACAAGGTCGTCGTCTCCTGGTGAGGGATTCGGGGCGCGGGGGGGGACGGGGGGAAGTGTTCCCCCCCCCCCCCGCCCCCCAACACCGGATACCGGGGGGACCCCCGCCCCCTTCTCCAGCCCACTCCCCACCCGCTCCCCCCCTCCCTCATCCCCAAACCCCAAAAA
>NZ_JBVIJC010000039.1:0-48072 GCF_055581605.1 Streptomyces sp. NPDC031418
TAGTTTCCCCAGGACGCAACGTCTTGTTCGCCCGAGGGCGGGGAGGCTTTCTTCATCCTGTTGTTATTTCCCCTTTCAGGGGGGGGGGGGGGGGGAGGGGAGGGAGGGGGGGGGGACCCCCCCCCCCCCCCCCCCCCCCCCCCCCCCGCTCCCGGCGCCTCACTTCCAGCGCAGCAGCGCACCCAGCCCGCCGGCCGGCACCTCGTCCCCGGTCTCGTCCAGCACCGGCGTCAGCGACACCACCGGAGCGCCCGTCACCACGGCCGACCGGACCAGCGCGTCATCGGCGCGGGCCGGCCACGCCTGCCGCTCACCGAGGTTCCGCAACTCGCTGCGCCGGGCGGCCAGCTGGTCCGGATCCTCACCGATCCACACCTCACGGCCGGCGTCCGGCGCGTCCGGGCGGATCAGCAGCTCCGCGAGCCGGTGCTCCCGCGCCGCCTCGATCAGCCCCGGCACGCCCTCCACGGCCGCCGCTCGCGCCTGCGCCTTCGGCGCCCGGGCCGCCCGGTACCGCTCCACCTCGGCCAGCAGCCGCTCCCGCACATGCCGGGCGCGGATCTCCGCGACCTCCTCGGGCAGCAGGCGGCTGCCCATGCCGTGCGCCGTTTCGACGGCACGGTCCTGGAGCTGCTGGGGCAGCTGCTCGTGCACCGAGCGGCACTCCCGCTCCTCCCCGCAGAGGATCAGCAGATCGGCGCCGGTCTCCTCCTGACAGGCCGCCAGCGCCCCGGCGATCTCGCGGGCGTTGTGCTCCCAGGTGTTCTCGACCTTCAGCTGGAAGTGCCGCTCCGACCAGTCGGACGCCTTCGACCGGTGCATCGGCCACTGCCGACCGGTCACCTGCCCGGCCTGCTCGTGCAGCAGCGCGCTGCGCAGCTCGAGGACCGCGCCCGTGCGGTCGATGTAGGCCACCAGCGACACCGGATCCTCACCGGCCAGGTCCAGCAGCGGCGTCACCCGGGGCAGCGTGCCCCAGTACGCCTCACTGTCCTGCGGTCCCGAGGTCAGCGGCACCTCCAGGACCACCTCGCCGTCCCGGGCGAACACGGCCCTGCCGTACGGCTCGGGCGCGTGCCGCAGCCGCTCGGCGGCCTCGAACACCGCCCGGCAGGTGGCCTCGTCCGCTCCCTGCGCGGCCAGCTCCCGGGCCACCGACTGGGCGATCAGATGGCGCCGCTGCTGCTGGTCCTCGGTGTGCAGGGAGGTGTCCACATATGCGGAGGCCCACGACCCCGGATGTTCGTACAGTGGATTCAAGAACCCTAGCTCCATGGATTCCTCCCGGACATCGCTCGGAGGCATTGCATGCCGGGCGGGTACCCGGACCGCAGACACGAACACGACGAGCGGGGAACACCATGACCGGAGTCGAGCCCAGCCGACTGGACGACCAGCAGCTCATGAAGGAGCTGGAGACGATCCACCGCACACGCCACGACACCCTCCTCTATGGCTCGAACGACGCGCTGCGCGCCCACAACGAGCGCATGGCCCAGCTGGAGGGCGAGTACCTGCGCCGCAACCCGCGCCGCCTGGTCAGCGCGGGCCGCACCCGCGAGGGCGCCCGGGAGCGCGGCTGCGCAGAGGCGGCGGCTCCGGGCACCTCCGGTACCTGACCGGCGCCCGGACAGGCGCCAGGGGCCGGCCCGAGCGGGCCGGCCCCTGACGCGCGGTAGGTCCGTCAGCCGGGCTCCCCGGCGAAGACATGCAGGAACGCGTCGCAGAACGCCTTCAGATCGTCCGGCTTACGGCTGGTCACCAGCTGGTTGGAGCCGTGGTCGCAGATCTTGACCCGCTCGTCCACCCAGGTGCCGCCCGCGTTGCGGATGTCCGTGCGCAGGCTGGGCCACGAGGTCAGCACCCGGCCCCGTACGACGTCCGCCTCCACCAGCGTCCACGGGGCGTGGCAGATCGCCGCGACCGGCCGGCCTCCCTCGAAGAAGTCCCGGACGAAGGCGACGGCCTTCTCGTCCATCCGCAGGAAGTCCGGATTGGCCACCCCGCCCGGCAGCACCAGCCCGCCGAACGAGCCCGCCGAGGTCTCGCCCACCACCTCGTCCACGGGGAACGTGTCCGCCTTGTCCAGATGGTCGAACGCCTGGATCTCCCCGGCCTTCGTCGACACCAGCACCGGTTCGTGCCCGGCGTCGGAGGCCGCCTTCCACGGCTCGGTCAGCTCCACCTGCTCGACGCCCTCGGGCGCCACCAGAAACGCGATACGCACGATTCTCCGCCTCCTTTCACCGGTTCCGTTTCCTCGCCCGCGCCGCCCGCCGGCAGCGCAGCAGCTCCTCGCCGTACGGCAGCAGCACACACGCGCCGATCGCCAGGCCGATCCCCGCCAGATAGCCGGGGGACAGCGGCCGCCGGCGGCGGACCAGACGCCACGCGTCCGGGTCGCCGCGCCCGCCCCGCAGCAGCGACCGCACCTGGTCGGAGTGCAGGCACATCAGCGAGGCCAGCCCGCCGAACGGCAGCGACTCCAGAAAGCTGTGGATGTGCTGCTCGACCGGCCGCACCGCGCGGTCGCTGTCCACGGCCGTGCGTACGTCCCACAGCGCGGTCGCCTCGTGCACCGCGGCCGCGCCGAGCTGCACGGCCAGCAGCAGCGGGTTCACCTCGTAGCGCAGGGTCAGCACGATGGGCAGGCCGACCTCCGCCATCATCAGCGAGTGGATCAGGGACTCCTTCGTCCCCGCCGTGTCCTCGATCCGGGTGCGCCGGTGCATCGCCCAGTCGGCGAGCCCCGGCACGAACCAGCCGGGCAGCAGCCCGTAGAGCAGAAACCGCGTGGTGACATCACCGACGTCCATGGTCGTGCCGCGCGCGATGTCCGCCGCCTGGTCTCGGCTCATGCGCCGCCCACCAGCGCCTCGGCCAGCTGGCTCACCGTGTCGAAGCGGTCCCCGTGCGGCAGCCGGGCCACCCCGTCGACCAGGGCGCCGGGCGCGTTGCCCCGGCGCAGCGACCGGGCCAGATCCCCGGCCCGGGCCGGGAACGCGTGCCGGCTCAGGTGCCGGGCCAGCTCCAGTCGCGTCCGCTCCAGCGACGCCGGTGCGCCCAGTCCGCCCACCGGTCCGCTGGTCACCTCCGGGTCGTCGTCGGCGGCCGGCTCCACGTCGTGCCACTCCTCGACCCGCGTCGGATGCCCGGACCGCAGCATGCCCCGCAGCTCGTGCTTCATCTCGTCGTCCCGGTGGACGTTCAACCGGTCACTGCCTCGCTGCATGTCCTCCTCCAAGAGGGTCGAAGATCCGCATCGTGGCCACCGATCGGCTCGGTGCGCACACGCGTACCCGTCCAGACAGCCGCATAACAGCCCGTCCCCGACGAGTGCCGGGCGCGGATACGGGAGCCCGCGCACCGGCTGCGAGCAGCTACGATGCGCGGGTGAACACCTACTGGCACATCGCCCTTCCGCCGCTCGGCGCCTGAGGGCGCAGGCAGCGACGACCGGCTCCCGGCCCCGACCGGCCCCACCGGGCGGTCAGGGGTTCCTGTCGTGCGCCCGTTTCGACGCGAAGTCCCGAAACGCCGTGACGACAGAAGGCCACGACCGTGACCGTGCCGAACCGCACCACCACTCCTGCTCCTGCCGCGCCCGCCGCAACGCGCCCGCGCCGTTCCCGTACCCGCCTCCTCGGCGGACCCGCACCGATCCTCGCCTCGGCCGTGCTGTGGGGCACGACCGGGACCGCGGGCTCCCTGGCGCCGGCCGGCGCACCGGCCGCGGCCATCGGCTGCGCCGGGCTCGCGCTCAGCGGGCTGCTGCTGCTCCTCACCGCCCGCGGCGCCCGCTCGCTGCCGGCCGCCTGCACCCGCGCCGAGCGCCGGCTGCTCGTCGTGGGCGCCCTCGCGGTGGCCGGGTATCCCGTCACCTTCTACCCGGCGGTCGCCCGCACCGGGGTGGCCGTGGCCACCGTGATCGCACTGGGCAGCGCACCGGTCTTCACCGGCCTGCTGTGCTGGCTCACCGGCCGGTCCCGGCCGACCGCACGCTGGACCGGCGCCACCGCGGCCGCCGTCCTCGGCTGCACCCTTCTGGTGCTGGGCCCCACCCTCAGCGGTGCCACAGCCCCGACGGACCTCGTCGGCATCGCGCTCGCCGCGGGCGCCGGGCTGTCCTACGCCGGCTACTCGCTGATCGCCGGCACCCTCATCACCCGCGGACACCCGTCCGGCGCGGTCATGGGCGTGCTCTTCGGTGCGGCCGGGCTGCTCTGCGTCCCGCTCGTCCTGGCCGCCGGCCCGCACTGGCTCGGCACCGTCCGGGGCGCCGCGGTGGCGGGCTACCTGGCCCTGTTCAGCGGCTTCCTCGCCTACCGGCTCTTCGGACACGGGCTGCGCCGCACCCCGGCGTCGGTCGCGACGACACTGACCCTGGCCGAGCCCGCCGTGGCCGCGGTCCTGGGCGTCACCGTCCTCGGCGAGACCCTGCCCGCCGCCTCCTGGTGCGGGCTGGCCGTCCTCGCCCTCGGCCTGACCGCCCTGACGCTCCCCGGCCGTCGCGGCTAGGGTCTCCGCCCGGGTTCCTGCCGGTGCCGCGTGGTGTACGAGCGCCACGCGCTAGTGCTTGTCGCGGCCCGGCAGGAACTCCTGCATCTTCGCCTTCAGCCCCTGCTTGATGACCGAGCCACGGTCCGCGTCGCCCTTCAGGATGGACGCGGCCGTCGCCTCCATCTGCTCCCAGGTGGCGTGCGGCGGAATCGGGGGTACGGCGGGATCGGTGAGGAACTCGATCACGGCCGGCCCGTCGGCGGCCAGCGCCGCCCGCCAGCCCGCCTCGACGTCCTCGGGCTTCTCCACCCGCACCCCGGTCAGCCCCAGCGACCGCGCGAAGGCCGCGTACTGCACGTCCGGGATCTCCTGCGAGGGCAGGAAGGAGGGAGCACCCTCCATCGCCCGCATCTCCCAGGTCACCTGGTTCAGATCGCGGTTGTTCCACACGCCCACCACCAGCCGCGGATCCGACCAGCGGTCCTGGTACTTCGCCGCGGTGATCATCTCCGCCAGCCCGTTCATCTGCATCGCGCCATCGCCGACCAGCGCGACCACCGGACGGTCCGGGTGCGCGAACTTCGCCCCGATCGCGTACGGCACCCCCGGCCCCATCGTGGCCAGCGTCCCCGACAGCGAACCGCGCATGCCGGGCCGCATGGTGATGTGCCGGGCGTACCAGTTCGCCACCGAGCCCGAGTCCGAGGTCAGGATCGCGTCGTCCGGCAGCAGCGGGTCCAGCGCCCGGGCGACGTACTCCGGGTTGATCGGGTCCGCGGACAGCCCGGCCCGCCGCTCCATCGTCTCGTGCCAGCGCCGTACGTTCGCGCACACCGTGTCGTACCACTCGCGCCCGCCCCGGTCGGCGTTCAGCAGCGGGATCAGCCGCCGCAGCGTCGCCCGGGCGTCGCCGACCAGGTTCACCTCGTACGGATACCGCATGCCGATCATGTGCGGGTCGATGTCGATCTGCACCCCGCGCGCCTTGCCGAACTCCGGCATGAACTGCGTGTACGGGAAGGACGAACCGATGGTCAGCAGGGTGTCGCAGTCCCGCATCAGCTCGTACGACGGCCGGCTGCCCAGCAGTCCGATGGGCCCGGTGACGTACGGCAGCTCGTCACTGAGCACGTCCTTGCCGAGCAGCGCCTTCGCGACGCCCGCGCCGAGCAGCTCGGCGATCTCCTGCACCTCCGCGACCGCGCCGGCCGCGCCCTGCCCGACGAGGATCGCCACCTTGTCGCCCGCGTTCAGCACGTCCGCCGCGCGGCGCAGCGCATCGTCCGTCGGCGTGGCCGTGTACTCGCTCATGCCCAGGCTGGAGGGCACCATCTTGAACGCGTGCGTCGGCGGCGAGTAGTCCAGCTCCTGCACATCGCCCGGGATGATCAGCGCCGTCGGGGAGCGCCGCGCGTAGGCCGTGCGGATCGCCCGGTCCAGCACGTTCGGCAGCTGCTCGGGCACCGTCACGGTCTCCACGAAGTCCGAGGCGACGTCCTTGTACAGCGTGTGCAGGTCGACTTCCTGCTGGTAGGAGCCGCCCATCGCGGTCCGGTTCGTCTGGCCGACGATCGCCAGCACCGGCACATGGTCCAGCTTGGCGTCGTACAGCCCGTTCAGCAGATGGATGGCGCCCGGCCCTGAGGTCGCCGCGCACACCCCGATACGGCCGCTGAACTTCGCGAACCCGACCGCCTCGAAGGCGGACATCTCCTCGTGCCGGGACTGGATGAACCGGGGCTTGTCCTCGGCCCGGCCCCAGGCGGCGAGCAGCCCGTTGATGCCGTCGCCGGGATAGCCGAAGACCTGCTCCACGCCCCAGGCGCGCAGCCGCTCCAGAATGTGGTCGGAGACCTTGGTGCTCATCGAGGGGACCTCCCCGTGCATGCGGAACGGACGATCCGGTCAGCGGATACCGAGTCACCTGGGCGGCGGCCGGAAAACCTCCGGGAGGCGGCGGGCGGTCCCGCTGTCACCCGGCCGGCCGCGTCTGTCCCGCGAATGGGCTCCGGCCGCGCGCGGTACGCCGTCCGCCGGGCTGTGATGGCAGCGAGGGCACACACGCGCCGCGCAACCGCCGTACCGCCGTCCGCCCCTCGTTGTCCGTCACCGCTCGCCGAGGAGCCCGCCGATGCGCAGCACCGCCCGCGCCCTGTCCGTCGCCCTCGCCGTGGGCGCCTCGCTCGCCATAGCCGGGCCCGCCGCCGGTGCGGACCTTGCCGCCGAGGCCGGCCCCGGCGCTATCTCCCTCACCTGCGATTCCGTGGGCGACCCGGCGGGCGGCGGCCCGGACACCGCGTCCGGCGTCGACGGCGCCTGCCCCGCCGCCCCCGGCAAGGCCGCCCAGCCCTGGAGCGCCCGCCCCGAACCATCCGGCCACGGCGACGCCCCGGGGAACGCTCACGGCGACACCCCTGGTGACACTCACGGTGACACCCATGCCGACACCCATGCCGACCCCCACGGGGACACCCGCCCCCTCCTCCCCGAGTACGACGACCACGGCTGCCGTGAGCCGCGCACCGACGACGGCTGCGCCCCGGCCGCGGTGCAGCACGGAGTCGGGGCCGGAACCGGAGGCAGCCTCGGCGGCTCGGTCCCCGCGCTGGTGGCCGGCGGCATCCTCGTCGCCGGGGCCGGCGCGGGAGCCGCCTACCGGCTGCGGGGCCGCCTGCGGCGCACCGGCGGGCCGGGGCGGGCATGACCCGGCGGACCACGGACCACGCACCGCGGCACACGCCGGACCGCCCACGGAAAACCGCATCACACCAACCGCAGAACACGGACCGCGGAACACAGAACACGGAACGCACTACGCGGAACACGGAATACACCGAACGGTAGGCGGTAGACGGTAGAGCAACACGGACTGCGCGGAGGCGGACATGCGGCGGACGGACCCCGAGGACCACGGACCCGTCCGCTACGGCCCACCCCTGCCCGGCGACGGCCTCCCCGTGCTCCCCGAACTCTCCGCCGTCCTCGCCGCGGCCGCGCACCGCACCGACGCCCAGCCCGTCGGCGGCGCCCCCGCCCTGCTGGAGGCGGCCTGCGGCTACTGGACCCGGCGCGGCCTGCCCAGCATCCCCGACCAGGTGGCCGCCGGCCCCGGCGCCCCGGCGCTGCTGCTCGCGCTGACCGCCGCACTCGCCGGCGACGGCGCCGACGTCCTCGTGCCCCGCCCCTGCGCCGCCTGGTGGGCTCCCTACGCCAGGCTCCTCGGCCGGCCCGTCTTCCATGTGCCCACGCCCGCCGAGAGCGGCGGCGTCCCCGACCCGTACGCCCTGCTGGAGACCGTCCGCCGGGTCCGCGCGGAGGGCGGTGACCCGCGGCTGCTGGTGCTGTCGGTCGCCGACGACCCCACCGCCACCGTCGCCCCGCCCGAACTGCTGCACGAGACCGTCGAGGCCGCCGCGGACGAGGGCCTGTACCTGGTCAGCGACGAGACCTGGCGGGACACCGTGCACGCCCCCCGCGAGACCGTGCTGCTCAGCCCCGCCGAGATGCGGCCCGACCGGGTCGTCGTCGTCACCGACCTGGCCGGCGCCCTGCTGCCGCCCGGCTGGCCCGCCGCCGTGGCCCGCTTCCCCGCCACCGACACCGGACGGCACCTCCACGCGCGCGTGCTCGACATCCTCACCGCGCTCGGCGCACGGATCGCCGCCCCGCTCGCCGCGGCCGCCGGCTACGCCCTCGACGAACCCGAACCCCTCTTCGCCCGCCGCGAGGCCACCGTACGGCTGCACGCGCGGGTGGCCGCCGCCGCGCACGCCGCGGTCGTGGCCGGCGGGGCGCTCGCCCGGCCGCCGCAGGCCGGGCGCCACCTCTACGCCGACCTCGGCCCGCTGCGCGAGGTGCTCGCGGACCGCGGCGTCGGCGACGCACAGGAGCTGGAGGACCTCCTCACCGCCCGGCTGGGCATGCCCGCGCCCGGCGGCCACCGCTTCGGCGACGACCTCGGCGCGCTGCGCGTACGCCTCGCCACCGGGCCCCTGCTGGGCGGCACGGACGAGGAACGCGCGGAATGCCTCACGTCACCCGAGCCGTTGGAACTGCCCCATGTGCACCGCGCATTGATCTCCTTGAGGTCTGTCTTCGACGATCTCCGCGACGACGCTTAAGCGATGGGAGCCTCCTCGATGACGCAGCAGACGCAAGAGCCCGGACCGGCCCGGACGGCTCCCACCGCCTCCCTGCCCGGCGCGCCGGCTCCCCTGGCGGCCCCCTTCCCCCCGCTGGCCGAACCCCGCCCGCTCGGCGAACACCGCGTGTGGCCCCGCACCTTCCACGACCGGCTCACCGCCCCCCTGCCCGGCCTGAAGGCCCTGGCCCGGTTCGCCCGCGAGGGCGCCGTACGCCCCCGCCCCGACGGCCTCGCCGACATCTCCCGGCTGCCGTACGCCCCCGCCGCGCTGCCCCGCGTCGGCACCCGCGGCCTCGCCGTGACCTGGGCCGGACACGCCAGCTGGATCGTGCGCATCGGCGGGCTCACCGTGCTCACCGACCCCGTCTGGTCCCGTCGGATCCTCGGCACCCCCGCCCGTATCACCCCCGTGGGCGTGCCCTGGGACACCCTGCCCCGGGTCGACGCCGTGGTCATCAGCCACAACCACTACGACCACCTGGACGCCCCCACCCTGCGCCGGCTCCCGCGCGACACGCCCGTGTTCGTCCCGGCCGGCCTCGGCCGCTGGTTCCTGCGCCGCCGGTTCGGCTGCGTCACCGAGCTGGACTGGTGGGAGGGGGCCGAACTGTCCGGGGTCCGCTTCGACTTCGTCCCCGCCCACCACTGGTCCAAGCGCACCCTGACCGACACCTGCCACAGCCTCTGGGGCGGCTGGGTGCTCACCTCGGCGGAGGGACAGCGCCTCTACTTCGCCGGCGACACCGGATACGGCCACTGGTTCTCCCGCATCGGCCGCCGCTACCCCGGCATCGACCTCGCCCTGATGCCCATCGGCGCCTACGACCCCCGGTGGTGGCTCAGCGACGTCCACTGCGACCCGGAGGAGGCGGTCCGGGCCACCCTCGACCTGGGCGCCCGCCGGATGGCCCCCATGCACTGGGGCACCTTCATCCTCTCGGCCGAGCCGGTCCTGGAACCCCTCACCAGGGTGCGGACGGCCTGGGAGAAGGCGGGACTCGACCGGGAGAACCTGTGGGATCTGCCGGTGGGAGCCTCCGGGGTGCTCGAGTGAGGCGCTACCGCAACCGGCGCACCACACCCGGCGCCGCACTGAACAGCACGGTCAGCCCCACCGCCACCACCACGCCCTCCCAGGGTTCCGGGAACAGCGAACCGCCCAGAACCCCGATCACCTGATAGGTGGCCGCCCACGCCAGACAGGCGACCGCGTTGCCCCGGGAGAACCGCCGCAGCGGCCACTCCGCCAGCAGACAGGCCAGCATCACCGGCACCCGCCCGGCGGGCACCAGCCGGGACAGCACCAGCACCGCGACCCCGTGCTCGGCCAGCCTGGTCCGCGCCTGGTCCAGCCGCTCCTCAGGCGCCCGCGACCGGATCGCCTCCAGCCACCGCGAACCGTTCCTCGACCGCAGCCCCCGCCGCCCCAGCCAGTACAGCGCCGCGTCGCCCAGGAAGGCGGCCAGCGACGCCGTCACGAAGACCAACGCCAGCGAGAACGGCGCCGTCTGATGGAACGCCACCACCGCCGCCGAACTCACCAGCGCCCCCGTCGGCACCACCGGCACCAGCGCGCCGATCAGCACCAGCAGGAACAACGACGGATAGCCGAGCGCCTGTTGCGTCGACTCCGGCGGCACCGGCCGGGCCTCACCCGCGGCCAGGGCTATCGCGGACAGCCAGCTCACCGGGCGAACTCCAGCCGTACGCTCTCCCCGTGCCCGAGCCGGTGCACCGCCACCGACGGCGCGGCCACCGCCGCCAGCCGCACGAACTCGTCACCCGGCGCATGGAACTCGTGCGGCCGGACCGCGTCCATGCCGAGGGGCCAGTACGTCCCGTAGTGCACCGGTACCGCGGCCCGCGGCGCCAGCCGGGCCAGCGCCCGCGCCGCCCGCCCCGCGTCCAGATGCCCCTCGCCGAGATACGGCCCCCAGCCGCCCACCGGCAGCAGCGCCACGTCCACCGGCCCGACCCGCTCGGCCATCGCGTCGAACAGCCCGGTGTCCCCGGCGAAGTAGGTCCGGGCCTCGCCCGTCACCACGTAACCGAGCGCGGGGGAGCGGCGCGGGCCCACCGGCAGCCGCCGCCCGTCGTGCAGGGCCGGCACCACCCGCACCGACACCCCGCCGGCCCGCACCTCGTCCCCGGGGACCACCTCGGTCAGGCGCAGGTGCCGCAGCCGGCGCAGGCCCGGGACCGCCCGTGGTGCGCCCCGGGGCACGAGCAGGCGCGTGCCCGGGGCCAGCGCCGCCAGCGACGGCGGATGCAGATGGTCGGCGTGCAGATGGGAGACGAGCACCAGGTCCGCGCGGCGGGCCTCGGCGGGCGGCACGGCACCGCGGCGGCGGCGCAGATGCGCCAGCCGGCGGGCGAACAGCGGATCGGTGAGCACCCGTGTGTTCGCGTCCTCCACCGTGCAGGTGGCATGGCCCCACCAGGTGATCTCCACCGGCACCCTCTTCGCCCCCTTCGCGCGACTCCCCGAAGCCTACGGGCAGGAGTAGGGTCGGCGGCGAAACCCGGAGGTGAGGGGGACGCCATGGGACAGCCACGGGGTGCCTTCGGCGTGCGCACGCCGGTACGGATCACCACCATCGCCAGCCTCACCCCGCTGGAGCAGCTGGAGGCCGACCCCTTCCTGGTGGACTCCCGCAGCCAGCACGCCATGTGCGCCCGCTGGGCGGCCGAACACGGCTATGTCGTCGCCCGGGAACTTCTCCTCGGCGGGCTGCGTTACGACCATTGCGCACTGTGGGAAGGGGTGCGGCCCGGGGTGGACGTGTTCGTCGCGCCCAGCCTGCGGGTGCTCGAGCGCGCCCTGTCCTCGGTGGAGGCGTTCACCGCCGAGTGCGCACGGCGCGGGGTGCGCGTGGAGACGGTGGGGCGGGCCGAACCGTCGTACGACGCCCAGATGAAGGCGCGGGTGCACCGCCGCCTGTCCATGCCGACGGCCGGGTACGACGGACGCTGACCCGGGGGCCCGGCCCGCGGTTCCGGCCGTGTGACAAGGTGGGGGGCGGCCCCGAATCGGTCGAGCGGGGCCGGGATGCGAGGGGTGCGGGGCGTGCGGGGTGTGCGATGGCGGCGGGTCGTCGGTCAGGTCGGGCGCAGTGTCGCCGTATGGGCGGTGTCCACCCTCACCATGCTGGTCCTCGCCGCGGCCCTGCCCGACTTCCAGCTCCAGTCCGCCGACGGTGACAGCGCCACCCGCATCGCCGTCACGGCCGCCTGCGGCGCGGGGGCGTTCGGCGTCCTGTCGGCCGTGGTGTGGCCGCTGCTGGTGCGGCTGCTGCTGCTCGTCCCGGCCCTCGTCCTCGGCCTGCTGGTCTTCTTCCTCAACGGCTCCCTGCTGCTGCTCGCCCTGCGCATCAACCCCTCCGGCCGGGGCGCGGCCGCCCCGGAGACCGCCGTCATCGTGGCCGCCGTGATGTCCGCCGTCGCCTCGGCCACCGGCGCCGCCCTCGCCGTCCGGGACGACGAGGCCTACCGGCGCCGGCTGCACCGCCTCGCCGCCCGCCGCCGCAGACCGGGCCCGGGCTGCCCCGCGACGCCCGGCCTGCTCGTCGTCCAGCTCGACGGGGTCGGTCACGACGTCCTCACCGGGGCCGTCCGCACGGGGCTGATGCCCACGGTCGCCCGCTGGCTGGCGGCGGAGCAGCCGGACACCGAGGACGGTGCGCGGGCGGCCGCCGACCGCACCCCGCCGACGCACCTCCTCACCCCCTGGCGCACCGACTGGTCCAGCCAGACCGGCGCCAGCCAGCTCGGCATCCTGCACGGCAGCACCTTCGACGTGCCGGCCTTCCGCTGGTACGAGAAGGACCGGGGCGAGGTGATGGTGTGCAACCGGCCCGCGAGCGCCATCGAGTTGCAGCGCCGCGCCGTGCTGCGCACCGGTGACGGCGGACTGCTCGCCGTCGACGGCGCCAGCCGCGGCAACCTGTTCAGCGGCGGCGCCGGCGAACAGGCCCTCGTGCTGTCCATCGCGGTCCGCCGCCGAGACCGGGAGAACCGTTCCCGCGCCGGTTACTTCGCCTACTTCTCCGACCCGGCCAACGCCGTCCGCACCGCCCTGTCCTTCGTCGCCGAGGTGGCCCGGGAGATCGGCCAGTCCGTCCGCGCCCGCCTTTGCCGGCAGCGCCCACGGGTGAGCCGCGGCGGCCTCTACCCCCTGATCCGCGCCTTCGCCACCGTCGTGGAACGCGATGTCGTCGTCGCCGCGGTGATGGGCGACATGCTCGCCGGCCGTACCGCCGTCTACGCCGACCTCGTCGCCTACGACGAGGTGGCCCACCACTCCGGCCCGCACAGCCGCGACGCCGAGAAGGTCCTCCAGCGCCTCGACCGGTCCCTCGCCCTCCTCGAACGGGTCGCCGAACACGCCCCGCGCCCCTACCGGATCGTGGTCCTCTCCGACCACGGGCAGAGCCTCGGCGAAACCTTCCGCTCCCGCTACGGCCTCACCCTCGGCGACCTCGTCCGGGCCGGCTGCGGACTGCCCGTACCGCGCCGGGCGGAACGCACACACAGCGGCGCCGAGGCCCGGGCCGCCGTCCGGGCCGCCCTGGGCCGGCCCGTGGAGGAGCACCGCGAGCAGCACCGGCCCGCCCGCGGCACCGAGCCGATCGTGCTCGCCTCCGGCAACCTCGGACTGGTCGCCTTCCCGGACGTGCCCCACCGCATGACCAAGGAGGAGATCGACGCCCGCCATCCCGCCCTGCTCGGCACCCTCGCCGACCACCCGGGCATCGGCTTCCTGCTGGTGCGCAGCGCCGAGCACGACGGCCTGGTGCTCGGCGCGCACGGCGTCCAGATCCCGCTGGCCGACCTCGACACCGACCCCGGCCCGCTGGCCCGCTTCGGCCCCGGTGCGGCCGACGCCGTCCGCCGCAGCCACAGCTTCCCGCACACCGCCGACATCATGGTCAACTCCGCCTTCGACCCCGCCGACGGCGAAGTCCTCGCCTTCGAGGAGCAGATCGGCTCCCACGGCGGGCTCGGCGGCGCCCAGTCCCGGCCGTTCCTGCTGTCCCCGCTGACACTGTCCGCACCGGCCGACGACGGGGCGGAACCGGTCGGCGCCGAGGCGGTGCACCGCATCCTGCGCCGCTGGCTGGCCGAGCTGAACGGCCCCCAGGTCCCGCTCGGCACGGCCGCCGAGGAGGAACGGGCCGCCTGAAGCCGGGCCGCTTCGCGCGCCGTTCACCGCGCGGAGTGACGGTCTTCGGCCTGCGCGGAGCGCGGATGTGATCGGATAGGGCACGGAAGACCCGCACAACGCGACTTCACGTGAAAGGAACCAACGTGGCCACCACGCGCACCGCGCACACCGAATGGGAAGGCAACCTGCTCGAGGGGAACGGCGTCGTCACCTTCGACTCCTCCGGCATCGGCTCGCAGCCGGTGTCGTGGCCGTCGCGCGCCGAGCAGGCGAATGGCAAGACCAGCCCGGAGGAGCTGATCGCCGCCGCCCACTCCAGCTGCTTCTCCATGGCCCTCTCCCACGGCCTGGCCGGCGCCGGCACCCCGCCCACCCGGCTGGAGACCAAGGCCGACGTCACCTTCCAGCCCGGTGAGGGCATCACCGGCATCCACCTCACCGTGCGCGGCGAGGTGCCCGGCCTGGACGCGGAGGGCTTCGCCTCGGCCGCCGAGGACGCCAAGAAGAACTGCCCGGTCAGCCAGGCCCTGGCCGGTACGACCATCACCCTGACGGCCGAGCTGGCCTGACGCCCGCGCGCCGCCGGATGCCGCGTTCCCGCCGGGGGGCGCGGCATCGCCGTTCCTGGGCACCCGTGCATTGACAAGGCCGTACGCACGTCCTGTGCTGGAGGTGCGCCCGGGTGGAAGGGGACGGATCATGGCACGAGCGGTCGGGATCGATCTCGGGACGACGAACTCGGTGGTGGCCGTCCTGGAGGGCGGCGAGCCCACGGTCGTCGCCAACGCCGAGGGCGCGCGCACCACCCCCTCCGTGGTGGCGTTCGCGAAGAACGGCGAGGTACTGGTCGGCGAGGTCGCCAAGCGGCAGGCCGTGACCAACGTGGAGCGCACCGCCCGCTCGGTGAAACGGCACATGGGCGACGCGGCCTGGCGCTTCCCCGAGCAGGGCTCGGTGGACGGCACCCGGTTCCGCGCCCAGGAGCTGTCCGCGCGGGTGTTGCAGAAGCTGAAGCGGGACGCGGAGGCCTACCTCGGCGAGGACGTCACGGACGCGGTGATCACCGTACCGGCGTACTTCGACGACACCCAGCGGCAGGCGACCAAGGAGGCCGGCGAGATCGCGGGCCTGAAGGTGCTGCGGATCATCAACGAGCCGACCGCCGCCGCCCTCGCCTACGGCCTGGACCGCGGCGAGGAGCAGACGGTCCTCGTCTTCGACCTGGGCGGCGGCACCTTCGACGTGTCCCTGCTGGAGATCGGCGAGGGCGTCATCGAGGTCAAGGCCACCAACGGCGACACCCATCTGGGCGGCGACGACTGGGACCAGCGGATCGTGGAGCACCTGGTGCAGCGGTTCAAGGGGCAGTACGGCATCGATCTCGCCGCCGACAAGATGGCGGTGCAGCGGCTGCGGGAGGCCGCCGAGAAGGCCAAGATCGAGCTGTCCTCGTCCACCGAGACCTCGATCAACCTGCCCTACATCACCGCGTCCGCCGAGGGCCCGCTGCACCTGGACGAGAAGCTCACCCGCGCCCAGTTCCAGGAGCTGACCGCCGACCTGCTGGAGCGCTGCACGACCCCCTTCCACCAGGCGGTCCGGGACGCCGGGGTGCAGCTGTCCGCGATCGACCACGTCATCCTGGTCGGTGGCTCCACCCGGATGCCCGCCGTCACCGACCTGGTCCGCGACCTCACCGGCAAGGACCCGCACAAGGGCGTCAACCCCGACGAGGTCGTCGCCGTCGGCGCCGCCCTCCAGGCGGGCGTGCTGCGCGGCGACGTCAAGGACGTCCTGCTGCTGGACGTCACCCCGCTGTCCCTGGGCATCGAGACCAAGGGCGGCATCATGACCAAGCTGATCGAGCGCAACACCACGATCCCCACCCGCCGCTCGGAGATCTTCACCACCGCCGAGGACAACCAGCCCTCCGTCGCCATCCAGGTCTACCAGGGCGAACGCGAGATCGCCGCCTACAACAAGAAGCTCGGCGTCTTCGACCTCACCGGGCTGCCGCCCGCCCCGCGCGGCGTCCCGCAGATCGAGGTCGCGTTCGACATCGACGCCAACGGGATCATGCACGTCTCCGCCAAGGACCTCGCCACCGGCCGCGAACAGAAGATGACCGTCACCGGCGGCTCCGCGCTGCCCAAGGACGACATCGACCGCATGATGCGGGAGGCGGAGCAGTACGCCGAGGAGGACCGGCGGCGCCGCGAGACCGCGGAGACCCGCAACCAGGCCGAGCAACTCGTGTACCAGACCGAGAAGTTCCTCCGCGACAACCACGACCGCGTGCCCGACGCCACCCGCGGCGAGGTCGAGGAGGCCGTCGGCGCGCTGAAGACCCTGCTGGAACAGAACGCCGACACGGCCGCCCTGCGCTCCGGCGTCGAGCGACTCGCCACCGTCAGCCAGCGGATGGGCCAGGCGATGTACGAGTCCGCCGCCGCGCAGGGCAGCTCCGGCCCGGCCACGGAACAGAGCACGGCCCCCGACGAGGAGGGCGTGGTCGACGCCGAGATCGTCGACGAGGACCGGGATGCCAAGGGAGGCGCCGCCTGACCCCCCGACGCAGGTCGGCGGCGGGCCTCAGCAGGCGTCGCGGAACTCCTCCAGCAGCTTCAGGGTGCGCTGGGCGGACGCGGCGCGGGCCGTCATATGGTCCAGCACCTCCAGATGCGCGCCGACCTCCCGGCGCGCGTCCAGATACAGGGCGCCGGTCAGGTACTCGGTGAACACCATGTCCGGCAGCTCCGGCTCGGCGAACCGGAACAGCGTGAACGGCGCGTACGTCCCCGGATGCGGGCCCGCGGAGAACTCGGCTATCTGGAGCGTGATCCGGTCCCGCCGGGCGCACTCCAGCAGCCGGTCCAGCTGGTCCCGCATCACCTCGGGGCGTGCGCTCACCGGGCGCCGGAGCACCGTCTCGTCCATGATCACCCACAGGTGGGGCGGGTCGTCCCGCTCCAGCAGCCGCTGCCGCTCCATCCGCAGCGACACATGGCGCTCTATGCTGTCCGGCCGCGACTGCCCGATGGTCCCGGCCTCCAGCACGGCCCGGGCGTACTCCTCCGTCTGGAGCAGGCCCGGCACGAAGTGCGGCTCGTAGGAGCGGATGATCCGGGCGGCGCCCTCCAGGCTGACGTACAGGCTGAACCAGTCCGGCAGCACATCGTGGAACCGCTGCCACCAGCCCGGCTGGTTCGCCTCCTCGGCCAGCCGGACGAACGCGGCCGCCTCCTCCTCGGGCACCCCGTAGGTGGCCAGCAGCACCTGCACGTAGGGGATCTTGAGGGCGACCTCGGCCATTTCCATGCGCCGCACGGTCGCCGACGCCACCCGCAGGACCCGGGCGGCCTCGTCCCGGCCGAGCCCCGCCGCCTCCCGCAGCTCCTGCAACCGCTTGCCGAGCACCACCTGGCCCACGGTGGGCGCAGCCCGCCGTTCGCTCACGCCACGCCCTCCCCATGCGCCGCCGTACCCGGGCAGTCTGTCATGTGATCGCGTTCCGCACACCGGTGCCGGCCGCCCGGAGGGCCGCGCTGTCCTCAACCGGCCAGTGTGTGCAGGTATTTGCTCGTCGCCGGGTCCGCGGGCAGGAAGGTCTCGATGGCCAGCTCGGCGACCGTGACGTCCATCGGCGTGTTGAAGGTGGAGATCGACGACACGAACGACAGGATCCGGCCGTCGTGCTCGATCCGCAGGGGCAGCGCGAAGTACGGCACCGGCGCCTCGGGTTCGCCGCCGGGCGCCGGGTCGGGCACCGGGTAGGCGGCGACCTCCTCGTACAGGGCGCGCAGCGGCTCCGAGCGGTGCAGGGCGAGCTGACGCTCCATCTGGGCCAGCAGATGGCCGCGCCACTCCGGCAGGTTCCGGATGCGCGGCGCCAGCCCCTCGGGGTGCAGGGTCAGCCGCATCGCATTCGGCGTAGGGGACATCAGCCGCTCCGGCACGCCCTCCAGCAGCATCGCGATGCCCCGGTTCGCGGCGACGACCGTGTACGTGGCGTCCACCACCAGCGCCGGGTACGGCTCGTAGCCCTGGATGAGGCGTTCCATGCCGTCGCGCAGCGCGTCCAGCGCCGGGTCGTCCAGCGGCGTCTCCGGATAGTGCGGGGCGTAACCGGCCGCCAGCAGCAGCGCGTTGCGCTCGCGCACCGGCACGTCCAGATGCTCCGCCAGCCGCAGCACCATCTCCTCGCTGGGCCGGGACCGGCCGGTCTCCACGAAGGAGATGTGCCGGGCCGAGGAGTCCGCGCGGAGCGCCAGTTCCAGCTGGGAGACGCGGCGCCGTTCGCGCCAGGCGCGCAGCAGCGGGCCCACACCCTTGCCGGTGCCGGCGGCGGACGGGGCGGGAGCGGACGCGGCGGTCGTCATGCCGCCGACCCTAGCCGAGCGGCGGGCGCCGGGACGAGCCCGTCCGGACCCGGGCCTGCGCACCCGGGTTGCGGGCGTGGCAGGCTGAACACATACGCCCGACCGCCCGCCAGGAAGGGAGACAGCCCATGGCCGTCGAACCGCTGTCGCAGAAGGAGATCGAGGACCGGCTCGCCGAACTGCCCGGCTGGTCGGTGGACGGCGACCGGCTCACCCGCACCTACCGGCTCGACTCGCACATCGCCGCGGCGGCGCTGGTCATGCACATCGCCGGCATCCAGAACGAGCTGAACCACCACTCCGACCTCACCCTCGGCTACAACACCGTCTCGCTCACCGTGCACACGCACAGCGCGGGCGGCGCCCTCACCGCGAAGGACTTCGGTCTCGCCCGCAAGGTGGAGGACGTCGCGCCGGCTCACGGCGCACACTGAGGGGCGTGCTGGACTACGACAAGGAAGCCGACGTCTACGACGCGTCCCGGGGCGGCGAGGCCCGCGCCGAAGCGGCCGCCCGAGCGGTGCTCTCGCTGATCCCCGAGGGGCCCGGCCGGCTCCTCGACGCCGGCTGCGGCACCGGTATCGTCACCCGCCGGCTCGCGGCCGCCCGGCCCGGGCTGCGGGTGACCGGCACCGACCTCGCCCCGGCGATGACCCGGATGGCGGCGGCCCGGGTGCCCGGCGCGATCCTGCGGGCCGACAGCCGCCGGCTGCCCTTCCGCAGCGGCACCTTCGACGTGGTCACCAGCATCTGGCTGCTGCATCTGCTGTCCGGCGCCGACGTGGGCGCGGTCGTCGCCGAGTGCGCCCGGCTGCTGCGGCCCGGCGGTGTCTATGTCACCACCGTCGACAAGGCCGCCGCCCATGACGTCGGCAGCGACATCGACGCCGTCCTCGCCCCCCGGCCGCGCCGCCCCGCCCAGGACGCCACCGCCGCGGTCACCGCGCACGCCGCCCGGCACGGGCTCCGGCCGGCCGGACACACCTCCTTCCCGGGCATCGGCCAGGGCCGCAGCCCCCGCAGCACCATCGCCGACCTGCGCCGGGGCTGGTTCACCCTGCTGCCGCCGGGGGAGCCGGACACGGAGGAGTTCGCGGCCCGCCTGTCCCGCCTCCCGGACCAGGACCGCCCCCGCCCCGACCCGGTCTTCGCCCTGCGAGCGTTCCGCAAGCCGATGGCTGAGTGAGGCCACCGCGAGCTGCGGGGCGCCTTTGCCGTGAGCGTCAACCGACCGTGCAGGTCCGGCCGTTGAGGGTGAACGACGTCGGGCCGGAGTTGGCGGACGACCAGCTTCCGGTGAAGCCGAAGGCCACCGAGGAGCCTGCCGCCACGGTGCCGTTCCAGCTCAGGTTCTTCGCGCTCACCGTCGCGCCCGACTGTGTGTAGTCGGCGTTCCACAGTTGGGTGATCTTCTGGCCGTCGGCGAAGGACCAGTTCAGCGTCCAGCCGGACCACGCGTCCGGGCCGGTGTCGGTCACCCGCACATCGGCCTGGAAGCCGCCCGACCACTGGTTGGTGACCTTGTACGCCACCGCGCAGCCGCCGGACGAGGGCGGAGTCGTACCCCCGCCGTCGCCGCCACCCGTGTCGGAGGTGTCGCCGTAGATGACCCCCCGGCCGTTGGTGGACACGTACACGCGGCCGTACACCCGCGGGTCACCGGTGATCGCGGTGCCCGTCCAGCCCCACTGGTGGGCGTCGTCGTTGATCCGGGTCCAGGTCGCGCCCTTGTCGGTGGAGCGGAAGATGCCGCGCACACCGCCGATCCGCGCGCTGGTGAAGAGCGTCCGGTACGAGGCTCCCGGCGCCGCCTTGCCGAAGCCGATGGTGTCGGCCTGCTCGACGTTCGGCAGCCTGGTGAAGCTCGCACCGCCGTCGGTGGAGTGCCACAGGCCGTACGCGCCGTCCGCCGCGCCGCCCGCCAGCCACACATCGCCCTTGGTGCCCGGCAGCGCCTTGAAGCGGACGCTGTCGCCGCTCGGCAGGCCGGATGCCGCAGAGGCGGTGAAGGTCGCGCCGCCGTCCGTGCTGACGTAGAACGTGCCGGACTTGAAGCCGTAGAACGTCCTGGGGTCGACGCGGTCCGACGCGACGGTGGCGCCGGCCGGGATGCCGCTGGACGCCGACCAGGACGAGCCGAGGTCCGTCGTGTACCGCACCCCCGTGCCGGCGGGGCTCCACACGAACCGGCTGCCGTCGGCGGCCGCCGCCACCGTGCCGCCGCCGCCGACCCCGGAAGGATCCGTGCCGCCGGACCAGTTGGCGCCGTTGTCGGTCGAGAACGCGATGTGCGGGCCGGAGTCGAGATCGCCGACGCGGACCACGATGTCGGGGTTGCTCTCCGCGAAGTCCAGGCTGGTGGTCGTGGTGAAGGTCGGCGAGGTGTACATCAGCGACGGCACCTTCGTCAGGTCCGTGTGCCGGAAGCCGCCGATGTCACCGAGCGCGCTGAACAGCCGGGCGTCGCCGGACGGCGGGGACGCCAGGTCGTTCACCGCGGTCTCCTCCAGCCCCTGCACCATGGGCTTCACCGTGAATGTGCCGCCGCTGTCCCACCGGGTCAGGTTCTCGGTGCCGAACAGCGTCGCACCCGTGCCGTACATCATCCGGTCCGAGTCGAACGGGTCGATCTCCAGTGACTCCGTCATCCAGCCCAGCTTCGGCGTCTGCTCGGGCGGGGACGGGTGCGCGCCGAAGCTCAGCCAGGGGGAGGAGGACACATCGAGGGTGTACCGGTTCGAGCGGGTGGGGTACGACGTGTAGTCCCAGGCCTTGGTCCAGGTGGCCCCGCTGTCGGTGGAGCGGAAGATCTGGGTGTCCGGCCACCAGGAGCTGTACGCGGTGGCCATGAGGGTGGACGGGTGCTGACGGTCGACGGTCACCCCGCTGAACCCGTAGGAGGTGTCCGACTCCGCGACCGGGCTGATGTCCGTCCAGGCTCCGGTCGCCGTCGCATACCGAAACAGCCGGCCCTTGCCTCCGTCGTACGGGCCGCCCTTGTCGCTGTAGGCGACGTACAGATAGCCGTTCGCGGCGTCCAGCACGCCCTTGTGCGGCAGATAGCCCGTCGGCTGCCCGGCCAGCCGGGTCCAGGTGGCGCCCGCGTCCGTCGAGCGGTACACCGCGTTGTCCTTGTCGGCGACCCCGACATAGATGGTCCTGGTGGCGCTGCCCGCCGTCCCGGTCGACTCGTCGAAGGTGACCCAGACGATCCCCTGGTTGTCACTGGCGTAACCGGTGGTGTCCGTCGGGTCCTGCTGGTAGTTCCCGGGGTTCGGGAAGCCCGTCACCTGCGACCAGGTCACTCCGGAGTCCGTGGACCGCCACAGGCCCTTGCCGCTCGGCGCGCCCAGATAGAGCACGCTGTCCTTGTTCGGGTCGATCGCGAGCCGCTCGCCCATGCCCCGTCCGGGCATGTTGCCGCCCAGCTTGAACGGCAGGTCCGCCTTCTGCCAGGTCGCCCCCCGGTCCGAGGAGCGCAGCACCGCCCCGTTCGTCGGGTCCCAGCTGTTGGTGTACGTGCCCACCGCCGCGTACACCTTGTCGGGGTTCACGGAGTCGGACGCCAGGCCGGCCACGCCCATGTGTCCCCAGTCCGTCCAGCCGACCGAGTCCAGCAGCGGCGTCCAGGTCTTGGTCGACTGCTGCCAGCGGTAGGCGCCGCCGATGTCGGTGCGGGCGTAGACCAGGTTCCTCTCGGAGCGGTTGAAGACGATCCCGGGGACGAAACCGCCGCCGTCGATCCGGGCGTTGTGCCAGGTGTACGTGTCCGCCGCGAGCGTCGCCCGTGGGGCGGGGCCCGAGGCCAGCGCGGGCGGGGTGCCGGCGAGCAGGCCGGCGGCCAGCGCCAGCACGGCGGTCAGGATGCGGGTTCTGCGCACGATCGGAGTCCTTCCGTGGGGGAGGGGAGGGAGGTGCGCGGGTATGGAACCGGGCGGCCCCCTGTGCATGTGGGGGCCGCCCGGGTGACCCCGTCTTCCTGTGACGGGGTCGTGCACGCGGAGCGTCAGCGGGGACTATTCGAGGAGCTCCGCGTACGAGCCCATGGCCATGGCGATGTCCGCCTCGGCCCAGAACCGGTGGTACGTGAAGGTGGGCGCGGCGCCACCCTTGAGGTAGGCCTCGATCTTCGACCAGGCCGGGTCGTTCTTGTAGAAGGAACGGATCGAGCTGAAGGTGGACGAGGAGTTGATCGCGTCGCCGTTCGGCATGGTGCCGGTCCAGCCGCTCGGCACGGACACGCTGTCACCGAACCGGCTGTAGTCGCTGCGGGTCTCCGGGGCGGCGATGCCCAGGCTGTCCTGGTAGTTGTTCCACATGCCGTCCAGCAGCGCCTTCGCCGTCGACTTCGCGGTCGCGTCACCGGACTTGGCGCCGTAGTACGTCAGGGTCTTGGCGTACGCCGCCGCCACGCCGACGTCGTTGGTGTAGTCGGCGACGGTGACATGGAGTCCGCTGTTCGTTCCGGGACTCGACGGGTTCCAGGTGTCGGGCTGGCCCGACCACTGGAGGGTCGCCGGGATCTGGTAGGTGCCGTCCGGGTTGATCGTGGTCTTGGACAGCGCCCACTTCACCCACTTGTCGAGGATCGCCTTCGCCGTGGCGTTCCCGGTCTGCTGGTAGTACTCGGCGACCCGCTCCATCGACCAGGCCTGGAAGCCGAACCACTGGTTGGACGGCGGGTCGTGGTAGACCGGCTGCCAGTCGTAGTACATGCCGTAGAAGGTGGAGGTACCGGCGGGCGGGCTGGCGTACCGGCCCTGCCAGCTGTTGGTCGCACCGCCCGCGATGGCGCCCTCGGACGACTGGAGCCACCGGTAGAACTCCAGCTGCCGCTGGAGGGACTTGGACCAGTCGGCAACGCCGGTGGCCGACTTGGGCTCCAGGTCGGCATAGCTGCTCAGCGCGTAGGCGGCGAGGGGGTTCTGGTAGCCGCCGTGCACATGGCTGGAGCCGATCCGCCATGCCCAGCCGGAGTTGGTGTCGGTGGCGCCGCCCCAGGCGTAGTACCAGGACAGCAGGTAGTGCGAGGCGTCCTTGCCGGTGCCGGCCGCGCAGGTGGAGGCACCCACACAGTTGCCGATCTTCTTGAAGTACTTGTCGTACATCGCGTACCGCAGGTAGTCGCCCATCTTCGCGGCCTTGGCCACCGTCGCGGACACGTCGCTGCCCTTGCCCTGCTGCTTGGCCCACACGTCCGCCCAGTACGCCGCCTGCACCGCACGCGCGTCGGCGTCCGGGGCGTCGGTGTACTTCCACTGCTTGGAGTAGGAGTTGTCGCCGGTGAACAGGTCCAGGTAGCCGTTCTTGCCGCCGTACTTGAAGGCGTCGCAGGTCGGCTGCGGGATGGTCTCCCACACCGACTCCTGCGGGCCGCGCTGGAAGGTGTTCAGATACGACGGGCCGCTCGCCGTCGGGCCGCCCTCGCAGGTGCCGCCCGGGGTGTCGCCGTAGCCGTAGACGTTGTCGACGTCCTCGATCCAGTGCATGCCGTAGACGTCGTCGGTGCCGTAGGCGCTCTTCAGCTCGGCGGCGATCGGGTCCGAGCCCACGGACACGGAGGTGTCCAGCTTCGCCGGGTACTGGTCGGGGGTGTCCTCCTCGGGGGCGTAGGTCGCCGGCTTGGAGGCGTTGTAGAAGGAGTTGGTGGGCTGGTCGGCGTGCGTGGGGATCATGTACTTCTCCATGAGGGCCCACGCCCCGTTGAACTTCGACCAGTCGCCGGTGACCTTGCCGTACATCGCCTGGAGCCACAGCAGATAGCTGTAGGCCTCGGACGTGGTCTCGTGGCCGTAGTCCGGCGCCTCGACGATCAGCGTCTCCACCGAGTGGTAGGGGATGCCCTGCGGGGAGAAGTAGCCGTTCGCCGGGTCGGTGATCTTCCCGTAGAGGTCCAGGAAGCGGGTGTCGTACGTCTTGGTGGGGGCCAGCTCGGTCACCGTCACCGTGGCCTTGGTGTAGCCCGTGGCCGAGGCGGTGAAGGTCGCGCTGCCGGTGCCGGAGGAGTCCGCCGTGACGGTCACGTTCTGCGCGGTGTCCCAGTTGGCCGGGGTGAAGGTCAGGGACGACCCGCCCGTCACCGACAGGCCCGTGTTGCCGGCGGTGCGGGCCACGCCCACCGTCACGTTCGCGCTCGGCTTGGTCGACAGCTTCACCGCGAAGGTGCCCGACTTGCCCTGCTGGACGCCCAGCTGGGACGGGGAGGCGACGACGGCGGGTCCGGACGCGACGGTGACGCCGACCGGTGTCGACTCGGCGGACGCGCCCAGGCTGTCGTACGCCTTCGCCACCAACGAATGACTGCCCACGGTCAAATCGGAGACGGAGAGCGTGTACGGCGCGCTCGTGTCGGTGCCGAGCAGCGTGGTGTCGTCGTAGAACTCCACCTTGCTGATCGTGGCGTTGTCGGCCGCCGCCGCGGTCGCGGCCAGCGGGATCGCGTCGCCCTGGGTGTACACCGCGCCCGCGCTCGGGCTGGTCAGCACCGTGACCGGCGGCTGGTGGGCGCCGGCGCAGGTGGTGCCGTTGACCGCGAACGCGGTGGGCGCCGCGTTGGTGCCGCTGTAGCTGAACTGGGCACCGGTGCTGACGGCGGAACCCGCGGCGATGGTCGCGTTGTACGAGGCGTTCTTGACGGTGACGGTCTGGCCGGACTGCGACCAGGTGCCGTTCCATCCGTTGGACAGCTTCTGGTTGCCCGTATACGAGTAGGTGAGCGTCCAGCCGTCGATGGCGTCGGTGCCGCGGTTGGTGACGGTGAGGTCGGCGGTGAAGCCGGAACCCCAGTCATTGGTCTTGTAGTCGACGCTGCACTGCACGGTCGCCGCGTGCGCGGCCGGGGTGCCGGTGGCGAGCATCGTCAGGGGCAGGGCGAACGCGGCCGCCACGGCGGTCCACAGTCGCCGCACGGCTGCGCGTCTGCGTCCGGGATCCATGTGCTGGTTCCTCCTTGCGGCATTGCGGCTCGGTCGGGAAGTCAAGGCTTGAACCAGTGGGAGCGCTCCCATAGTGATGACCGCCATGTGAACGGTCAAGACGCTCGAAGAGTCGAAAAGATTCGACGCTTTTGGTTGAGGAAAAGTCAGCGCCTCTGCTAGGCAAGCCGCCCGCCGGGCGCTACCTTCCTTCGCACCAGTGGGAGCGATTCCATTCAGTCGACGCGTCCGTCACGGCGCGTCCAGCTGTGAGGAGTCGCTCATGCGACACCCCCCGCGTTCAGTACTTTTAGCCGCCGCCGGCGCCGCCGCACTCGTTCTCGGCGCCGTCGTCCCGGTGGCCAGCGCACAGGGCGCCGCGCCCGCCTGCACGGTGGACTACTCCGTCACCGGCCAGTGGGACAGCGGCTTCCAGGGATCAGTCAGGATCACCAACAACCAGGCCGCGCTCAGCACCTGGAAGCTCGGCTTCGACTTCGCCGACGGCCAGAAGGTCACCCAGGGCTGGAACGCGGAGTGGTCCCAGTCCGGTACGACCGTGACCGCCACGAGCGAGAGCTGGAACGGCTCGCTCGGCACCGGGGCGAGCGTCAGCGCCGGCTTCCTCGGGTCCTGGTCGGGCCGCAACACCGTACCGACCGCGTTCAAGCTCAACGGCACCACCTGCAACGTCGACAGCGAACCGACCCCACCCCCGACCGGCACCGGCGCCCCCGCCCTGCATGTCTCCGGCGCCAGGCTCGTGGACGCCGGCGGTACGCCCCACCGGCTGCTCGGCGTGAACCGCTCCGGCGGCGAGTTCAAGTGTGTGCAGGGCTACGGCATCTGGGACGGTCCCGTCGACGACGCCGCCATCCAGGCGATCGCCGACTGGAAGGCCAATGCCGTCCGCATCCCGCTCAACGAGGAGTGCTGGCTCGGCCTGTCCAACGTCAAGCCCGAGTACGCCGGCGCGAACTACATCGCCGCCGTCAAGGACCTGGTGGCCCGCGTCGAGGCGCACGGCCTGACCCCGATCCTCGATCTGCACTGGACCTACGGCCAGTACACCGGCAACTCGGCGGGCTGCTCCGACGTCCACGCCACCTGCCAGAAGCCGATGCCCGACGCCCAGTACAGCCCGTCCTTCTGGGCGTCGGTCGCCGGCACCTTCAAGGACGACCCCGCACCGGTGTTCGACCTGTTCAACGAGCCCTACCCGGACCGTGCCACCAGCAGTGTCACGGACGCCTGGAAGTGCTGGCGGGACGGCGGGACCTGCCCCGGCATCTCCTACGAGGTCGCCGGCATGCAGGACCTCGTGGACAGCGTCCGGGGCGCCGGCGCCAAGAACGTCATCATGGCCGGCGGGCTGGCGTACTCCAACGACCTCAGCCAGTGGCTGACCTACAAGCCCACCGACCCGGCCGGCAATCTCGCCGCCTCCTACCACGTCTACAACTTCAACAGCTGTTCCTCGGCGAGCTGCTGGGACTCCACCCTCGCCCCGGTCGCGGCACAGGTCCCGCTGATCGCCGGCGAGGTCGGCGAGAACACCTGCGCGCACTCCTTCACCGACCAGGTCATGAAGTGGTTCGACGACCACGGACTGTCCTACCTGGGCTGGACCTGGAACACCTGGGACTGCTCCAGCGGCCCCTCCCTGATCTCGTCGTACGACGGCACACCCACCGCGTACGGCGCCGGGCTGCGCGACCATCTGCGCGCCCTCAACCCGTAACCCCCATCCCTCAACTCCTCCCGACGCAACCCCGGAAGAAGGAACCCGCACTGATGAGTCGCACCAGAACATCCCTGCTCGCGGCCCTGGCGCTGGTCGCCGGGACCTCCGGCACGGCGCTGCTCACGGCCCCGGCCGGAGCCGCCACCTCCTCCATCCCCTGCACCGTGGCCTACACCGTGCAGAACCAGTGGGACACCGGCTTCACCGCCGCCGTCACCGTCACCAACAACGCGGCCGCCAAGTCGAGCTGGTCGCTGAAGTGGTCGTACGCCGGCAACCAGAAGGTCACCAACGCCTGGAACGCGACGGTCAGCCAGAGCGGCGCCGACGTCACCGCCACCAACGCCGGCTACAACGGCACGCTGGGCACCGGCAGTTCGGTGAGCTTCGGCTTCAACGGCAGCTACAGCGGCTCCAACGCCGTACCCGCCACCTTCACCCTGGACGGCGTCACCTGCAACGTCGACAGCGGCGGAACGGGCGGCGGCACCGGTGGCAGTACCGGCGGCGGTACCGGTGGCAGCACGGGCGGCGGTACCGGTGGCAGTACCGGCGGCGGCACCGGTGGCAGCACGGGCGGCGGCACCGGTGGCAGCACGGGCGGCGGCACCGGCGGCGGCACCGGCGGCCGGGTGGACAACCCCTACGCCGGCGCCAAGGTGTACGTGGACCCCGAGTGGTCCGCGCACGCCGCCGCCGAACCGGGCGGCAGCCGCATCTCCAACCAGCCCACCGCGGTCTGGCTCGACCGGATCGCCACCATCAACGGCGCCAACGGAGGTATGGGCCTGCGCGACCACCTGAACGCGGCCCTCACCCAGAAGGGCTCCGGCGACCTCGTCGTCCAGCTGGTCATCTACGACCTGCCCGGCCGCGACTGCGCCGCCCTCGCCTCCAACGGCGAACTCGGCCCCGACGACATCGACAAGTACAAGACCGACTACATCGACCCGATCGCCTCGATCCTGTCCGACCCGAAGTACGCGGGGCTGCGGATCGCCACCGTCATCGAGCCGGACTCGCTGCCCAACCTGGTCACCAACGGCGGCGGCACCTCCACCAGCACCACCGCCTGCGAGACCATGAAGGCGAACGGCAACTACGAGAAGGGCGTCAGCTACGCCCTCCAGAAGCTCGGCGCCCTCTCCAACGTCTACAACTACATCGACGCCGGACACCACGGCTGGCTCGGCTGGGACACCAACCTCGGTCCCTCCGCGCAGGAGTTCTACAAGGTCGCCACCTCCAACGGCGCCAGCGTGAACGACGTCGCCGGGTTCATCGTCAACACGGCCAACTACAGCGCCCTGAAGGAGCCGTACGTCAAGGTAACCGACTCGGTGAACGGCACGACCGTGCGCCAGTCGAAGTGGATCGACTGGAACCAGTACGTGGACGAGCAGTCGTACGCCCTCGGCCTGCGGGACAAGCTCGTCTCCCTCGGGTTCGACCCCGGCATCGGCATGCTGATCGACACCTCCCGCAACGGCTGGGGCGGTACCGCCCGGCCCACCGGGGCCGGCCCGCAGACCTCCGTCGACGCCTATGTCAACGGGGGCCGGGTGGACCGCCGTATCCACGTCGGCAACTGGTGCAACCAGAGCGGCGCCGGGCTCGGTGAACGGCCCACCGCCGCGCCGGCCGCCGGTATCGACGCCTATGTGTGGGCCAAGCCGCCGGGGCAGTCGGACGGAGCCAGCTCCCCCATCGCCAACGACGAGGGCAAGGGCTTCGACCAGATGTGCGACCCGACCTACACCGGCAACGCACGCAACGGGAACAGCATGTCAGGCGCCCTGCCGAACGCGCCGCTGGCCGGGCACTGGTTCTCCGCCCAGTTCCAGCAGCTGATGCAGAACGCCTACCCGCCGCTGCCGTGACCCACTGAGCCGGCAGATCCGCCGGGGTCAGGCCTCGTCGAGGCCCAGACCCCGGCGGATCGTGCGCTCCACCGGCGAATAGCCGCCGTCCGGCCGGTGCAGCTCGTACGGCACCGCCGGGGACAGCGGCGGCTGGGCCATGAAACGCGGCCGGGTGCCGTGGTGCAGCTGCGCCGCGTGCACCAGGAACGGATGGCACAGGTAGACATCACCGGGGCGGCCGGTGGCGTACGCGAGCGGCCGATGTTCCGTGGCCGCCTCCACCCGCGGGGCGATCTCCAGCACCGACACACCGGCCTCGCCGTACGGCTCCAGCAGCCGCGGTACGTCCAGATGCGAGCCGACCCGGATCCGGGTGGGCGCGTCCTCCTCGGTCACCTCGCTGAACAGGAACAGCATCAGCAGCGCGCGGTCCCGTGAACGCACATTGGTGAAGGGCCAGGTCTCGCCCTCCACGGCGTAGCTGCCCTCGATGTGCCAGCCCGCGTCGCCCGGGTCAGAGGGGTGCGGGAAGCGCAGCGGGAAGGTGCCGAGGGAATAGCGCGGCTCCCAGCGGCCCGCACCGACCAACTGGTCGAACGCCTCGTGCAGGACAGGGGTGTTGACCGCCGCCGCGAACGGGCCCTGCGCCATCCCTCCCACCCGCACCACCGGTTCCTTCCAGGTGCCGGGGTCCTGCGGGTCGTACCCCGTCTCCCGCCACAGCAGCCGTGCGCAGTCCTCGGCGACGCGAGGCGGGAACGCCGCCTCGATCTTGACGAATCCGTCGGCGAGGAAGCGTTTCACCACGTCATGATCCATAGCGTCATCCTCGTCGGATCCGTTGCCGTGACGCATCTGTTTTTTGCGGTACCGGCAAGACGGCTGGCCCCCGGCCGGTGCGCCGTCGCACGCTGGCCGCCTCCGGACGAGAGGCTGACCACCATGGCGCACGACCACCACACCCACGAGCACCGGCACGGGCACGGACACGGGCACGACACCACCGACATCGACTGGAACGAGCTGGGCCCCCTGCTGGAGTCCCAGGCGGAGCTGTTCACCCCGCTCTACGAGCGGGCCCTGGCCTGGCTCGCGCGGGAGGTGACCGAGCCGGGGCTGATCGTGGACGCGGGCAGCGGCCCCGGCGTCGTCTCCTGCCTCTTCGCCGAGACGTTCCCCGGCGCCCGGGTCGTCGCCGTCGACGGCACTCCGCCGCTGCTGGAACGCGCCCGCACCCGGGCCGAGAAGCAGGGCGTCGCCGACCGCTTCGACACCCTCGCCGGGGAACTGCCCGAGGTACTGGACGGGCTGGACTATCCGGCGGACCTGCTGTGGGCCAGCCGCAGTCTGCACCACCTCGGCGACCAGCGGGCCGCGCTCGCCGCGTTCGCCCGGCGGCTGGCCCCCGGCGGCACCCTGGCGCTCCTCGAAGGGGGCCTGCCCATGCGTTTCCTGCCCCGGGACATCGGCATCGGCCGACCCGGACTCCAGGCCCGGCTCGACGCCCTGGAGTCGGAGTGGTTCACGCGGATGCGGGCGGACCTGCCCGGCTCGGTCCCGGAGACCGAGGACTGGCCGGCCCTGCTGACCGTCGCCGGCCTCGGACACACCCGCACCCGCAGCTTCCTGCTCGACCTGCCCGCGCCGGTCAGCGACCGCGCCCGTGCGTATGTCGCCGCGTCCCTGTCCCGGCTGCGCGAGGGCGTCGGCGACGGGCTGGACGCCGAGGACCTGGCCACCCTGGACCGGCTGCTGGACCCGTCCGACCCGGCGAGCGTGCACCACCGGCCCGACGTGTTCGTCCTGGCGGCCCACACGGTGCACACCGCGGTGCGGCCGGTGGCGTGAACAACCCCCGCTGGCCGGGGTTGACTTGGAATGCGCTCGCAGTGATGGACTGCCCGGCGTTCACCAACCAGGTCACGGAGTTCGGGATCGGCGTGACCCTGGTCGCTCCCGGCCGGGTGGAGACCCCGTTCTGGGACGGCTAGGGCCTTTCTTTCGGATCAGGTCGGCTGCGATGCCGGCGCTTTCTGGCCGACCCGAGCGGGGTCATGGGGGTGCCCCCTGCTCGAGCGGAGTCGAACTGACGCACGGCCGTCCGGCGGCTGCTGTCAGCGAGGATTCCTCACCGTTGGTGTGCGCGGTGGCAGCCGTCTCCTCCCGGGAGAACACTGGTCGTGTCGGACAGGGAGGCGATTTGCGATGTTCGTACGCACCATCTACGCGACCGGCGATCCGGCGAAGCTCGACACCGCCGTCCGGGCACTGAACACCTCCGGGCGGGAGCTCCTCGAGGAACGGCCCGGTTATCGCGGATCCGGTGTGTTCGTGGACCGCGAGATCGGCAAGCTGCTGGTGTCGAGCTGGTGGGACACCGAGGCGGAACGCCACAACAGCGACGAGGTCATGAGCGAGCGCCGGGCGATGCTGCTGGAGCCGTTCGCGAGCACCTACGCGGTGGAGAACTACGAGGCGGTCGTGGTCCACTCGGTCCAGCCGCCGCGCGTGGGCGGCGGACTCCGGCACACCCGGCTCGTGTTCGACCCGCTGGACGCCGACCTGCTCGGCGACACCTTCCGCGCCGCCGTGGTCCCGCGGCTGGACGCCCTGCCCGGACTGGCCCGGGTGTCCCTGCTCATCGACCGGGACCGGGGCACGGGAAGCGTCGGCGCCCTCTTCCTCGACCGGGCGTCGCTGGTGGCCTCCCGGGCCGGTCAGGCGGCGGCCCGGCACGAGGCCTCGGCCAAGGCCCATGTCACCGTCGTCGGACTGGAGGAGTTCGAGGTCGTGCACGCCGACGCCCACCTCGACTGACCGGGCGCACGGCAGACACCTCTAGCGGATCCCGCCGCGCCGGTGCTCCGGCGCGGCGGGGACCCGGTGCGGGGCTCAGGCCAGGTCGAACGTGGCCGGGTCGGGCCCGATCCGCCGGTCCTCGTTGAGCGCGCTGATCGCGCCGAGGTCCTCCGCGTCCAGGCTGAAGTCGAACACCTCGATGTTCTCCCTGATCCGCGACGGCGTCACGGACTTCGGGATCACGATGTTCCCCAGCTGGAGGTGCCAGCGCAGCACGATCTGCGCCGGTGTACGGCCGTGCTTCTGCGCGATCGCGACGATCGCCGGCACCTCCAGCAGCCCCTTGCCCTGGCCGAGCGGCGACCAGGCCTCGGTGGCGATGCCCTGCGCGGCGTGGAACTCGCGGGCGGCGTGCTGCTGAAGATGCGGGTGCAGCTCGATCTGGTTGACCGCCGGGATCACGGAGGTCTCGGAGATCAGCCGCTCCAGGTGCTCGGGCAGGAAGTTGGAGACACCGATGGCCTTGACCCGGCCGTCGGTGTACAGCTTCTCCAGCGCCTTGTAGGTGTCGACGTAGGTGTCGCGCGCCGGCAGCGGCCAGTGGATCAGATACAGGTCGACGTGGTCGAGCCCGAGCTTCGCCAGCGACACGTCGAAGGCGCGCAGCGTGGCGTCGTACCCCTGGTCGCTGTTCCAGAGCTTGGTGGTGACGAAGATGTCGTCGCGGGGCAGGCCGGAGGCGGCGATGGCCTTGCCGGTGCCCTCCTCGTTGCCGTAGATCGCCGCTGTGTCGATGCTGCGGTACCCGGCCTCCAGCGCCGTGGCGACGGCCCGCTCGGCCTCGTCGTCGGGCACCTGCCAGACGCCGTAGCCCAGCTGGGGCATCTCGATGCCGTTGTTGAGGATGATCGGGGGGACCTTGCTGCTCACGAGCCTCTTGATCCTTCGGTTGTCGACAGGTGGTACTTCCATGGTCAACGATCAGGCGCCGCGATGCATTCCAGACCCGCGGATCAGGTCCGGTAAAGTGCCTCGACCTCGCGCTCGTACGCCTTCTCGATCGCCTTCCGCTTCAGCTTCAACGACGGTGTCAGCAGGCCGTGTTCCTCGGTGAACGGCTGCGCCAGTATGCGGAAGGTGCGGATCGACTCGGCCTGCGAGACGAGCGTGTTGGCGGCGACCACCGCCCGCCGCACCTCCGTCTCCAGATCCGGGTCGCGCACCAGCTCCGCCGGGGTCAGCCGCGGCTTGTTGCGCATCGTCAGCCAGTGCTCGACGGCCTCCTGGTCCAGGGTGACCAGGGCGGCGATGTACGGGCGGTCGTTGCCGACCACAATGCACTGGTTGACCAGCGGATGGTCCCGGACCCGCTCCTCCAGCACCCCGGGGGAGACACTCTTGCCGCCGGAGGTCACCAGGATCTCCTTCTTGCGGCCGGTGATGGTCAGATAGCCGTCCTGGTCCAGCGTCCCCAGGTCGCCGGTGGCCAGCCAGCCGTCGTGCAGGGTCTCGTCGGTGGCCTTCGGGTTGTTCAGATAGCCCTGGAAGACATTGCCGCCGTGCAGCCAGATCTCCCCGTCGTCGGCGATGTGCACGGTCACCCCGGGGATGGCCTGGCCGACCGTGCCGTAGCGGGTGCGCTCGGGCGGGTTCGCGGTCGCCGCGGCCGTCGACTCGGTGAGCCCGTAGCCCTCGTAGATCTGCACGCCCGCGCCCGCGAAGAACAGCCCCAGCCGGCGGTCCATCCCCGAGCCGCCGGACATCGCGTTCCGGATCCGGCCGCCCATCGCCGCGCGGACCTTCGCGTACACCAGCTTGTCGAACAGCTGGTGCTGCATCCGCAGGCCCGCCGACGGGCCCGGCCCGGTGCCCCAGGCCTTCGCCTCCACCGCCTCCGCGTACTTCACCGCGATCTCGACGGCCTTCTCGAACGGCCCCGCCTTGCCGTCCTTCTCCGCCTTGCGGCGGGCCGCGTTGAACACCTTCTCGAAGATGTACGGCACCGCGAGGATGAAC
The DNA here is from genome assembly GCF_055581605.1 of Streptomyces sp. NPDC031418. NCBI lineage: Bacteria > Bacillati > Actinomycetota > Actinomycetes > Kitasatosporales > Streptomycetaceae > Streptomyces > Streptomyces sp. NPDC031418. Next base: position 33,523 of record NZ_JBVIJC010000039.1, read on the forward strand.
GTCGGCCGGAAGGCGGCCAGGTCGGGCAGCAGCGCGGCCGCGTGCAGCTGCGGCTGGTGGCCGAAGCGGACCCGGCCGCGGATCGCGGCGACCTGCACCATCCGCCCGAAGACATGCGCCAGCGGCAGGAACAGCAGCGTCGACGCCTCGTCGCCCTTCTTGGAGTGGAACACCGGCTCCCAGCGCTGGATGACGGTGTCCGCCTCGAACATGAAGTTGCCGTGCGAGATGACACAGCCCTTGGGCCGGCCCGTGGTGCCCGAGGTGTAGATGATCGTGGCGACCGACTCCGGGGTGACCGCCTGCCGGTGCCGGTGCACCATCTCGTCGTCCAGATGTGCCCCGGCGTCGTACAGCTCCTGCACACAGCCGGCGTCCAGCTGCCACAGCCGCCGCAGGTTCGGCAGCCGGTCGATGACGGTGGCGATGGTCATCGCGTGGTCCTCGTGCTCCACGACCGCCGCCGTCACCTCGGCGTCGTACAGCATCCAGAAGCACTGCTCGGCCGAGGAGGTCGGATAGACGGGCACCACCTGCGCGCCGATCGCCCACAGCGCGAAGTCGAACAGGGTCCACTCGTAGCGGGTACGGGACATGATCGCGACCCGGTCGCCGAACCGGATGCCGTTGGCCAGCAGCCCCTTGGCCAGGGCGAGGACCTCGTCGCGGAACTCGGCGGCGGTGACGTCCCGCCACTGCCCGGAGGCGTCCTTGCGGCCGAGGGCGATGTGCAGGGGATCGGTCCGGGCATGCTCGAAGACGACGTCGGCCAGACCGCCCACCGGCGGCGGCGATGCCAACGGCGGGTTCGTGAACTCGCGCAAACCTGGCTCCCCGGTCCTCGCTGTTTGGTCACGCCGTGATGCGGCACAGCGCCGTGAAAGCTACCCCACCGGTTCACCGTTCGGGAGGGGGTGGGAAGCCGGGCAAACCTCACGTTTTTCCCGCTCGGGACGCGGAAAATGCCCGCACATGGGGAAGGGCCGGACACAAAACTGACGGTACCGTAAGTTTCGGTACCGTAATCTCCACCGAATCTGTACGCGCCGATTACCGGTGACGGCGCACCGGTCGGCGCACGCGTGCGCGCGGGGCGGCCGGGAGCCTTCCCCGGACCGCCCCGCACCAGGCACGGCTCAGCGCCGTACCGCCATCGCCTGCTCCCGCGCCGGCGGCTGCCCCGCGGGCGCGCCCGCCCCCGGCCCTGCCGTCCGCACCAGCCACAGCACCAGCCCGCCCGCCACCAGGCCGACGACGCCGGCGGTCACCAGCGCGGTGTCCAGGCCCGAGGCGAACGCGGCGCGCAGCGTGTGCTCGGGGACGCTGCCGCGCAGCCCCGCCGCCCCGCCGCCGGCCAGGGCGTGCGCGGCGTCGTGCCCCAGCGTGCCGGTCATCCGCGAGGTCAGGAGGGTGCCGAAGACGGCGACGCCGAGCGCGTACCCGAGCTGGCGGACCGTGTTCACCGCGCCGCCCGCCATCCCGGCCCGCTCGGCCGGCACCGCCGCCAGTGCCGCCCCGGCGACCGTCGGGCTGACACAGCCGGTGCCGATGCCGACCAGCACGAACCCCGGTACCAGCGCGGTCCAGGAGGCGCCCGCGTCCAGCACGGCCTGGCACAGGTTCCCGGTGCCGATCAGCAGCAGCCCGCCGCCGATGGTGAGCCGGGCGGGTACGCCGTGCAGCAGCCGGCCCACCAGCACGGCGACGATCATCGCCGCGACCGTCATCGGCAGCAGGGTGAGCCCGCCGCGCACCGGGGACATCCCCAGCAGCGTCTGCATCCAGATCGACAGGTACGGCGTCACCCCGAACGCCACCCCGTTGAAGGCGAACGCGCCCAGCAGCACGCCCGCGAACGCCGGCCGCCGCAGCAGCGCCAGGTCCAGCAGCGGATCCGCCGCCCGCCGCTCCACCAGCACGAACACCACCAGCGCGAGCGCCGCGCAGCCGAAGGCCAGCAGCGCCGCCGGGGCCGTCCAGCCGTCCTCACCGGCCCGTACCACCGCGTAGGTCAGACCGCCCCCGAAACCGGCGAAGGACACCATGCCCGCCCAGTCCACCCGCATACCGCGCGGCCCCCGGGACTCCGGCACCGCCCGCAGCGTCAGCCAGACCTCGACCACGCTCACCGGCAGGTTCACGAAGAAGATCCACCGCCAGCCGGGGCCCTCCGTGATCAGACCGCCCAGCACCGGGCCGATCGCCGCGGCGCCACCGCTCACCGCGCCCCACACACCGAGCGCCGCCGATCGCTGCCTGCCCTGGTAGACCGAGCCCAGCAGCGGCAGGGTGGTCGCGAACATCGCCGCGGCGCCCACCCCCTGCAAGGCCCGGGCCGCCACCAGCAGCTCCGGCCCGGAGGCCAGCCCGCACAGCAGCGAGGCCACCGCGAACAGCACGACACCCGCCACATGCACCCGGCGGCGCCCCAGCAGATCGGCGGCCGCGCCCGCGCCGAGCAGCAGCGCGGCCAGCGCCAGCGCGTACCCGTCCACCACCCACTGGAGATCGCCGAGCGAGGCGTGCAGCGAGCCGGCCATGTCCGGCAGCGCCACCACCACGATCGTCACGTCCAGCAACAACATGAACGTGCCCAGGCACACGGCCGTGAGCGTCCCCCATCTCCGCATGTCCCCACTCCCTGCCGACTCCTGGGCCGATCGCCCATTGCTCCGTACGATGGCCCCACAGCGGCTGATCGGACGGCTCGACCAGGCGGATCCGACGGAACCCGACAGGAGAACCCGTGCCGAAAATGGAATCCGACACCTTCGACCAGCTCGACATCCAGCTGCTGTCCGCGCTGGAGATCGACGCACGCGCCCCCTTCAGCCGCATCGCCGCCGTACTCGGCGTGTCCGACCAGACCGTCGCGCGCCGCTACCGGCGCCTCGCCGCCGAGGCCGGTCTGCGGGTCGTGGCCATGCGGGACGCCTACCGGCTCGGCCAGGACCAGTGGATGCTGCGGATCCGCTGCGCCCCGGACAGCGCCGCGGCCATCGCCGAGGCCCTGGCCCGGCGCCCCGACACCTACTGGATCGGCCTGGCCTCGGGCGGCACCGAGGTGCTGTGCCTGACCCGCCCGCGCACCCCCGGCGACCACGACGAGCTGCTGCTCGGCAGGCTGCCCCGCACCCCCAGCGTGGTCGAGATCCGCGCCCATCAGCTGCTGCACCGGTTCTACGGCGGTGGTGCGGAGGGCTGGATCCGCAAGCTGAACGCGCTCACCGACGAGCAGATCGCCGCGCTGCGCCCCGCTGTCGACCCCGACCCCGGGCCGCCCCGGATCGAACCCGAGGACGAACCCCTGCTGGCCGTGCTGGAGCGCGACGGCCGGGCCGGCTACCCCGAGCTCCAGCGCGCCACGGGCCGCTCGGAGTCCTCGGTCAGACGCCGGCTGGCCACGCTCCGCGCCTCCGGAGCGGTGTACATCGACGTCGAGTACCAGACCGAGAACCTCGGCCATCCCGTCGTCGCCACGCTCTGGATCACCGCCGCCCCCGCCGCGCTGCACTCCGTCGGCCAGGCCCTGGCCACCCACGCGGAGACCGCCTGGGTCTCGGCCACGGCCGGCCCGTCCAACCTGGTCGTCACCGCGCTGACCCGCAGCACGGCGGGCCTGTACGCCTACCTCAGCGGCCCCCTCGGCCGGCTGGAGGGAGTCCAGCACGTGGAGACGACACCGTTCCTGCGCCGGGTCAAACAGCTGACGTACCCGATACCCCGCTGATGCCGGCCCGGGGTTGCAGTACTCCGCGTCGGCCTGACCATGAGGCTTCTCCGGTGCGTCGGACTCTGCCGTATGGCTCCGGCGCCCTGGTACGGCCGCACGCACTTGCCGGTGTGCCGGTGTCCCGCTGGTCGCGCTCGCTCAACTGCTTCGGCGGCGCAGGCGTTCGCCGCCTGCCAGGATCGCTGCCGCGAGGGCGTTCGCGGGGCTGTCCGCAGGGCCCCGGTGGCGGCCGTGGACCAGGACGAAGTCGACCTTGCCCAGCTCCGGCAGCCCGGCCCGGTCCGGCAGCCGGAACAGGCCCGGAGGGATCAGCCGCCGGGCGTGGGCCATCACCCCGAGCCCGGCCCGGGCCGCGGCGATCAGCCCGTTGAGGCTGCCGCTGGTGCAGACGATCCGCCACTCCCGGCCCTCGCCCTCCAGCGTCTCCAGCGCCCGGGCCCGGGTGATGCCCGGCGGCGGATAGACGATCAGCGGCACCGGCCGGTCCGGGTCCAGCCGCAGCCGCTCGGCGCCGATCCACACCAGGTCGTCCCGCCAGACCAGCGCGCCGCGCGGGTCCTCGGGGCGCCGCTTGGCCAGCACCAGGTCCAGCTTTCCGGCGGCCAGCCGCTCGTAGAGGGTGCCGGACAGCTCGACCGTCAGCTCGAGGTCGACCTCCGGATGGTCGTAGCGGAAGCTTTCCAGGATCTCCGGCAGCCGGGTGAGCACGAAGTCCTCCGAGGCGCCGAACCGCAGCCGGCCCCGCACCCGGGTGCCGGAGAAGAACGCCGTCGCCTGCTCGTGCACCTCCAGGAGCCGGCGTGCGAAGCCGAGCATCGCCTCGCCGTCCTCGGTCAGCTCCACCGAATGGGTGTCCCGCGAGAACAGCTGCCGGCCGGCCGCGTCCTCCAGCCGCCGCACATGCTGGCTGACCGTGGACTGGCGCACCCCGAGCCGCCGCGCGGCCTGGGTGAAGCTCAGCGTCTGGGCGACCGCGAGGAAGGTGCGGAGCTGGGTGGGGTCGTACACCGGACCAGACTAGCGCGGTCATCGCGATGCGTGATGACAGTCAGAGTGGTATGCAGGTTTCCCGATCGGTCGGCGGAAGGAGACGATGGAAAGTGGCCCTGGTGGGCCCGGAGACGGAACATCACATCTGAGCGAACGGAGCACCGTGAAACGCCTGCGCTGGCCGAGTCGGCTGCCGATCGACCCGTACATCGTGCTGCTTCTCGGGACCGTGGGGCTGGCCGCGCTGCTGCCCGCCCAGGGCACCGCCGCCGATGTGGCCTCCGGCGCTTCCACGGCCGCGATCGCCTTCCTCTTCTTCCTCTACGGCGCCCGGCTGTCCACCCGGGAGGCGCTCGACGGACTGCGTCACTGGCGGCTCCACCTCACCGTGCTGGCCTGCACCTTCCTCGTCTTCCCGGCGCTCGGGCTGGCGGCGCGCGCCCTGGTGCCCATGCTGCTGACCCAGCCGCTCTACCAGGGCCTGCTCTTCCTGACGCTGGTCCCGTCCACGATCCAGTCGTCCATCGCCTTCACCTCCATCGCCCGGGGAAACGTGCCCGCGGCGATCTGCGCGGGCTCCTTCTCCTCCCTCGTCGGCATCGTCCTCACCCCGCTGCTGGCCGCCGGACTGCTCGGCAACAGCGGCGGCGGGTTCTCCGCCGACTCGCTGCTCAAGATCGTGCTGCAACTGCTGGTGCCGTTCCTGGCCGGGCAGCTGCTGCGCCGCTGGATCGGCGGCTTCGTCACCCGGCACAAGAAGGTCCTCGGACTGGTCGACCGCGGTTCGATCCTGCTGGTCGTGTACACCGCCTTCAGCGAGGGCATGACCCGCGGCATCTGGCACCGGATCAGCCCCGGCCGGCTCGGCGCGCTGCTCGCCGTCGAGGCCGTCCTGCTGGCCGTGATGCTCCTGCTGACCTGGTACGGCGGCAAGGCGCTCGGCTTCGGCCGGGCGGACCGGATCGCCATCCAGTTCGCCGGCTCGAAGAAGTCCCTCGCCTCCGGGCTGCCCATGGCGAGCGTGCTGTTCGGCGCCCATGCCTCCCTGGCCGTACTGCCGCTGATGCTCTTCCACCAGATGCAGCTGATGGTGTGCGCGGTGATCGCCAAGCGGCGGGCCCGCGACCCGGAGGAGGAGCCCCGGCAGGCCCCGGGGGGCTCGGTCGCCCACCCGGTCCAGGGGCAGCCGCACAACGGTGTCCTGCGCTGAGCCCAGCACCTGCCGGTCGGCCGGCTCGTCGTCGGTGAGTGCCCGCCTCATCGAAGGCGGCTCTCACGGGCGCAGTACGACCTTGCCGAGGTTGGCCCGTGCCTCGATCACCGCGTGCGCCCTCGCCGCGTCCTCCAGCGCGAACTCGGCGTGTACGACGGGCTTCAGGGCGCCCTCGGTGAACATCCGCCACAGCTCCTGGCGCCACTGCTCGTACAGCTCCGGCCGGCCGCGGGCGATGAGCGCCATCTGGAAGCCGATCACCGACTTGGCGCCCACCAGCAGGTCGTACGCCCGGATCGTGCCGCCGCCCGAGCTGTAGGCGACCAGCCGGCCGTGCGGGGCGAGGGCGGCGAGGGCGGGGGCGAGCAGCTCGCCGCCGACCGCGTCCAGGACGCAGTCCACCGGCTCCCCCCAGCTGTCGTCGCCGTACCGTACGCAGTCGTCCGCGCCCAGCGAGCGCACGAAATCCGTCTTCGCCGGATCGGACACCGCGCCCACCACCCGGCCCGCGCCCTTCGCCCGCGCCAGCTGCACCGCGAGATGCCCGACCCCGCTGGCGGCCGCCGTGACCAGCACCGACTCGCCGGGGGCGGGGCGCGCCGACTCCAGCGCGCCGTACGCGACCAGCCCGCTGCGCACGAGCGCCACCGCGTCGACGGCGCCGGCCCCGTCGGGGACCGGGGAGGCCATGGCCTCGTGCAGGACGGCGAAGTCGGCGTAGCCGTGCCCGAAGCACAGCCCGGTCACCCGGTCGCCCACGGTGAACCGGGCCACCCCCGCGCCCACCGCGACCACCTCGCCGGCCAGTTCGCCGCCCAGCGGGATGGGCTCGGCGGACTCGGTGACCTTGCGGACCACGGGCAGGGTGACCCCGATCGCCGCGCAGCGCACCAGCAACTCGCCGGGGCCGGGCTCGGGGACCGGGACCTCCTCCGTGAAGAGCGGGCCGCCGGTGGACTCGTACCGGACACGGCGCATGGCCGACACCTCACATTCGTTGGGAACACCCACGAAATTCGTTGGGAATCCCAACGGTAACGGGAGTTCATGGGGAAGTCCAACGATTCTTCGATAGGCTTCCGGCATGGCCGAAGCACCCCTGCCCGCGATCCGCTCCCTGCCCAGCTGGCTGCTGGGCAGGGCCGCCGCCCGCGGCCGCGCCCTGGTCGCCGACGCCCTCGCCGCCGAGGGCATGAAGATGTGGCACCACGTGACCCTCTCCGCCGTCCGCGACCTCGGCCCGGTCGCCCAGGCCGACCTCGGCCGCGGCATCGGACTCGACCCCAAGGACCTGGTCGGCATCCTCAACGACCTCCAGTCCGCCGGCCTCGTGCTGCGCGCCCCCGACCCGCGCGACCGGCGCAAGAACGCGGTCTCCCTCACCGACGAGGGCGCGCGCCTCCTCGACCGCTGCGAGCGGGCGGCCCGCGCGGCCAACGACGCGCTCCTCGCCCCGCTGTCGGCGGCCGAACGCGAGCAGTTCATGGGCCTGTTGACCCGCATTTCCGGTGCGGACGGCTGACGGCGGCTAACGTTCCGTCATGACCGCAGCTCACGTACTGGACCCGCAGCGCACCGCCCTCGTCCTCGTCGACCTGATGGAACGCATCGTCGCGCTCCCGCTGGAACCCCGCAAAGGTGCCGAAGTCCTCGCGGTCGCCGAGGAGCTGGCGGCCTCCTTCCGCTCCGCCGGCGCGCTCGTCGTCCTCGTCCGGGTCGAACGCCCCGGCGTCCCGGAACAGCCGCCCGGCAGCGGTCTGGTGCCGGGCCTGCGCCAGGACGGCGACCTCGAAGTGGTCAAGCGGACCGTCGGCGCGTTCCACGACACCGGGCTCGACGCGGCGCTGCGGGAACGGGGCGTCACCACCCTGGTGCTCGGCGGCATCGCCACCAACCTCGGCGTCGAGTCCACCGCCCGCGCCGCCGCCGACCACGGCTACGACCTCGTCTTCGCGGAGGACGCCCTGACCGCCCTCACAGCCGCCGAACACGAGGCCTCGGTACGGCTCGACTTCCCCCGCCTCGGCACGGTCACCACCGCGGACCGACTGCGCCTGGCGCGCGACTGACGCTGCCGGGGTCGGTGCTCCCTGGGGTGCAGTGGGGTGGCGGTGCCGCGCGGGCGGGTGCGACGGCCGGCATCCGGCGCTGTGCGCGGCGGCCGACCCGCGGGTGCGGCAGCCGGTCCCTCCGGGCTGGGCGCGGCGGTCGGCATCCTGCGGTGTGGGTGAGGCGGTCGGTCCCCCCGGGGCTGGGGCGGTGTCCGGTGGCCCGCCGGGTGGGTGTGGCGGTCGGTTCTTCCCCGGGTTGGGCGAGGGCGCCGGTCTCCCCGGGCTGGGTGCGGTGGCCCGCGCCCCCAGGGGGTAGCCGATTGCCCCGGCCGCCGGCGTCCTCGGGGTTCCTGCGGCGGCCGGCGCTCTCCGGGGTGGGTGCGGCGCTCGGTCCCCCCGGGGCTCAGCGCAGTGGCCGCCGCACCGCGGGGCGGGTACGGCGGCCGGGGGCTGCTGTCAGACCAGGGTTCCGCCGCCGTCCGCGACCACCACCGAGCCGGTGCTGTAGGCACCCCGCATCAGGTACAGGTACGCCTCCGCCACGTCCGCCGGCTCGCCGACCCGGCCCACCGGCAGCGACTCGGCGGAAGCGCGGTACAGCCCCTCGCGCTGCTCCTCCGGCAGCTCGCGCCACAGCTCGGTGCGCACCATGCCGGGCGCCACCGCGTTCACCCGCACCGGCGCCAGCTCCAGCGCCAGCGCCCGGGTCAGCGACTCCACCGCCCCGCACAGCGCCGCCAGCACCGACGTGCCCGGGGCCGGCCGGCGTCCCGCCGTGCCGGTCGTGAGCACCACCGAACCGCCCGCGCGCACCGACCCGGCGCCGTGCTTCGCCAGCGCGTACGCACCCCACAGCCGCGTGTCGAGGAACCGCCGGGCCTCCCCGAGGTCCGTCTCCGCCGCACCGCCCAGCAGCAGCGGCTCACCCGCCGTACAGACCAGGTGGTCGAACGCGCCGATCCGGGCGAAGAACGCGCGGATCGCGTCCTCGTCCGTCACATCCAGCACGTGTCCCTCGGTGCCCTCCGGCAGCTGCTTCAGCGCCGCGTCCACACTCTCCTGCCGGCGCGAGACGACGACCACCTCGGCGCCCTCCCGTCCCGCGCCCTCGGCGACCGCCAGCCCGATGCCCGACGTACCGCCGATGACGACCACACGCTGTCCCCGCAACCCCATGACCGGTTCTCCTGCCCGTCGTTGGTTCTCGCCGCCGGGTTCCCGGCTGCCGCTCCAGCCTGTGGCCACGGGCGTGCTGTCGTCCAAGACCTCTTCCGGCCACGGCGATACCCTGAGGGCATCACCGCCGGTACGACCCCACGGGGAAGCAGCCATGGACCTGGACCTGCGCAAGCTGCGCTACTTCACCGCCGTGGCGGAACTGCTGCACTTCGGGCGGGCCGCCGAGCGGCTGCACATCGCCCAGCCGGTGCTCAGCCGTCAGATCCGCGCCTTCGAGAAGGAGTTGGGCGCCGAGCTGTTCGTCCGCGACAGCCACGGTGTGACCCTGACCGACGCGGGAGACCAACTCCTCGCGGAGGCACGGCACTTGCTCGTCGCCGCCGAGGGGGCGCAGCGCAGGGTGCGGCGTGCCGCGGGCGGGCGCCGGCGGCTCGTCATCGGCTTCCGCGCCGGCATCGTCGTCACCCCGGCCCTGCGCGCCTTCCGGGCCGCCCACCCGGACGTCGACACCCGGGCCCGCCGCCTGGAATGGGACGACCAGGAACCGTCCGTCCTCGACGGCACCGTCGACATCGCCTACGTACGCGCCCCGCTCCGCGAGGACGGCCTCGAACTGCGGCCCCTCTACACCGAGCCGCGCGTGGTGATGCTGCCGGCCGCCCACCGCTTCGCCGGAAAGCCGGAACTCACCCTCGCCGACCTCGCCGACGAGACCTGGCTCAGCTACCGCACGCCGGGGCCGGACGACCTGCCGCTGCGGACCGTCGAGGAGAAGTTCGAGTGCATCGCGACGGGCACCGCCATCACCCTCGTCCCCCGCTCGGTCGCCGAGCAGTACTCCCGCCCGGACGTCGCCTACGTCCCCGTCCTCGACGCCGAGCCCGACCGGATCCTGCTCGCCTGGGCGGCCGGCCGCCCCTCACCCCTGGTCACCGCGTTCGCCGAGGCTGCGGCCGCGGCGGCGGCCGGAGCGGACGAGACGCAGGGCTGAGGGCCGCCCTCACTCGGAGGCGGCGTGCTCCTCCAGCGCGATACGGTCCTCGCCCGCGTACACGTTCATCGACCCGCCCCGCAGAAAGCCCACCAGCGTCAGCCCGGTCTCCGCCGCCAGGTCCACCGCCAGCGACGACGGCGCCGACACCGCCGCCAGCAGCGGGATCCCCGCCATCACCGCCTTCTGCGCCAGCTCGAAGGAGGCCCGGCCGGAGACCAGGAGCAGCGTCCGGGACAGCGGCAGACCGCCGTCTTGCAGAGCCCGGCCGACCAGCTTGTCGACCGCGTTGTGCCGGCCCACGTCCTCCCGTACGTCCACCAGCTCCCCGTCCTCGGTGAACAGGGCCGCCGCGTGCAGACCGCCGGTCCGGTCGAAGACCCGCTGCGCCGCCCGCAACCGGTCCGGAAGGCCCGCCAGCAGCTCCGGGGTGACCCGCACCGGGGGAGTGTCGGCGATCGGCCAGCGCGCGGTGGTCCGTACGGCGTCCAGGCTCGCCTTGCCGCACAGCCCGCAGGAGGAGGTGGTGTAGACGTTGCGCTCCAGCGTGACCTCGGGCAGGACCACGTCCGGGGCGGTCCGGACGTCGACCACGTTGTAGGTGTTCGACCCGTCGGCGGTCGCTCCCGCGCAGTAGACGATGTTCTGGAGGTCGGCCGCGGTCGCCAGCACGCCCTCGCTCACCAGGAACCCCGCGGCCAGCGCGAAGTCGTCACCCGGCGTCCGCATGGTGATCGCGAGCGGCTTGCCGTTCAGCCGGATCTCCAGCGGCTCCTCGGCGACGAGCGTGTCCGCGCGGGAGGAGACCGCCCCGTCCCGGATGCGGAGGACCCTGCGGCGTTCCGTGACCCGTCCCATGTTCCGATCAGCCCCGGTTCTCTGTGTGCTGGCAGCAGCACACATTGTCCTGCACCCGCGAGGCCGGGCGCAGCCCGCCCCGGGTGCCCCGGTGCACGGATGTCCGAGTGTCTGACGGGAGCCGACAATCCCGACGCCCGATTCCTGTGGCTTCACCTGCCGTCGTACCGGTGAGTCACTGAACAGACTGGTGGATCCCGCTACCCACGGCCACGAGGGGGATCCCCGACATGAACGGCTCGCGCATCGCCGCCATCGGTCACTACCAGCCCGCCAAGGTGCTCACCAACGAGGACCTGGCCGGCATGGTCGACACGAGCGACGAGTGGATCCGCAGCCGGGTGGGCATCCGCACCCGGCACATCGCCGGCCCCGACGAGCCGGTGGACGAGCTGGCCGCCCATGCCGCCGCCAAGGCGCTCGCCGCGGCCGGCCTCACCCCCGCCGACGTCGACCTGGTCCTCGTCGCCACCTCCACGGCGATCGACCGCTCGCCGAACACCGCCGCCCGGGTCGCCGCCCGGCTCGGCATCCCGCAGCCCGCCGCGATGGACGTCAACGTCGTGTGCGCCGGATTCACCCATGCGCTGGCCACCGCCGACCACACCGTCCGGGCGGGCGCCGCCACCCGGGCCCTGGTCATCGGCGCCGACAAGATGTCCGAGGTCACCGATTGGACCGACCGCACCACCTGTGTGCTGGTCGGCGACGGGGCCGGCGCCGCCGTCGTCGAGGCCTGCCCGCCGGGGGAGCGGCCCGGCATCGGACCGGTGCTGTGGGGGTCGGTGCCGGAGATGGGGCACGCGGTGCGCATCGAGGGCACGCCGCCGCGGTTCGCCCAGGAGGGCCAGAGCGTCTACCGCTGGGCGACGACCCAGCTGCCCGCCATCGCCCGCCGCGCCTGCGAGCGGTCCGGCGTGGCCCCCGAGGATCTCGCCGGGGTCGTCCTGCACCAGGCCAACCTGCGGATCATCGAACCCCTCGCGCAGAAGCTGGGCGCGGTCAACGCCGTCGTCGCCCGCGATGTCACCGAGTCCGGCAACACCTCCGCCGCGAGCATCCCGCTCGCCTTCTCCAAGCTCCTCGAACAGGGAGCGCTCTCCAGCGGCGACCCGGTGCTGCTCTTCGGCTTCGGCGGGAACCTGTCGTACGCCGGCCAGGTCGTCCGGTGCCCCTGAGCGGACGGCCACCCGCCCTCACGCCCGGTGCACGCGGATACGCAGGTGAAACGCACTCCGAAACCTTGGTATTGTTGTCCATGTCGCCGCGGGGAACAGCCCCCGCAAGGCGGCAGACACCTAGTCCGGGTGGCGGAATGGCAGACGCGCTAGCTTGAGGTGCTAGTGCCCTTTATCGGGCGTGGGGGTTCAAGTCCCCCCTCGGACACATACCGTAGCGATACGGAAGCGAGGGCCCCGACCTGATGGTCGGGGCCCTCGCCGTTTTCTGCGGTCAGGACGACCGCTTGTGCCGGGCCGAGCGGTCGAGATAGTGGCGCGCCGCGCGGACGCGGTTGCCGCAGCGGTCCGAGCACCAGCGGCGGGCGCCGTGGGTGCGGATGAAGAGGCGGGTGCAGCCGGGCGCCCCGCACATGGCCAGGCGCCGGCTCGACGGGCCGGTGAGGAGATCCACGCCGTCCTCGGCGATGGCGGTGATGGCCGTGCCGAGGGGGTCGTCGGCCGGATGGCGCGTCGCCACCACGGCCCCCGAGTCCTCCCAGCGCACCTCGCGCACGGCCGGGGCCGCCGCGAGCGCGCTGTTCAGCGTGGACAGGGCGGCCGTATCGGGGTGGGCGCCCTTGACGTGCGCGTCGAGCAGTTCCCTCAGGGAGTGGCGCAGCTCGCGCAGTCGCCCCGTCTCGCGCTCGCTGAGCGCATCCCTGGTGAGAGGCATGTCGCGCTCGGCCAGCCAGGCGAGCGCTGCGTGGCCGTCCTGGAGCCCGTCGTACGGGCCGTTCGGGCGGTTGAACTCCGTGTTGACCAGGGCCAGGGCGTGGTGGTGTTCCTCGCCCGGCACCTGCGCCGGCGGCGTCGCTGTGGAGGTTTCGGCAGCGTCCATGTCGTAACGGTAACACTTGAGGTTTCCCGTGAGGATGGCGTAAGGTCTGATGATGTCTAACGGAGAATTCAATGCTTTACCGTTAGGTGCCTCGGCTTCGCGTCCCCAGGGGAATCTCTTATGGCAAAGTCAGACAAAGGCCTCATCTTGCGGTTCATCACGCTGGCCATCGGCATGTTCGCCATCGGCACGGACAGCTTCGTGGTCGCGGGCATCCTGCCCAGCGTGGCCAAGGACCTGGACGTCGGCGTGCCCACGAGCGCGGAGCTGATCACGGCGTATGCGCTGTCCTACGCGATCCTCTCGCCCGTCGTGGCGGCCGTCGCCGCCCGAGTGCCCCGCAGGCTCCTGCTGATCAGCGGCCTGCTGGTGTTCATCGCGGGCAACATCGGCACCGGGCTCGCGCCCACGTTCGAGGTGGCCATGGGCTTCCGGGTGGTGGCCGCGCTCGGCGGTGCCATGTTCACTCCCACCGCGGCCGGAGTCGTCGTCGCGCTCGCCGGGCCGGAGCGGCGGGGCACGGCCCTGTCCATCCTGTTCGGCGGCCTGAGTGCCGCGACTGCCCTCGGATCTCCCATCGGCACCGCGATCAGCGGATTCACCGACTGGCGCGGCACCATGGTCTTCGTCGCCGCGGTCGGCGTGCTGGCCGCGATCGCCATCTCCGTGGCGCTGCCCTCCGTGCCCAGCCCGCCGGCGGCCACGCTCAAGCAGCGGCTGTCGCCGCTCACCGATCCGCGGATCGCTCTGACGCTGCTGCTGGTCCTGGTCGGCTACAGCGGCCTGTTCATCCTGTACACCTACGTCAGCCAGATCTTCGCGCCCGCCACGGACGGCAGCGGCAGGAGGCTGGCCTGGTTGCTGTTCGCCTGGGGTGTCGCGGCGGTGGTCGGAAACATGACGTCCGGACGGCTGACCGACAAGTTCGGCAACCGCGTCGTGATCAACACGGCCGGCGTCATCGCGATCGCCGTCTTCGCCACGACCCCGTGGACCAGCCGCCACCTGGTGACCGCCTTCATCGCCGTGATGCTGTGGGGTGCCTGTGGCTGGGCGATGCTCGTCCCGATCCAGCACCGGCTCGCCGGGGTGAACCCGGCGGTCGCCCAGATGTCCATCTCGCTGAGTTCCTCCGCGAACTACGTCGGTGTCTCCCTCGCCCCGGTGATCGGCGGATTCCTGCTCGATCACGTGGTGGACATGCGCTACCTGGGTGTGCCGTCCGCGGCGATCGTCGTCGTCGGCCTGCTCATCGGCGAGGCGGGCCACCTGCTGATCAGGCGGGGGCTGCGCCGGGCGCAGGAGGACACCCCGGCCGGGGAGCCTGCTGTCACCGCACCACGTTGAGCGCGTGAACAGCGGCGGGGGGCGGGGGGGGGGGGGGGGGGGGGGGGGGGGGGGGGGTGTGGGGGGGGGGGGGGGGGGGGGGGGGGGAGGGTGGGGGGGGGTTCTCGAGAAGGGCTCCGAACACACTAAT
>NZ_JBVIJC010000040.1:0-39973 GCF_055581605.1 Streptomyces sp. NPDC031418
AAAGAAGCGGTCTCCGAGGTGAACCGGTCACCGGTGAGCTGCATACCGTCACCCGAGTCCCCCGCGAACCGGATGATCACCCGGTCCAGACGCCGGACTGGCTTCGACTCGTTCTTCATCACATTCCGGTCCACTGGTTCTCCATGACACTGCGGTTCATGACACTGCGGTCGGCTCGTCGCGGGCCGTCTGCCGGATCTCCGCGAGGAGTTCGGCCTGGCGCAGACAGCGCTCGTCGGGTACGGCGCGGGCGGCGACGGCGGCCGCGAAGGCACGGACCGCCGCCAGGACCTGGTCGGCGGGCTCCAGTTCCCTGATCTCGACACCGGACCGGCCCTCCAGGCGCACCCGCGGCCGGTGGTCGGCCGGCGGGGTGAAGGCCCGGTCCACCGTCAGCCGGCCCTCGCTGCCCCAGATCTCGTAGCGGGAGCCGTAGGCGTGGTCCAGGCCGAACGTCAGCTGCACCCCGACCCCGTCCGGGCCGCCGAGCAGCGCCGAACCGGAGGTGTCCACCTCGTCGCCGGAGCCGGCGTGCAGCCGGGCGCCCAGCACCCGCAGCTCGTCGCCGAGGAAGTGCAGCGCGGCCCGGACCGGGTACACGCCGGTGTCCAGCAGGGCGCCGCCGCCGAGGCCGGCGCTGTAGCGGATGTCGCCCCGGGGCAGCCGGGGCACCGCGAACTCCGCGCGGAAGGCGCGGACCTCGCCGATGACGCCGTCCGCGATCCAGCGTCGTACGGTCTCGTGCTGGGGGTGGTGGACGAACATCACGTTCTCCGCCAGGACCAGCCCGGACCGGCGGGCCAGGGCGAGCAGGGCGGCGGTGGCCGCCGGGTCGGTGCTCAGCGGCTTCTCGGCGAGCACGTGCTTGCCGGCGCGCAGCGCGGCCTCGGTCCAGCGGGCGTGCAGCGCGGCGGGCAGCGGCACGTACACCGCGTCCACGTCGTCCCGTTCCAGCAGCGCGGCGTAGCCGTGCACGGGCCGGGCGCCGTACTGCTCGGCGAGGGTGCGGGCCCGGTCCGCGTCGCGGCCGGCGATCGTGGCGATCTCGATGCCGTCGGCGGCCGCCATGGCGGGCAGCAGCCGGCGCCGGGCGATGTCCGCGCAGCCGAGCACGCCGATCCGAAGGGATGGCATCAGGTGTGTGTCCTCATCGCGTTCAGGCAGGCGAGCAGGGTGCGGCCCTGCACATTGACGTAGTGGCCGTGCCGGACGAGCGTGGTGAGCTGGGCCGGGGTGACCCAGCGGTAGCCGGGCGGCGGGTCGAGCGGTGCCTCGTCCGCGTCGGCCTCCACGATCAGGTAGCGGCTGACGGCGTCGAGGAAGCGGCCGCCCTCCTCGGCGTGCACGGCGTCGTAGCGGATCCGGGCCGGGTCCGCGTTCAGCACCAGGTCGAGGAAGGGCGGGCGGTCCGCCGCGTCCAGGTGGGCGTAGTTGCCCGGGGTGTACTGGACGGTGGGGCCCAGCTCGACGGTGTCCAGGAAGCCGCCCTCGACGCGGGCGTGCGCCAGGACGTGCGGCACCCCGCCGATGGTCCGGGTCAGGAACGCGGTCACGCCGGTCCCGGCCGGGGCGAACAGCGGCTGGGTCCAGCCGCTGACCTCGCGGCTGCCCGCCTGCACCCGGACGGCCACGACGTCGAAGTAGCGGCCCTCGGTGTGGCTGATGGTGTGCTCGTCGCGCCGCCAGCCGGGCAGCCCGGCCAGCGGCACCCGGCGGACGTGCAGGTCGTGCCGGGAGCGTTCGGCGGTGAACCAGGACAGCAGCTCGGTGTCCGAGTGCAGCGCGCCGCCGTCCGGGTCGGGGAAGGGCGCGCAGGCCAGCACGGTCCGCGAGTCCATGTTCACCACGTTGTCCCGGTGCAGCAGTTCGCCGATCTGGCCGAGGGTGAGCCAGCAGAAGTCGTCGTGCGGTTCGACGTCCCCGATCGCCTCGACGATCATGTTGCGGTTGCTCTTGTGCAGGAACCAGGAGCCGTGCTCGGACTGGAGCGCGTCGGTGAGGACGCGGCCGCGGCGCGGGTCGGTGAAGTACTCGATGTAGCGGACGTCGGCGCCCCGGTGCACCTTGGTGTAGTTGCTGCGGGTGGCCTGCACGGTCGGCGACAGCTGGAGCAGGTTGGGGTTGCCGGGCTCCATCTTGGCCTGCATCAGGAAGTGCAGGACGCCGTCGAACTCCTTGACCAGGATGCCGAGGATCCCCACCTCGGGCTGGTTGATCGTGGGCTGGTACCACTCCTGCTCGGCGTCCCCGGCGGTGCGGACGTGCAGGCCGTGCACGGAGAAGAAGCGGCCGGTGTGGTGCACGAGGTCGCCGGTGCCGTCCTGGAAGTGCCAGCCGTCCAGCTCGGCGAAGGGGATCCGGTCGACCTGGAAGCGGTGGGCGCGGCGGCGCCCGTCGAGCCAGTCGGCGAAGTCCTCGGTGCGCAGCCCGGCGCCGGTGGTGGCGGCCGCGGAGCGGGCGATCCTGGCCGGCAGCGCGGTGTCCTGGCGGGGCTTGAGCAGCTTGCGCGTGAGGGTGGGCGCGGTCATGAGTGGGCCGCCACGAACTCGCGCACGGAGGCGATGACGTAGTCGAGCATCTCGTCGGTCAGGCCAGGGTAGACGCCGATCCAGAAGGTCTGCTCGGTGACGATGTCGCTGTTGGTCAGCTCGCCGACCACGCGGTGGTTGGTGCCGATGTAGGCGGGGTGGCGGGTGAGGTTGCCCGCGAACAGCCGGCGGGTGCCGATCTTGCGGTCCTCCAGGAAGTCGACCAGCGCGGCCCGGGAGAAGGGCGCGTCCGGCTGGACGGTGAGGACGAAGCCGAACCAGCTCGGGTCGCTGTTCGGCGTGGCCTCGGGCAGCAGCAGGTGCGGGGTGCCGTCCAGGCCGTCGCGCAGCCGCCGCCAGTTGCGCTTGCGGGCCTCGGTGAAGTCGTCCAGCTTGGCGAGCTGGGTGAGGCCGAGGGCCGCCTGGAGGTCGGTCGCCTTCAGGTTGTAGCCCACGTGGGAGAAGATGTACTTGTGGTCGTAGCCCTCCGGCAGGGTGCCCATCTGGTACTTGAACCGCTTGAGGCACTTGTTGCTCTCGCCGGGCTCGCACCAGCAGTCCCGGCCCCAGTCGCGCAGCGACTCCACGATGCGGGCCAGCGCCAGGTTCGAGGTGAGCACGCAGCCGCCCTCGCCCATGGTGAGGTGGTGGGCCGGGTAGAAGCTGACCGTGGTGAGGTCGCCGAAGGTGCCGGTCAGCTGCCCGCGGTAGGTGGAGCCGACCGCGTCGCAGTTGTCCTCGATGAGGAACAGGTCGTGGTCCTCGGCGAGCTGGGCGATCTCGGCGACCTCGAAGGGGTTGCCCAGGGCGTGCGCGATGATGATCGCCCGGGTCTTGGGGCCGATGGCGGCGGCGACCCGGTCCGCGGTGGTGTTGTAGGTGCCCAGCTCGATGTCGACGAAGACCGGGACCAGGCCGTTCTGGAGGATCGGGTTGACGGTGGTGGGGAACCCGGCCGCGACCGTGATCACCTCGTCGCCGGGGCGCAGCCGGGTGTCCTCCAGCAGGTGCGAGGTGAGCGCGGTGGTCGCGAGCAGGTTGGCCGAGGACCCGGAGTTGGTCAGATGGGCCTTGCGGCGGCCGAGCCGGCGGGCGAACCGGGACTCGAACAGCCGGGAGCTGCGGCCGGCCGCGATCCGCATCTCCAGGGCCGCCTCGACCAACGCCACCCGGTCCTCCTCGTCCAGGACGGCGCCGGAGGGCCAGATCTCGGTGGTGCCGGGGACGAAGCCGCCGGTGGGCTGGGTGTCCCGGTGGTACTTGCGGACCTCGTCCAGGACCAGTTCCTTGTGGACGCTCATGGTCGCCTTCCTGCGTCGGAGTGGGTGGTGTGTCGTTTCCGCCGTGCGTGCTTGCGTCGTGCGTGCTTCACACAGGGGCGAGCCGGGTGGCGGTCAGCAGGTCCCGGAGGGACTCGTCCAGCTCGCGTCGGGGGTGCCAGCCCAGCAGGCGCCGGGCGCGGGTGATGTCCGTGCGCTGCCACTCGGTGGTGGAGCGGGTGCCGTCGGCGGGGGCCTCTTCGACCAGCCGTACGGGCAGTCCGCTGAGCGCGATCATCCGGTCCACCAGCCGCCGTACCGGTACGGCCTCGCCCCGGCCGATGTTGACGAGCAGCCCGGCGGCCACGCCCCGGGGGGCGCCGGCCGCGGCGAGCACCGCGTCGGCCGCGTCGCGTACGTCGACGAAGTCGCGCATCGCGCGCAGCGGGGCCAGCCGCAGCTCGCCGGGGGCCGCCGGGTCGGCGGCCTGGCGGGCGAGTTCGGCGGCGACCTTGCCCAGCAGGCTCTCCGGCGGGGCGCCGGGCCCGCAGGCGTTGGCGACCCGGACCACGACCGCGTCCAGGCCGCCCTGTGCTGCGTCGAGCACCCAGCGGGTGCCGGCCAGCTTGGTACGGCCGTAGGTGCCGGCCGGTGCGGCCGGCAGGTCCTCGGTCAGCGGGACGCCGGCCGGGGTGGGGCCGTACTCGTGCACGCTGCCGAGCTGCACCAGCCGTACCGGGGCGGGCAGTTCGGGCAGGACGGTGACGAGGCGGCGTACGAACGCGTCGTTGAGTTCGCGCATCCGCTGCTCGTCGGCCTGCCAGACGGTGCCGGCCGCGTTCACCACCACGTCGGGGCGGTGGGCCGCGAGGAACGCGGCCAGCCCGGCGGCGGTGGCGGCGGTGAGGTCGAACGCGGCCCGGCCCCCCGACGCGGCGGGGGGCGCCGTCCGGGACACCCGGAGCACCCGGTCGCCGGCGGCCTCGAAGGTGTCGGCGATGTGCCGGCCCAGGAACCCGGTGGCGCCCAGGACCAGCACCCGGCGGCCGGTCACAGCCGGGCCGCCCGGTCCTTCGCGGCCTTCCACCACTGCGGGTTGTCGCGGTACCAGGCCACGGTGTCGGCGAGGCCCTCGGCGAACGGGACCCGGGGGGCGTAGCCGAGTTCCTCGCGGATCTTGGTCTCGTCCAGCGAGTAGCGCCGGTCGTGGCCCTTGCGGTCGGCCACATGGCGGACCGCGGACCAGTCGGCGCCGCACAGCTCCAGCAGCCGCTCGGTGATCTCGCGGTTGGTCTGCTCGTTGCCGCCGCCGACGTTGTAGACCTCGCCGGCCCGGCCGCGGGTCAGCACCAGCTGGATGGCCCGGCAGTGGTCGTCCACGTGCAGCCACTCGCGCACATTGCGCCCGTCGCCGTACAGCGGCAGCTCCCTGCCCTCCAGCAGGTTGGTGACGAACAGCGGGATGAGCTTCTCGGGCGTCTGGTACGGGCCGTAGTTGTTGGAGCAGCGGGTGATCGACAAGTCGACGCCGTGGGTGCGCCAGTAGGCGCGGGCGATCAGGTCGGAGGCCGCCTTGGACGCCGCGTAGGGCGAGTTGGGCAGCAGCGGCCACTCCTCGGTCCAGGAGCCCTCGTCGATCGTGCCGTACACCTCGTCCGTGGAGACGTGCACCACGCGCGGCACACCGGTGCGCAGGCAGGCCTCCAGCAGGGTCTGGGTGCCGTCGACATTGGTGCGGACGAAGTCGGCGGCCGACTCCAGCGAGCGGTCGACGTGCGACTCGGCCGCGAAGTGCACCACGGCGTCATGGCCGGGCAGCAGGTCCAGCAGCAGCGGCAGGTCGCAGATGTCGCCCTCCACGAAGTCCAGCCGCGGGTGCCGGGCGGGGAGGTTGTCGCGGTTGCCCGCGTAGGTCATCTTGTCCAGGACGGTGACCCGGGCGTCCTCGTAGCCGGCGTAGCCGCCGTCCAGGAGGGTGCGGGCGTAGTGCGAGCCGATGAAGCCGGCGCCGCCGGTGACCAGGATCCTCATGCCGCCACCTCGATCCGGGTGTGGTCGCCGACGACCAGCCGGTGGTGCGGGCTGCGGCCGTCGCCGGGGCCGATGGTGGCCATCCGGCCGATCAGCGAGCCGTGCAGCCCGCGGACCTCGGTGACCGTGGAGCCGTCGAGCGCGATGGACGACTCCAGATGGGTACGGCGCAGCACGCAGTCCCGGCCGATGGAGGTGTCCGGGCCGATGTCGCTGTGCTCGACCAGGGTGCCGGCGCCGATGATCGCGGGGCCGGTGATGTGCGAGGCGACCACCCGGGCGCCCTCCTCCACGACGACCGGTCCGACCAGGACGCTGCTGTCGTCGACCTCGCCGCGCACGCTGCGGGTGAGGCCCTCCAGGAGCTTGCGGTTGCAGTCCAGGACGTCGTCGGCGCGGCCGGTGTCCTTCCAGTAGCCGCCGTACTCGCTGGCGGCGACCCGGGCGCCCTGGGAGACCAGCCACTGGATGGCGTCGGTGATCTCCAGTTCGCCCCGGGGGCTGGGCTCGATCGCGGCCACCGCCTGGTGGATCGCGGGGGTGAAGAAGTAGACGCCGACCACGGCGAGGTCGCTGCGCGGCTGCTCGGGCTTCTCCACGAGACGCTCGACGTAGCCGTCCGGGCCGACCTCGACGACGCCGAAGGCGCGCGGGTCGGCGACCTTGTGCACGACGATCTGCGCGGCGGGCCGCTGCTCGGCGAACTCGCGGGCGATGTCCTCGACCCCGTCGGGCAGCATGTTGTCGCCCAGGTACATGACGAAGTCGTCGTCGCCGAGGAAGTCCCGGGCCAGCGCGACGCAGTGGGCGAGGCCCAGCGGCTCGTCCTGCGGGATGTAGGTGACGTCCAGGCCCAGCCGGGAGCCGTCGCCGATGACGGCGGCGATCTGCGGGGCCCGGTCGCCGACGATGATGCCGACCTCCGTGACGCCGAGGGCGCGGACGTTGTCCAGGACGTGCTCCAGGACCGGCTTGTTGGCTATGGGGATGAGCTGCTTGGGCATGGAGTAGCTGAAGGGCCGCAGGCGGGTCCCCGACCCACCCGACAACACCAGGGCTTTCATGGCAGTTTGTTCCTCTCGGACGCCGGGCGGCGCATCAGTCGATGCCGCGGAAGATGTGGCGGTCGGGGACGTCGCGCTCCTCCCCCGCGAGGAGCGCGGGCCGCTCGGTCGCGGGTTCGGACCGCGGCGCGGACTCGGATACGGGCGGCGCGGGCTGCTGGCCGCGGAGGGCGTCGGGCTGCTCGCGCCGGAGGGCGCCGGGCTGCTCGCGCCGGAGGGCGTCGGGCTGCTCGCGCCGGAGGAGGCCGGGCGTCATGCGCGCCCTCCCTCCGCGGTCCACAGCACGCTCACCGTCAGCTCGGCGATCCGCCAGCCGGCCGGGGTGCGGGTCGCCCGGATGTCGTAGTGGGCGCCGCCGGTGAACAGCGGGGCGGAGGCGTCGTGCGGGATGTGCACGGCGTGGATGTTGGCACGCACCGAGGCGCGGTCGCCCTGGAGATCGATGACGCTGTTGGTGGCGTAGTGCTGGTTGCCGGCCCAGTGGGCCCGCGGGGCGGCGAAGAAGTCGGGCAGGCCGGCGACGCCCTGGTGGGTGCCGTTGGGGAGGTTCAGCCGGACGTCCTCGGTGAGGATCTCGCGGTACTGGTCCACGGTCGGCGCGTCGGCGGAGTCCAGCCCGTGCACGAACCGGTCCACGAGTTCGGCCAGCCGGGCCCGGTCCTCCAGTTCACGCAGCCGGTCCTCCAGCTCCGCGAGCCGGTCGGCGGCGGGGGCGGCCACCGGGGTGGTGAGGGACGAAGCCATTACGGGTCTCCTAGGTCACGTCGTCGGTGTTCCGGCGGGGCCGTGGGCCGGCGCCGGGTGCGGGCGCGTATGGCCCGGCCGCGCGGGCCCGCCGCCGAGGCAGGGCAGCGCCGCGTCCTGGGCCAGGAGGCACTCCTCCAGGAAGCTCAGGACGCGCAGGTGGTAGGTGCGGGCCGCCCAGCCGAGGCTGATGTTGTGGCCGGCGTCGGGCTGGCGGTCGACCGACACCCGCGGCGCGGCCAGCGGCCGGCGCAGCTCCGCGACCGCCTCCTCGTCGAAGCGCCACCAGCGTTCCTGCTCGGCGAAGGTGAAGCGCACGGGGACGCGGATGCGAGCGGCCAGTGCGGGATACAGGGCCGGCCAGTGCAGGGACTCCCGGGTCTCCGCGGCCGGGATCGGGGACACCAGCGCGCGGCCCAGCCGGAAGGCGTCCGGCGGGTAGAGGCGCAGCGCGCCCCAGTGCCGCCGCCAGTCGCCGTGCCCGGCGATCCCGGGCAGCTGTTCGGGGGTGACGGCCAGACAGGTGCCGACGCCGGAGACGTCCACGCCGAGCAGCCGGGCGCCGTCCTCGTGGGCGGCGGCGGCCAGCGCCAGCTTGCCCCCGTTGGAGTGGCCGACCAGGAAGAACCCGGCGCCGACGGGGTGCTCGCGGGCGTGGGCGTCGAGCGCCGCGTGCAGGGTCTCGGCCTGTGCGGCCAGCGGCTGCCCCTCGGGGAGCCGCTCGGCGGACAGGCCGTAGCCGGGGCGGTCCAGGGCGAGCACGGTGTAGCCGAGTTCGGCGCCGGTGACGAGCAGGGACAGTCCGGGCCGGGCCCGGCTGTCGAAGTATCCGGCGCGCATCCCGCCGCCGTGCACCGCGACGACCACCGCGCGGGGCGGTCGGTGGGCCGGTTCGGCGAGCAGTCCGGAGAGCTGGACGCCGGCGGCGTCGAGGACGATGTCCCGCACCACCGGGGCCGTGGCGGCGGGGGGCCGTTCCGGGGCGAGGGGTTCGGTCATGGCCGTCCTCACATGACCGGGGTTCCGTCCGGACCCGGCCCGTCGGCCCAGGTGGCGGTGAAGCCCCACTCGCTCAGCCGCCAGCCCTCGGCGGTGCGGACCGCCTCGCCGACGCCGAACCCGCCGAGCTGGAACAGCGCGCCGATCCGGTCGGGCCGCTCCGGGGCGGGCCGGTGCACATGGGTGGTGACCATGTGGCAGCGCACCCGCGCCCGGTCGCCGTCCAGCTGCACGATGTGGTTGCCGCTGAGGTGGATGGTCCGGGCGAAGCGGATCTTGGCGTGGTAGTGGAACTCGGCGACCCCGGCGAGGCCCTCGTGGGTGCCGATGGGGAAGTGCAGCCGTACGTCCTCGGTGAAGACGGTGGCCGGCCAGTCCGCGTCGAAGCCGTGGTCGTCCTGGGTGTCCAGCAGGACCGTGTAGCGGTCGAGCAGCGCGCTCAGCTCGGCGCGGTCGGTCAGCCGGCGCACCTCGCGGCGCAGCGCGGCGAGTTCGTCGGTCAGCCCGTGCAGGACGGCGGCGTCGCTGACGAGCACGTCCTCGGGGCCGGTGGTGTGGTGCGGTGCGATGGTCACGTCTCTCGTGCTCCCTGACTCGGTTCTTTCTCCCTGACTCGGTGTCACAGGCCGGGGCCGGCGACCGCGAGCAGCGCGGCCACGGTGATGGCAGCCCAGGCGATGCGGGCGGCGAGGAGCGGGCTCACGGCTGTCCGGCCGGGGTGGTGTGGCGCCAGCTGCGGGCCATCGCGTGGCCGGGGGGCTGCCAGCGGGGGGTGGGGGCGGGCGGTTCGTCGCCGGTGGCGGGTGCGGCCGCGGTGCGGGCCATCAGCACCAGGGCGAGGGCGGCGAGTTCCTCGTCGGTGGGGGTGCCCTTCTCGACGCGGATGGTGTCAGTGGTTGCGGGCATGGTGAGTCCTTCGTGGGTCGGCGGGCCGGGGCGCGGTTCCCGGAGGTGAGGGGATCCGCGCCCACGACTGCCCGGTGCTACGGCGCCAGCGTGAAGATCCCCGTCTCGTTCAGCTGCTGGAAGTACGCGATGTCCGCCAGCAGCTCCGCCCGGTCGGGGTTGCGCAGCCACACCGTGTAGGCGCCGCCCGCCCCCGCTTCCTGGGAGACGTGCGCGCCCGGCTCGGGGCACTCCGCGTCGCCCGCGTACGACGGCCGGGACCGGATCTCGTCGAGGAACTCGATCCGGGCGAGCCGGCCCGGCCGGTGCACCACGAACGAGTAGTCGCCGACGTGCACGTCCGGCGCCTCGACCAGCCAGGAGGCCAGTGTCGGCAGCGGCTCGCGCGCGGCCCGCGGGGCGAACTTGACGATCTTCATCGACAGGGCGGACTCCGGGACGTCCGGGGCCTCGCCGTCGTAGCCGTCGATGACCAGCTCGAAGTGGACCGGCCCGTCCCCCGTCCCGGCCACGTCGACCACCTTCTGGAGGCGCCGGGTCAGCAGCGGGACCAGGGCGGAGCCGGCGGGCACGTCGGCGACGCTGGTCAGGATCGACTGGGCGCCCGAGGTGATCTCGAAGCACTCCCAGCAGTCGGCCAGCGTCAGCTCGCCCCTGCGGACGGTGCCGTTGGCGAAGTAGGGCCGCCCGGGCACGTAGTCGTGGGCGACCACCGCGCCGCCCCGCTCCCACAGCTCGGCGAGCTGCGCGTCGGGGACCGGCGGACCGTCCGGGCGGTGGAACAGCGCGGAGCCGCGGTCCGCGGAGAACTCCGGGCGCAGGACGACCGTGCCGGTGCGGTCCGCGAGATGCGCGGCCAGCTCCTTTGGCCCGGTCAGCACGGTGAGGTCGAGCGCCAGCTCCGGGTCGACGGAGGCGATCAGCGCGCGCTCCGCGACCTTGCTGCGGCCGCCGGTGTGCGGCACGGCCCGGACCCGGAAGTCCGCGGCGGTGGCCCGGATCGCCTCCTCCACGGCCGCCGAGGAGGCGCCCCGGAACCGGAAGCGCCCGCCGACGTGCTCGTAGTAGGAGTCGGCCTCGGGCAGCACGTCCCCGCGGGCCAGCAGCGCCTCGGCGTACGGGCCGGGGGTGCGGCCGGTCATGGAGGTGATCTCGGTGATCCGGCAGGGCCGTTCGGCCGGGGCCGGGGCGAGCAACCAGCCGCCGACCTCGGTGCCGGCGTCGGCCGGTGCGGGGGCGGGCGGCAGGCCCAGCTGGATCCGGAACGCGGTCTCCACCAGGTCGTAGCCGTGCAGTTCGCGCCAGACGAACGGGATCTCCGCTCCCCCGGCCCGCGCGCCGACCTCCAGGAAGGCGCAGTCGCCGGTCTCCCGGTCCACGAAGAGTTCCAGGTGGAACACGGTGGCCCGGGTGGACAGGGCGCGCAGCACGCGCACGCTGTAGTCGGCGATGGCGGACCGCAGGGCCGGGTCGCTCTCCTCCACCGAGCCGAGCACCGTGCCGCCGCGGAAGTCCAGGCAGGTGTTGAGGTAGCGGGAGGCGCGGACGACGGCCAGCTCCTCGCCGGTGAACACGCCGTCCACGTGGTAGATCGGGCGCGGGTCGTAGGCCTGGGCGAGGAGCGGTCCGTCGGCCGGGGCCGGGTCCTCGGGGCCGTCCAGCCGCCGTACCCCGGCGCTGGAGCTGCCGGCGAGCGGCTTGACGATCAGCGGCCAGCCGTGGGCGGCGCCGAAGGACCGTATCTCCCCGGCGGTGCGGACCAGGGCGAAGGCGGGCACCGCCAGGCCGGCCCGGGCGACCCGGTCGGCCATGGCGTGCTTGTCGCGGAAGTGGGCCAGGTCCTGCGGGCGGGGCCCGGGGCAGCCCCACTCCTCGCGCAGCCGGGCGCCCACCAGCAGGTCGTCCTCCTTGAGGGCGACGACATGGTCGGGGGCGCCGTGGACGGCGGCCAGCTCGCGGACGGCCGCGGCGACCGCGGCGAGGTCGTCGGTGGCGCCGACGGTGCGGAGATCCGCCGCCCCGTCGGGTACGGCGGCCCGGCCGACCTCGGTGGTCACATAGGTGACCCGGTCGGCCGCGTGGTCCACATAGCGTTCGTACGCGGCGTAGTGCTCGGCCCACCGGTTGACGACGACGATGTGCCGCCCGGTGCGTGCCCCCTGCGGCGGCGGGGTGGCGGCCATCAGCCCTCCTCGGGTTCGAGGTCGTAGAAGCCGGTGCCGTCGAGGTAGCGGACGGTGCCGGCGTCGCGCAGCACGACCTCCTCGGTCTCGTGCATCAGCCACATCAGCGCCGGGTAGGTGGTGTCGTCGACGGTGCGGCTGATCCGGTCGCCGGGCTGGACGTAGATGCTGAGGTCCTTGAAGCTGTCCAGGTTGCGGATCGCGTCCAGGTCCCGGTAGCCGCGCAGCACGCCCTCCACCGGGGAGACCAGGGCCACGTTGGCCACCACCTGTTGGCGCTGGTAGTCCTCGTGGGCGCGGGCGTGGAAGCGCTCCGGGTCGAGGTAGGCGTCCACGCTCCAGTCGAGCTGGGACTCGCCGGCCGCGAGCTGGGCGTAGTACGGCAGGTTGCCGCCGCAGATCCGGGCGCCGACCTCGACCAGCACCGGGCCCGCGTTGGTCATCTTGATCTCGACGTGCGCCGGGCCGTGCCGGATGCCCAGGGCGTCCAGGACGCGCCGCGCGTAGTCGGCCAGCCGGTCCTGGACGTCGCCGCGGCTCGCGGTCAGGTAGGCGGAGTCGTTGAGGTCCTGCACGCCGTTGGCGAGGATGCGGGTGGTGCGCCAGATCTCGCAGACGTGGTGCACGCCGTCCCGGCTGACCGTGTTGAGCATGTACTCGGTGCCGGCCAGGTACTCCTGGGCGACGACGGCCGTGTTCACCTCGGAGAAGACGTTGGGCGCGCCGAGGATGCGCCGGTAGGCGGCGACGGACTCCTCGGGGGTGTCGCAGAAGGAGACGTTGTCGCCGGCCGCGCTGCGGACGGGCTTGAGGACCACCCGGCCGCCGATCGACTCGTGCCAGGCGACGAGTTCGTCCTCGTCGCGCACCAGCAGCTGGCGGGCGGCCGGGACGCCCGCGGCGCGCAGGGTCTCGATCATCACGTACTTGTCGCGGCGGGCCTCGCTGAGGGCGGTGCCGTTGGTGGGCAGGCCGAGCGCCTCGCTGAGCGCGTCGGCCAGCTCGACGCCGATCTCGCCGCCGGCGACCACGGCCACCGGCCGGTAGCGGCGCACCGCGGCGACCGTCTCCGCCAGGTCGCCGCGGTGGATGATGTTCTCGACGTAGTTGTCGACGTCGAAGGAGGACCGGTAGACCTCGGGCACCTCCACCGTGCTCTGCACGCGCACCAGGGAGGCTCCGGCCTTCTCGAACTGGGCGGCGAGCAGCCGGGTCGGGGCGTACGAATCGACGATGACGACATGCGGTGCGGAGGTCACTGGGGGCTCCCTGCGGTCTCGGGTTCGGTGCTGGTGGCGGATGCGGGCCGGTCGGACCGGGCGGTCGTACGGCGCGCCACCGGCCAGGTGATCAGGGCCACCGCCACGGCCAGTCCGCCGACGGTGGCGAACCCGCCGGCGGGGCCGGTGTGATCGAGGGCGAGGCCGGCGGCGAGGCTGCCCAGGGCGGTGCCGGCGGTCATGGCCACGGAGTACAGGCTCATCACCGTGGCCCGGACGGAGTCGTCGGCGTGGCTGCTGACGGCGGCCGCGGTGGAGGCGAAGGTCGGCGCGTACAGCAGGGTGGCCGGGATCAGCGCCAGGCCCAGCCACAGCGCCCCGTGGGCGAGGCCGAGCGGGGCGGTGGTGACGCCCATCAGCAGCAGGATCAGGGCGGCCGGCGGGCTCTTCTTCAGGCTGCCGTAGAGCAGGCCGCCGACGATGGAGCAGATGCCGCAGCCGATCAGCACGGGGCTGGTCCAGCCGACCTGTCCGGCGTCCTTCAGGCTGCCGACGATGGCGAGTTCGGTGCCGGAGGAGACCGCGCCGGAGACGAAGACGCAGGCGAGCGCGGCCACCAGACCGGCCGTCAGATAGCCCGCGGGCCGCTCCCCGGCCCCGGCGGGAGCGGCCTTGCGGGTCACCGGGGGGTTGCGCAGCGCGATGGCGCTGCCGCTGACCAGCAGCAGGGTGCCCACGCCGAGCAGCGCCTGCCCGGTGGACAGCTGGGTGGAGACGAGGACCGCGAGGGCGGGGCCCGTCATGTAGGAGATGTTGGTGAGGATGGAGTCGACGGCGAACGCCGTGTGCTGCTGCTCCTCCGGCACCAGGCCGGAGATGGCCAGCCGGGCCAGGGTGGAGCCGGGCACCAGGACCAGCCCGGACAGCAGGGCCGCGACCACCAGCACCGGGTACGGCAGCAGCGGCGCGAGACCCCAGAACAGGGCCTGGCCGACGGTGGCCACGACGAACAGGGGCCGCAGCCCGCGCCGGTCGATCACCCGGCCCTGCACGGGCGCGCCGATGGCGACACCGACGGTCCAGGCGCCGGTGACCAGACCGGCCTGGGCGTAGCTCAGGTCGAGTCCGACGGTGACGCGCAGCGTCAGGACGATCGGGATGGCGACGACCGGGATCTTGGCCAGCAGGCCGAGCAGCAGCACGGGTTTCAGCCCGCGCACGCTCAGCACCTGACGGTATGTCTGCACAGTGGGTTCCTCGTCGGTTTCCTCGGGATGGGGGTGCCTACTGCGGGGGGTTGCCGTGCTTGCGGGACGGCAGGTCCGCGTGCTTGGCGCGGAGCATCCGCAGCGAGCGGATGAGCACCGAGCGGGTCTCGCGCGGGTCGATCACGTCGTCGACCAGGCCGCGCTCGGCCGCGTAGTACGGGTGCATCAGCTCTTCCTTGTATTCCTTGATGCGCTGCTCCCGTACGGCCTCGGGATCGTCGGCGGCGTTGATCTCGCGCCGGAAGACCACGTTGGCGGCGCCCTCGGCGCCCATCACCGCGATCTCGTTGGTGGGCCAGGCGAGCGCCAGGTCGGCGCCGATCGAGCGCGAGTCCATGACGATGTAGGCGCCGCCGTAGGCCTTGCGCAGCACCAGCGAGATCCGCGGCACGGTCGCGTTGCAGTAGGCGAACAGCAGCTTGGCGCCGCGCCGGATGATGCCGTTGTGCTCCTGGTCCACGCCCGGCAGGAAGCCCGGCACGTCCACCAGGGTGACCAGCGGGATGTTGAAGGCGTCGCAGAACTGCACGAACCGGGCGCCCTTCTCGGACGCCTCGATGTCGAGGACGCCGGCCATGCTGGCGGGCTGGTTGGCCAGGATGCCGACGACCTGGCCGTCGAGCCGGGTCAGCGCGCACACCAGGTTGGTCGCCCAGGCCGGGTGGATCTCGAAGTACTCGCCGTCGTCGACGATCTCCTCGATCACCGCGCGGATGTCGTACGACTGCCCGGGCTCGGCCGGGACCAGGTCCAGCAGCCGGTCGTTGAGCCGGTCCGCCGGGTCCCCGGAGTGCTCGACGGGGGCCAGTTCGCGGTTGTTGGAGGGCAGCAGCGACAGCAGGTAGCGCACGTCCTCCAGGCACTGCTCCTCGTCGTCGTACGCGAAGTGCGCCACCCCGGAGGTGGCCGCGTGGACGTCGGCGCCGCCGAGGCCGTTCTGGGTGATCTCCTCACCGGTGACGGCCTTGACCACGTCGGGGCCGGTGATGAACATCTGCGAGGTCTCGCGGACCATGAAGACGAAGTCGGTGAGGGCGGGGCTGTAGGCGGCGCCGCCCGCGCACGGGCCGAGCATCACGCTGATCTGCGGGATCACCCCGGACGCCCGGGTGTTGCGGCGGAAGATGCCGCCGTAGCCGGCGAGCGCGGTGACGCCCTCCTGGATCCGGGCGCCCGCGCCGTCGTTCAGCGACACCAGGGGGGCGCCGGCGGCCTCGGCCAGGTCCATGATCTTGTGGATCTTCTGCGCGTGCGCCTCGCCGAGCGCCCCGCCGAAGATCCGGAAGTCATGGGCGTAGACGAAGACCGTACGGCCGTGCACGGTGCCCCAGCCGGTGACCACACCGTCGCCGTAGGGCTTCTTGTGCTCCAGGCCGAAGCCGCTCGCCCGGTGCCGGCGCAGCGTCTCCACCTCGTTGAACGACCCCTTGTCCAGGAGCAGCGCGATCCGCTCGTACGCGGTCAGCTTGCCCTTGGCGTGCTGGCGCTCGGTGGCGGCGGGGTCCGGGCCGTCCTGGGCGGTGCGCTTGCGTTCGGTCAGTTCCTCGATACGGCCGCGCAGTGGATCGGTCGCGTCGGGCATGGGAACCTCCAGGTCCTCCACTTGGATTCAACGGATGTCAGGCGGACAGCGCGGCGGCCCTCGCCCGGCCGGCCTGCCGGAGGTCCGCGGCGGGGGCGATACGGCGGATGGAGTCGGCCAGCACGGGCGCCGGACCGGCCTCCACGAACCGTTCGGCGCCGAGGGCGAGCAGCCGCTCCACGGTGTCGGTCCACCGCACGGGCGCGGTGAGCAGGGCGCGCAAGCCCACCACGGCCTCGGCGGCGGTGGTGACCGGCCGGCCGGTGACGCAGGAGACGACGGGGATCCGCGGATCGCGGAAGTCGGTCTCCACCAGCGCCTGGGTGAACTCGGCCTCGTAGTCGCGCAGCAGGGGCGAGTGGAACGGGCCGCCGGCCGCCGGCCGGGTGACGCGGGCGGCCCCGGCGGCCCCGGCCGCGCGCACCAGCCGGTCCAGTCCGGCGGTCGTGCCGGAGACCACGGTGTGCCCGGGGCCGTTCTCGCAGGCGATCTCCACGGGGAGCCCGGCCGCCGTGGACCCGGCGCACAGCCGGGCCACTTCGGCCGCGTCCAGTCCCTCGACCACGGCCATGCCGCCGGGCAGCCGGTCCCCGGCCGTGGCCACCAGCTCGGCGTGCAGCCGCACCAGCAGCAGCGCGTCGCGCCAGTGCAGCACGTCCGCGGCGACCAGGGCGGCGTACTCGCCCAGGCTGTGCCCGGCGACGAGGTCCGGCTGTTCGCCCCGGGCGCGCAGCTCCTCCAGCGCCACCAGGCCGGCCATGAAGGCGGCCGGGCAGCCGACCGCCGGATCGGCCAGGTGCCGGTCCGGGCCGCGCCGGGACAGCGCGGTCAGCGGGATGCCCAGCAGTTCGTCGGCGGCCCGCTCGTAGGCGGCGGCCCGGGCGGGCCGGGGCTCCGCCGCGCCCGCGCGGTGCGGGCCCAGGCCGGAGAAGACGAGGGCGGTGACGGTCGTGGTCGTCGCGGTCGCCGCAGTCGTCGTTGTCGTCGTCATCCGGTCACGTCCTTTCCTTCGTCGTGCGGCGTTCGTCCGGGGCCCGTGGGCACGGCCACCCGGACCGAGCGGGGCAGGTCCGGGGTGCGCCAGCTGTCCGAGGCGTCCAGCCACGGCCCCGGCACACAGCGCACCCCGGCCTCGGCGGGCGCCGGGTGGCGTACGGCTGCGGCGGCGACGTGCGTCGGGAAGCAGGGGATGCCGAGCACGGTCCAGCCGGGCGGGTGCGCGCCGGTGCGCTCACCCAGGTAGTCCTGGGCCGGGCCACGGCTCAGGCCGGTGCCGAGCCCCTTGAGGTAGGCCTCCTTGCGGGTCCACAGCCGGCCGAAGGCCGCCCGGCGCGTGTGCGGCGGCGCGGCCTCCAGCTCGGCGCGCTCGTCCGGGTGCAGGGCGGGCGTGCAGATCGCGGCGGTCTCCTCCCGGGGCAGCCGTTCCACGTCGACGCCGACGGGTACGGCCGCCACGCCGACGAGGGCGACGCCGGAGCTGTGCGACAGCGAGAAGTGCAGGGGCGGTGACGCGTCCCCCGGGGGCCGGGCCAGCATCGGGCGGCCGTGCGGCTCCCCGCAGCCCGGGCACGGTTCCCGGGCGAAGCGCAGCTCCTCGGGGGGCTGCCCGGTGTACCGGGCCAGCAGCCGGCGCAGGCCGATGTGCGCGGCCGCGTACAGCAGTCCGTCGGCCGGGCGCAGGAAGCTTTCGGCGCGGGTGCGTTCGGCGGCGTCGAGCACGGAGAGGTCGAGCCGGGCGGCTTCGGCGGGGCTGCGGATCAGCCACAGGTCGAGCAGGTCGGGCGGAACGGCGGACTCCGGTGGCCGCGGACGCCGGTACGGCGTCGGCGTGGGCGCGGGCGCCGGCGGCGCGGCCGGGGCGGTCATGCCGTGACCGCAGACTGCGCGTGGCCGCCGGCCGGGGCGAGCT
Source organism: Streptomyces sp. NPDC031418 (assembly GCF_055581605.1). Classification (NCBI taxonomy): domain Bacteria; kingdom Bacillati; phylum Actinomycetota; class Actinomycetes; order Kitasatosporales; family Streptomycetaceae; genus Streptomyces; species Streptomyces sp. NPDC031418. Next base: position 17,694 of record NZ_JBVIJC010000040.1, read on the forward strand.
GTTTGGTGAGGCAGTCGATCAGTTCGGCCGCGCTGTTGGCCCGCAGCAGGCGCTGGAGGTCCACGGCGACGCCGAGGCCCGCCTCCAGTCGGCACTGGAGTTCCAGGCCGGCGATCGAGCCGATGCCCAGGCTGTACATGGTGCGGCCGGTGGTGTCGATGCGGTGGGGGGCGAGGCCCAGGACGTGGCCGATCTCCCGGCGGACGTAGCGGTCGAGGAACCGCCGCCGTGCGGTTGACTCCGTCGGGATGGCGGTGGGGGTGGTGGTCATCGCGGTGTCCTTGGGAGCGGGGGTGTTTTTGGCGGCTTCCGGGGTGGGGGTGCTTGTGGTGTGCCGGGTGCGGGTGCGTGGTGGCTGGTCGCGCAGTTCCCCGCGCCCCTGAGGGGCGACCGCGCCCCTTGCGGGGCGCACCGGCCGCCCCCAGGGGGAAGGGGGGCGGCCGGTGGGTCGGCGCGACGGGGGATGTGACGCCGACGTCTTGGGGCGGGTCAGCCGAGGAGTGTGCCGCCGGTGGCGTCGATGAAGGCGCCGGTGATCCAGCGGGCGTCCTCGGAGGCGAGGAAGCCGATCACGTCGGCGATGTCCTCCGGCTCGCCGACCCGGTTGAACGCCGACATCGCGGCCATCTGCTCGACGGCCTCGGGGATGCCGAACACCGGGTTGTCGTTGCGGGTGATGCCGGGGGCGACGCTGTTCACGGTGATGCCGCGCGGGCCCAGGTACTTGGCGAAGTGCAGGGTCAGCTGCTCGACCGCGCCCTTGCTCATGGCGTACGCGATCTCGTCCGGGTTGGCGAAGCGGGTCAGGCCGGAGGAGATGCTGATGATCCGGCCGCCGTCACGCAGGTTCTTCAGGGCGCGCTGGACGAGGAAGAAGGGGGCGCGGGCGTTGACCCGGAACACCTCGTCGAACTTCTCCGGGGTGGTCTCCTCGGGCTTCACCCCGCCCATCACACCGGCGTTGTTGACCAGGATGTCCAGGTCGGTGGAGCCGGTGCGCTCGCGCAGCCCCTCCTCCAGGCCGAGGAACAGCTCGTGGACGTCGCCGTCCACGCCGAGCCGGGCCTGCACGGTGAAGGCGCGGCCGCCGTCCTTCTCGATCCGCTCGACGACCTCCTCGGCCGCCTCCCGGCCGCTGTTGTAGTGGACCGCGACCAGCGCGCCGTCGGCCGCCAGCCGCAGCGCCGTGGCCCGGCCCATGCCCCGGCTCGCGCCGGTGACCAGCGCCGTCTTGCCGGTGAGCTTTGCCATGTCGGTTCTCCAGTTCTTCCGGTGTGCGAAGGTCTTCCGGGGTGCGGAGGTCTTCCGCTGTGCGGGGGCGGGTGCAAAGGCCCCGGCCGGCCCGGTTTCCGGGGCCGTCGGCTCGCCGAACCAGCGGCGCAGGGCGGTGCGCAGCTCCTCCGGTGCCGTGCCGGCCCAGGCGACATAGCCGTCGGGCCGGACGAGCAGGGCCTCGGTGTCGCCGGGGTCGCCGTCCACGGGCGGTACCCGGTCGGCCCAGGGGGCGGCGGCCGCGCGCAGCCCGGTGTCGCCGGGCGGCAGCAGGAGCGCGCCCCGGGCGGTGCGCAGCGCTCCGGCGGTGGCGTCCCGGGGCGGGAGCCGGTGTCCGGTGCCGTCGCCGGTGCCGTAGACGATGTCGAGGCCGGAGATCATGCCGGCCAGCCGGGTGCGGACGTTCTCCATCGGGATCAGCTCGGCCAGCACCTCGCGCAGGGCGTTGACCTCCGGGCCGCCGAGCAGCAGCCGGGCCTGGGCGGCGATGTTGCCGAGGACGCGCTCGCCCACCGGGCGCCGCTCGGCGTCGTAACTGTCCAGCAGGCCCGCGGGGGCGCGGCCGGTGACCTCGGCGGCCAGCTTCCAGCCGAGGTTGACGGCGTCCTGGAGACCGAGGTTGAGGGCCTGGCCGCCGATCGGCATCTGCCGGTGCGCGGCGTCGCCGGCCAGCAGCAGCGGTCCGCGGCGGTAGGCGGTGGCCTGCCGTGCCGCGTCGCCGAAGGAGTTCACCCACAGCGGGGTGCCGCCGCCGATGTCCTCGCCGGTGACCCGCTGCCAGGCGGCCGCGATGTCGGCGAACTCCGGCTGCCCGGGGCGGGGTTCGGCGCCGAACTCGTGGACCATCACGCGGGTGACGCCGTCGGGGCGGCGGGCCGCGATGGCCAGTCCGCCCGGCAGGCGCTCGAAGCGCCGGCCCGGGATGTCGATGCCGTCGACGTCCGCGCGGATCAGCTCGCGGACGGCGTCGGTGCCGGGGAAGTCGAAGCCGCCGAGCCGGCGGACGGCGCTGTCCTCGCCGTCACAGCCGACCAGGTACGGGGCGCGGAAGAGCAGGGTCCGCCCGTCCGGGCCGACCACCTCGGCCTCGGCGCCGTAAGCACCGGTGCGCAGGGCGGTCAGCCGGTGTCCGCGCCGTACGTCGGCGCCCAGCTCGGCGGCGCGGGCGCCCAGCAGCTCCTCCAGCCGGGTCTGCGGCACCTTCCACTGGCCCGGCCAGGGGCTGGGCAGGGTCAGGTCCAGCGGCAGCCCGCCGAAGTGGCCGCGGGGTTCACCGGGGATCTCCCCCAGGGTGTCCAGCAGGCCGCGGCTGTCGAGGAGCTCCATGGTGCGGGCGTGCAGGGTGGACGCCCGCGATTCCGTGGTCGGCGTGGTGAGCTGCTCCAGGACCACGACGTCCGCGCCGCCGAGCCGCAGTTCGCAGGCGAGCATCAGCCCGACCGGCCCCGCGCCGACCACGATCACCTGGGTGGTGGTGCAGTCCTGGGCCATGGTCAGGCCGCCCGGGCTTCCGCGTAGGCCTTGGCGTGGCCGAGGGTGGCGCGGCTGTTGGTGCTGAGCGCGTCCTGGACGAAGGTCTTCGCGGTCTCGACGGTGGCGTCCGGACCGAGGATCTTCTCGATGTTCGCCGTGTTGATGGTGACGGTGTGCTGCGAGGAGGCGGCGACGCCGTCGTCCGTCTCGGCGAACGTCCAGTAGCCGGTGTGCAGGGTCATCAGCGCCGGCAGGGTGATCTGTTTGTAGGCGATCTTCTGGTGCGGGAAGGTCACCCGGTACGACTTGGTGGTGTGCGTCGAGCCGTCCTTGGCGCGGGTGTCCATCTCCAGGGTCTGGAGGCCGGGGGTGTCCTCGGTCAGCCGTACGGTCGCCACGTGCGGCAGCCGCTCGGACCACCGGTCGGCCTCGTTGATGAAGTCGTAGACGTCCTTGGCGGCACCGGCGATGTGCACGGTGTCCTCGAAGGAGAACGTCAGGTCCTCGGCGGCGTGTGCGAGTTCGACGTTGGTCTTCAGCGCGGCCAGCTCGGAGCGGGAGTTGCGGTCCACGGCCTCGTCGATCCAGGCCAGGCCCTCGGGGTCGTCGTCGATGGCGCGGTAGTCGTGCAGCAGCCGGACCCGGGACTCGGCCGGGGACAGCGGCTCGATGATCCAGGTGCCGCCCATCGCGGCGACCGGCGGGGTGGAGACCTCCTGGCGGAACTCGATGCGCAGGTTCTCCGGGTCGAGGACGCGGCGCGAGGTCCAGTTCTTCGCCTCGCCGTTGGCGGTGGCCCAGATGCGGATGCGCTCGGTGGCGCCGTCCTGCTCCAGGTGGTCGACGTAGATGGTGGGCGGGAAGATGCGCGGCCAGTTGCGCACCTCGGCGATGAGCCGGTAGACGGCATCGGCCGGTGCCGAGACGGTGATCTCGTGCTCGACCTCACGGGTCGTCATCGTGAACTCTCCTTGGGGTGGCGGGTCGTGGGCTCAGAAGTTGCCGAGGCCGCCGCAGACGTTGAGGGCCTGCGCGGTGATGGAGGCGGCGGTGTCGGAGGCCAGGTAGCCGACCAGGCCGGCGACCTCCTCCGGCGTGGAGTAGCGGCCGAGCGGGATCTTCGACTGGAACTTCTGGAGGATCTGGTCCTCGGTGGTGTCGTAGGCGGCCGCGTAGCCCTGGCGGACGCGCTGGGCCATCGGGGTCTCGACATAGCCGGGGCAGACGGCGTTGACGGTGATGCCGGTCGGGGCCAGCTCGTTGCCGAGGGCCTTGGTGAAACCGACGACGCCGTGCTTGGAGGCCGAGTAGGGGGCGCCGAGGACCACGCCCTGCTTGCCCGCGGTGGAGGCGATGTTGATGATGCGGCCGCGCTTCTTGTCCCGCATGCCGCCGGTGTTCAGCACTTCCTTCGTCATCCGGAAGACGCTGTTGAGGTTGGTGTCGATGACGTCGTGCCACAGGTCGTCGGCGATGTCGGCGGTGACCCCGCCGCCGGACCGGCCCGCGTTGTTGACCAGGACGTCGACGGTGCCGAAGCGGTCGACGGCGGCGCGCACGAAGGCGGCGACGTCCTCCGGGGAGCGCACGTCGAGGGTGGTGCCGTCGACGTCCAGGCCCTCGTCCTGGAGCTGCTTGACGGTCTCGGCCACGTTGTCGGCGTTGCGCGCGCCGATGAACACACGGTGGTTCTGGGTGGCCAGAAGGCGGGCGACGGCGAGCCCGATTCCGCTGGTGGCGCCGGTGACGAGCGCGACCCGCTGGTCCTGCTGCGACATGGGTGGGTTCTCCAAACGCGTTGAGAGAGGCGATGAGCGTGGCGTTGGGCCTGGCGATGAGAGGGGGTGACCGGCCGGGACGGCCGCCGTGCCCCGCGGACGGCGGCCGTACTCCGGGCGGTGGTGCGGGGTCAGGAGGCGACGAGCGAGGCGAGCTGGTCGTTGATGGCGGCGACCAGCGCCCGCGGGGTGCGGTTGTCGGCGAAGATGTCGTCGTCGAGCAAGATGCCGTACTCGCGCTCGATGCGGCCGCCGGTCTCCAGCAGGGCCAGCGACTCGTAGCCCAGCTCCTCGAAGTCGGTGTCGAGGATGTCGCCGTCGAGGTCGACGCCCTCCTCGGCGCCGGCGCCCTCCAGGAGGATGCGCTTGAGGTCGTCGATGGTGAAGGTCGGTGCGGACATGGGTGGTTCGTCCTTCCCGCGCGCCGGGCGGCGCGCCGATGGATGGTGCCGGTCACCGGTGCCGACGACTGGTGCCGACGGCCGGTGCTGATGACCGGTGCTCATGACGAAGCCCGCCACCGGACGGCGACGGGCGCATGGGGGAGATCAGGGGCCGGCGGTCAGCCGACCTCGCGGACCACGACGGCGGAGTTGAAGCCGCCGTAGCCGCGGGCGAGCACGAGCGCCGTGCACACGGACGCGGGCCGGGCCTGGCCGACGACGAGGTCGATGTCGTACTCGGGCGACAGCTCGACGTTGGCGGTGGGCGGGATGATGCCCTCGCGGATGGCCAGCACCGCGGAGACCACGTCCACCGGGGCGGAGCCCGAGTAGAGCCGGCCGATCATGGTCTTGGGCGCGGTGACCGGGACGCCCCCGGGGCCGAAGACCGCGGTGATCGCCTCGGCCTCGGCGCGGTCCAGCTCGGGTGTGCCGGCCGCGTCGGCGAAGACGACGTCGACGTCGCCCGGCGCCACCTTGGCGTCCGCCAGGGCCACCTCGATGGCACGGCGCAGTCCGGGCTCGCGTCCGCTGTCCGGGCGGGGGTCGAAGGTGGCGCCGTAGCCGGCGATCTCGCCGTACAGCGTGGGCGCCTCGCGCTCGCGGGCGGTGCGCTCGTCCTCCAGGATGAGCAGCGCGCCGCCCTCGCCGGGCACATAGCCGCTGGCGTCCTGGTCGAAGGGCAGGTAGGCGCGGTCCGGGTCGGTCCGGGTGGACAGCCGGCCGCCGGCGATCTGCGCGACCCAGCCCCAGGGGCAGATCGAGGCGTCGAAGCCGCCGGAGAAGATCAGCTTGCTGCCCTTGCGGATCTGCCGCCGGGCCTGGGCGATGGCGTCGAGGCCGCCGGCGTGGTCGCTGACGACGACGCCGCTCGGGCCGCGCATCCCGTTGCGGATGGAGATCTGGCCGCTGTTGACGGCGTAGAACCAGGCGAACGACTGGTACGCGCTCACGTACTGGCTGCCCTGGCTCCACAGCTTCTTCAGCTCGTTCTGGCCGAACTCGAAGCCGCCGGAGGTGGAGGCGGTGACGACGCCCATGTCGAACTCGGGGATGTCCCCGGGCCGCACCCCGGCGTCCTCGAAGGCGCAGTCCGCGGCGACCAGCGCGAGCCGGGTCATCCGGTCGGTCTGCGGCAGCAGCCGGCTGGGCAGGTGGTCCTCGGCGACGAAGGTGCTGATCTCACCGGCCAGCCGCGCCGGGTACGAGGACGCGTCGAAGCGGGTGACGGGGCCGATGGCGTTCTTGCCGACGCGGGTCGCGGCCCAGAAGTCGTCCACGCCGAGGCCGTTGGCGGTGGCGACGCCGATGCCCGTGATCACTGCCTTGGCGGTCATGCCGCGCTCCTCTCGGGACGGGCCAGCACCATCGCGCTCTGGAACCCGCCGAAGCCGCTGCCGACGGTGAGCACCGCGTCGGTGCGGTGGTCGCGGGCGACCCGCGGCACGTAGTCGAGGTCGCACTCCGGGTCGGGGGTGTGCAGGTTCGCGGTGGGCGGCACCACGTTGTTCTCCATGGCCAGCACCGACGCGGCGATCTCGATGGAGCCGATCGCGCCGAGCGAGTGCCCGACCATCGACTTGATCGAGCTGACCGGCGTGCGGTACGCGTGGTCGCCGAGGCTGAGCTTGAACGCGGCCGTCTCGTGCCGGTCGTTCTGCTTGGTGCCCGAGCCATGGGCGTTGATGTAGTCGATGGCCTCGGGGTTCATCCGGGCCTCGGCCAGCGCGACCCGGATCGCCTCGGCCATCTCGCGGCCGTCGGGGCGCAGGCCCGTCATGTGGAAGGCGTTGCAGCGGGAGGCGTAGCCGGCGATCTCGGCGTAGATGTGCGCTCCGCGGGCGCGGGCGGAGTCCAGCTCCTCCAGCACGAACACGGCGGCGCCCTCGCCGAGGACGAACCCGTTGCGGGTGTTGTCGAAGGGGCGGGAGGCGTGCTCGGGGTCGTCGTTGCGCGGGGTGGTCGCCTTGATCGCGTCGAAGCACGCCATCGTGATCGGCGAGATCGGGGCGTCCGTGGCACCGGCGATCATGACGTCGGCGCTGCCCTCGCGGATCAGCTCCACGGCGTGGCCGACGGAGTCGAGACCGGAGGTGCAGCCGGTGGAGACCACGGTGGCCGGGCCCTCGGCGCCGACCGCCCAGGCCACCTCGGCCGAGAAGGAGCTGGGCACGAAGTAGTTGTAGAGGTGCGGCGGGGCGTAGGAGTGGTCGACCAGGTCCAGCCGGCCGTCGTCGCTGACGACCCGGTACTCCTCGTCGAGTCCGGTGGTGGCGCCGACGGCGCTGCCGATGGTGACGCCGGTGCGGTGCGGGTCGAACCCGGACAGGGCCAGGCCGCTGTCCTGGAGGGCCTCGCGGGCGGCGACCACACCGAACTGGGCCGCCCGGTCCATGCGGCGGATCTCCTGCGGGGTGAGCCCGTGCAGCTCGGGGTCGAAGTCGGCTTCGGCGGCGACCTGGGAACGGAACTGCGAGGGGTCGAAGAAGCTGATCCTGCGGGTGGCGGTACGGCCTTCGCTGAGCAGGCTCCAGAAGTTCTTGACGCCGATGCCGCCCGGCGCCAGGACGCCGACCCCGGTGATGACAACGCGACGGCTCACTGTTCGTGGCCTCCCTTCGGGTTGGTGGTCGGCGGCCTCACTCGGCGGCCGACCAGTCGTAGAAGCGGGTGGCCATGGCGTCCTTCGGAGACCGCCAGGTCGCCGGGTCGTAGGCCTCGATGAACGGCTTGAGGTCCTGGCTGATCTGCACGAAGCGCGGGTCGGACTTGGCGTCCTCGATCAGCTCGCCGCCGTTGTCCGCGTCGAAGTCCTGCAAGTGGAAGTACAGGCCCTTGTAGGCGAACAGCTGGCGGCGGCGGGTGCCCATGCGGTGCGGCATGTCCGTGCGGTCGAACTCGCCGAACAGCTTGGCCACCTGGACGCTGGACTCGACGTCCATGCGCGCCACGATCAGGGTGCTGTGCATGTCTTCTCTCTTCCGTGATGACTTGGGTCAGCGGTCCGCGCCGGGACGGAACAGATGGATGAAGTCGGCGACACCGGCCCGGACGAGCTGCTCGGTCTCGTACTCGGCGAGCGGCAGGGCGCCGTGGAAGGAGCGGCCGACGACGCCGCCCGCGACGAGCTGGACGAACCGGCCCGCGGCGTGGTCGGCGTCGGGGATGTCGAGCAGTCCGCGCTCGGCGACGCGCTCCAGCCGGCGGGCCAGCTCGCGCTGCGCCTGCCGGGGACCGGCGGTCTGCCACATCTCCAGCACCCCGGCCGGCACCCGGGCCGCCTCGGCCTGGAGGTGCCGCACGATGGCGAAGTGCTCGGGGTAGGTGGCCAGCGGCGACAGCCAGTCCAGGCCGAGCGCGACGAGGTCCTGCTCGAGGTCGGTGATCTCGGCCAGGTGGCTCTCGGCGACCACCGTCAGCGCGGCGGACAGGGAGGCGGCGCTGTCCAGCAGCACGGACAGCAGCAGCTGCTCCTTGTCCTTGAAGTAGTGGGCGACGGCGTCGGCGTCCAGGCCGGCCGCGGTCGCGACGTCCTCCAGGGAGGTGTGCAGCCAGCCGTCGCGGGCGAAGACGGCACGGGCGGCCTCGACGACCGCGCGCCGCTCCTCCGCCGGACCGGCCTGGGCACGTGGGTGGGTTGCTACGGGCGTAGCCATGGGCTGCGCTCCTTTCGGGTGTGATCAGCGGGGGCCGGCGGTCCGGGAGCGGTTTTCGCGGGTGAGGCGCTCCAGCACCGGGACGATCTCGTTGGGGCCCGGCGTGCCGAGGGCCTCCTCGTACAGGTCGGCGGCGCCGTCCTGGTACGACGGCTCGGTGATGACCTGGAGGATCTGCTTGCGCAGGTCGTCCATGGTGGTGGCGCGGTCGACGCAGAGACCGGCGCCGCGTTCGGCGACGTACCGGGCGTTGTCGAGGAAGTCGCCGAAGTGCTTGGGGATGACGATCTGCGGCACCTTGTGCGCGGCGGCGGCCGCGTAGGTGCCGCCGCCGCCGTGGTGGATGATCGCGGCGCAGGTCGGCAGCAGCTGGCCGAGCGGGATGTAGTCGACGGTGCGGACGTTGGCGGGGACGCTGCCGGCCTTCTCCAGCTGGACGGAGTTGAAGGTGGCGACGACCTCCACGTCGAGTTCGCCGAGCATCTCCAGCAGGCCGCCGATCGACACCCCGTGGTTCTCCTGGAAGAAGGTGCGGCCGCTGGCGCCGAGGGTCAGGCAGATGCGCGGGCGCTCGGGCGGGGTGCTCAGCCAGTCGGGCACGGTGGCCGGTCCGGCGTAGGGGACCCGGCGCAGATGGATGGTGCGCAGGCCGAGCGGTTCGGCCAGCCGGGGCGGCATCAGGTCGACGGTCCACTGGCCGGTCAGCAGCTCCTCGTCGAACTCGTGCCCGAGCCGGTCGAGGGTCGGCTGCATTACCTGGCGGATCAGGTCCTCGTCGAGGCCGGAGGCCGGGTCGGCGAGCTGCTCGAGGAATCGTTTGCGCAGCCAGCCCATCCGGTCCAGGCCCCACAGCACCCGGGCGTGGGCGGCGCCCACCTCGCGGGCCGCGATCGGCGAGGCCAGCACCAGCGGGTCCCACAGCACCAGGTCGGGCTGCCAGGAGCGGGCGTGGGCGATGAGGTCGTCGGCCAGGGCCTGGCCGCCGGCGCCCACGGCCTCCTGCGAGTAGTAGAGGGTGAAGGCGGCGAGCACGAAGTTGCGGATGTGGCCGCGCTTGTCGGCCTCGGCCTCGGTGAGCCCGAGGGCCTCCGTGATCCGCTCCAGCCGCTCGTCCTCCGCGGTGGCGTGCACGGCGTCGGGGATGCTCACGTTGCGGCCGACCGGTACGGCGGTCAGCCCGGCCGAGTGGATGTGCTCGACCATGTTCGGGTGGCTCGCCACCCGCACCTCGTGCCCGGCGTTGTGCAGCGCCCAGGCGAGCGGCACGTTCGGGGTGAGGTGGGTGGGCGCGGGCATGGTCGTGATCAGGACGCGCATCGGTGGGTCTCCGTCGGTGAAAGGGGGTCAGGCAGCCCGGTAGGGACGGTTCAGCCGGGCTTCCCGCAGCGAGGTCGCCCACCAGTGCAGCTGGTCGAGCATGACCTTGGCGGCGCCGGCGCAGCCGGGCCCGTCCTTGGGCTGGCCGTCGGGACCGAACTGGTCCCATACGTCGATGAAGTTGACCGAGTCACGCAGGGTGACGGCGTGCAACTCGGCGAAGACCAGCCGGAGCTGCTCGATCGCCCGCAGGCCGCCGGAGCGGCCGCCGTAGGAGACGAAGCCGATCGGCTTGGCCCGCCACTCGGCCACGTGCCAGTCGATGGCGCCCTTGAGCACGGCCGGGTAGGCGCGGTTGTACTCGGGGGTGATGATCACGAACGCGTCGGCGGCGGCCAGCCGCGGGGTGACGGACGCCAGCCGCAGCTGTGCCTCCGCGGTGGGCGGCCGGGTGATCAGTACCGGCAGCTCGGCGGCGGCCAGGTCGATCACGTCGACCTCGTAGCCGTCGTACTGCTCGGCCTCGTGGACGAACCAGTCGGCGACCAGCGGGCCGGACCTGCTGTCGTTGCCGCAGACGGTGAGCACCGCCAGGCGGAGCTTGTGGGGGCTCGGGACGGACATGAGCGACACCTTTCGTCTTTCGTCGAGTGGGCGGTGCGGGCGTCAGGCGCTGACCAGCGGTTCGGTGAACCGCATCGCGGCCGGCTCGAAGCGCAGCGCCCCGTGGCCGGCGGCGGCGCGCACATCGCGCCAGATCCGGTTGAGCGGCTGGGTCTCGCGCTGGCCGCGGGTGCCGGACTCGGCGAACAGCCGGTCCACCGCGACGGCCAGCAGGTCCACGGCGAGGGCGCTGTCCCGGGACGCGGCCCGCAGCTCGGCGTCGCCGTACCGGCCCTGGTCGGCGCGGTCGGCGACCTGGGTGAGCAGCAGGGTCGCCGCCTCGATCTCGCCCGCCGCCCGTGCGTAGCCGAGCCGGGCGGCATCCCGCGGCGGCAGCGCGGCACCGGCGACCGCGAGGGCACCGCGGGCCGCGCCGAGGATCGGGGCGCCGAAGGTCAGCCCGTTCACGGCGAACAGCGGGGCGGTGTGGAACGGTTCGCGGGACACCGAGGGCCTGCCCAGGAACATCTCGTCCCGTGGGAAGGAGCGGTGGGCCGGGACGAAGACCTCGTCCAGGGCCAGCGCGTGGCTGCCGGTGGCCCGCATGCCGAGCGTGAACCACGAGGTGTCGTAGTCGTACTCCGACCGGGGTACGGCGAAGAAGCGCGGGCCGTCGTCGGCGTCGGCCAGCACCAGCGCCCACTGCGAGAACTCGATCCCGCTGACATAGGGCCAGGTGCCCGAGAGCACCCAGCCGCCGTCCACCTCGCGCACCCGGCCCTGCGAGACGAACCCGACGACCACCAGGGTGTCGGCGCCCTTCGCCCACACCTCGGCCTGGCCCTCGGCGGGCAGATAGCCGGAGATACGGGCGCCCTGCGCCATCAGCGAGGCGACCCAGCCGGCGGAGGCGCAGCCCTCGGCGACGGTGGCCACGGACTCCATCAGCTCGGTGAAGCCGACGGGCGCGCCGCCCAGGTGCTCGGGCACGAAACGGCGGGCGAACCCGGCGTTCAGCAGGGCCTCCACCACGTCGTCGGCGAGCCGGCGGTCGGTGTCGGCGGCGGCCGCGTGGCGGGCGGCGACCCCGGCGGCGGTGCGGGCCGTGGAGAGCAGGCCGGTCAGATCAGGCATCGGGCTCGTACCTCCGGAGATCGGATACGGGAGTGCGGAGTACAGCGGGGCGCGGCAGCACACCGGTGAGCGCGGGGACGGACCACGGGGCGGCGCCGGACGCCACCCCCAAGCGGGCGGCACGGACGACGGCCCGCGGCGCACGTCGGGTCAGGCATCGGCCTCGTACCCCCCGGCCTCGGCCACCCGGGCGCGCAGCACCCCGGGGCGCGGCAGCACACCGGTGAGCGCGGTGAGCAGGCCGAGGGCCGACAGCGCGAGGACGAAGAGCAGGGCGCTGCCGGACGTCACCCCGGAGCGGGCGGCGAGGACGGCGACCGTGGAGACGGCGACCGCGGCGCCGGTCTGGACCGCGGTCTGGAACGCGGCGCCGGCCATCGGCCGCCGCTCGGCCGGCACCCCGGAGGCGGCCTGCATGTTCAGGGCGGCGAACGCCAGCACGAAACCGGCCCCGACGAGCAGCAGCGTGGGCAGCACGTCGACGGCGTATCCGCCGGGCAGCCGCCCGCGCGGGTAGACCAGATAGCCGAGGAACGCGAGCAGCGTGCCGGCCACGATCAGCCGGGGTCCGCCGAACCGGCGCACCATCCGCCCCGCCGACAGCGAGGTCAGCGCCAGCGGCACGCTCGCCGGAAGGAACGCGAGCGCGGTCCGCAGCGGCGACCAGTGGTGGCCGTCCTGGAGCTGGAAGGTGACGAGGAACAGCAGCCCCAGATAGGCACCGTTGAACGCGGCACCGCACAGCGCGGACCGGATCAGCGGCCCGTTCGCCACCGCGGCCATCCGCAGCAGCGGCCGGGCCGCCCGGCGCTCCACGGCGAGGAACGAGCCGAGCAGCACCGCGAACGCGACGAGCGCGGCTCCGCGCCACGCCGGGCCGGTCGCGACGATCGCCCCGACCAGCGCGCTCAGTGCCCCGGCGAAGGTCACCGCACCCGCCGCGTCGAAGGACCGCGGGCCCGGGGCGGGCCGCCCGGCGGGGATGAGGCGCAGCCCGAGGACGAACAGCACCAGCACGGCCGGTGCCGGGAAGACCAGCGCCCAGCGCCAGCTCACCGTGGTGAGGACGCCGGACAGCACCAGGCCAGCGGTGAACCCGATGGCCCCGAAGAAGGCGTAGACCGACACGGCCCGGTCGCGCACCGGCCCCTCCTCGAAGGAGGTGCTGATGATCGCCAGCCCGGTCGGCGCGGTGAGCGCGACGCAGAAGCCCTTGACGAACCGGGTGGCCGCCAGCAGCGCCGGGTCGGTCGCGATCCCGGCGGCCAGTGAGGCGAGGGCGAACAGCAGCAGCCCGGCCAGATAGACCCGGCGCCGCCCGAGCAGCTCGACCAGCCGGGTGCCGAACAGCAGCAGCCCGCCGAAGCCGAGCGCGAACGCGCTCATCGTCCACTGCACCGCGGTGAGCCCGAGATGCAGCTCCCGCGCGATCGACGGCATGGCCACGACCAGCGTGGACACCTCCAGCGCGTCGATGAGCATGTTGCCCGCGAGCACCGCCAGCAGCCCGCGCCGCCGCACCTCCGTGGTCCCGTTCATGACCGCACCGCCCCGGCCGTGCGGAGCTCCGTGCACGCCTTGGCGTACCGCAGCAGCGCCCGGCTCTCCGCGGTGACGCCGGCCCGGATGTGCTCGGCGGCGTCGGCGAGCGTGGCGTGCGGGCCGTACGCCCCGGTGACGGCCTCGGGGTCCAGCACGACGGTGTGCCGGACCGAGGCGGTCACGCCCGCTCCCTGCTCCTCGAAGGTCCACACGTCGGTGCGCAGCGTCAGCGGCGCGGGCGGGGCGATCTGCCGGAGCGCGATCGTCCGGTGCGGCAGGCACAGCCGGTGGAAGCGGGCGCGCCGCTCCGTGCCGGCGTGTGCCGACTCGACCGTGTCCAGGCCGTGTTCACCGCCGGTGACATGGACCTCGGTGAGCCCCGGCAGCCGCCCGGGCCACCGGTCCACGGCGCGTACGACGTCGTACACGTCCGCCGCCGGGGCGACGATCCGCGCCGACTCCGTGAACGACAGGACCGCCGCGGCCTCGACCCGCTCGATGTTCCGCCGCAACTCCCCCAGTTCCTTGTGGGAGTTGCGGTCGACCGCCGCGTCGATGCGGCGCGTCGCCTCGGGGTCGTCGCCGACCACCGCGAACGCGTGCAGCAGCCGCAGCCGCGCGGCGGAACCGGATCCGGCCTCGGGCTCGGCCTCGGGCTCCACGACGAAGCCGCCCGCCATGGAGGCGAGCGGCGGCTGGATCCCGGTCGGGCGGAAGTCGATCCGCAGCCGCCCCGGATCGAGGGTGCGTTCCGACGTCCAGTGCTCGAAGGTGCCGTCGTCGTCGGCGGCCCAGATGAGCACATGTTCGTCGGAACCGCCGCGCGGGCGCCGCTCGGCGTACACGATCCGCGGGTAGATCAGCGGCCAGTCGGCCACCTCCGCGAGCAGGCGGTGGACCGTGGCGGCCGGTGCCGAAACGGTGATCTCGTGTGCGACCTCGCGCAGGGCGGGCTGCGGCATGGGGGACTCTCCTCGTCTGATCACGGCTCGCGCCGTCGTCCGGCTCAGCGCGCCGGGCCGAACCACCGCTCCAGCGCCATCGGCAGGTCGCTGTGGCTGCCGGGCGCGGCCCAGGCGACATAGCCGTCGGGGCGGACCAGGACGGCGGTGGTGCCCACGAGCGGGCTGTCCTCGCCGAGGTCCTGCGGCTCGGCCGTCACCACGTCGACCCGGTCGGTCCAGCCGGCCGCCCGGCCCCGCAGGACCGCGTTGTCGGTCAGGTCGAGCAGCACACCGCGGCCGGTGTGCAGCAGCTCGGTGCTGCTGGTGCGGACGTTCTCGCCGGCCAGCTCCAGGCGGGGCATCCGGCGGCCCAGCAGCGGGTGCCGGCCGCCGTCGAGGTCGTACCGGATCTCCAGGCCGCTGACCATGGCGGCGAGGTGGCGGCTGACCTCCGGGTACTGGATCAGCTCGGTCAGCACATCGCGCAGCGGCTGCACCTCGGAGCCGCTGAGGAACAGCAGCCCCTGCGCCTGGGTGTTCATCAGCAGGCGCTTGCCGACCGGGTGGCGCTCGTCGTGGTAGGTGTCCAGCAGCGACTCCGGGGCCTTGCCGCGGACCACGGCCGCCAGCTTCCAGCCGAGGTTCACGGCGTCCTGGATGCTGGTGTTCATGCCCTGGCCGCCGGCCGGCAGATGGATGTGCGCGGCGTCGCCGGCGAGGAAGACCCGGCCGCGCCGGTACTCGGTGGCCTGCCGGGTGGCGTCGCCGAAGGAGCTGACCCACACCGCCTCGCCGTGCGAGATGTCCTGTCCGGTGACCCGCTTCCAGCCGGCCACCACCTCGTCGTACCCGGGCGGGGTGGTGCGGCGCTTCGGCGGGGTGCCCCGCTCGCACAGGATCAGCCGGGTGATGCCGCCGGGCAGCGGGCCGACCATGACCATGCCGCCGGGGTACGTCGTCCCGATCATCGACGGTTCCAGGTCCAGGCCCTTGACGTCGGCGAGGAACATCTCCAGGGTCGCCGCGGTGCCGGGGAAGTCGAAGCCGGCCGCCTTGCGCACGGTGGAGCGGCCGCCGTCGCAGCCGACCAGGTAGCGGGCGCGCAGCGTCTGGGCGCCGTCCGGGCCCTTGACCTCGACCTCCACGGCGTCGGGGCCGTCGGTGAGGGAGACCAGCTCATGGCTGCGGCGCAGGTCCGCGCCGAGCTGCGTCACCCAGGACTCCAGCACCGCCTCGGTCTCCGACTGGGGCACCGACTTGGCGGCCTGGTGCGCGCCCTGGAGGACGGCGAAGTCCACCGGCAGTCCGCCGAAGTGGCCGACGTTGCTGGTGGTGATGTCCGGGAAGCGGGACAGCAGTCCGCGCTGGTCGAACACCTCCATCGTGCGGGCGGTGAAGCCCAGTCCGCGCGATTCGCCGGTGCGCTCCGGCAGCCGTTCGACCACGATCGTGTCGACTCCGGCCAGTCGCAGTTCGCCGGCGAGCATCAGGCCCGCAGGCCCGGCTCCCACGACGATGACGTCAGCGTCCATCAGTGCCTCCAAAGGATTCGTCGGAAGATCGGGGGCCGGGCGAGCCGGGCGCGGCGGCCGTGCCGGCCGGGCGGGCCGCCGTGGCGGCGCCGGGGGCGGTCCGCCGGGCCCCGTCCACCGCGCCCTGCCGCTCCCGGTCCGCCGCCGCGAGGTCCTCGCGCAGCTGGTCGGCCGGGTAGCTCCAGCCGAGCAGCGGCCCGGTCATCGCGGTGGTCACCAGGGCCATGACCAGGAGCATCGCGTAGAGCCGCACATCGAGCAGGCCCTGCTCCAGACCCACCGAGAGGATCACCAGCTCGGTCAGTCCACGGGCGTTGACCAGCGTCGCCACCACCGCGGAGCCGCGGTGCGGGATGCCGGACAGCCGGGCCGCGGCATAGCCGCCGCCGAGCTTGCCGAACACGGCGATCGCCAGTACGGCGGCGAGGACGCCGAGCTGCGCCGGGCGCAGCCCGGTGAGGTCGACGGTCAGCCCGGTCACCGCGAAGAACACGGGCAGCATCAGGTGGACGGCCGGTTCCAGCCGCTCGGTGAGCCGCGTGAGCAGCGCCTCGGAGCGCGGCATGACCGCGCCGAACACGAACGCCCCGAAGATGTAGTGCACTTGCAGCCACTCGGTGACCCAGGCCGACGCGAACAGCCCGATCAGCAGGTACGGCAACGGCTCGGCGGCCTCGGTCACCCGGCGCAGCAGCGGCCGTACCAGGCCGAACATCACCAGCAGGTAGACCGGTACCAGCAGCAGCCGCCAGGCCTGGTGCCCGGAGGCGGAGTTGAGGGCCACCGCCAGACCGAGCAGGCCGTACGCCACGATGTCGATGACCGCGGCGCAGGCGAGGGCGATCCCGCCGATCAGCGTCTTCTGCATGCCGCGTTCGGTGATGATGCGGGCCAGCACCGGGAACGCGGTGGCGGACACCGACACCCCGAAGAACAGCACGAAGGGCAGGTGGCCGCCGACGGCGTAGCGGGGGGCGAGCCAGAGGGCGTAGGAGCAGCCGAGGACGAGCGGCACCAGGGTGGCGCCGACCGCCACCCCGGTGACCACCCGGCCGCGGCCCCGGATGAGCCGCTGGTCCAGCTCCATCCCGACCACGAACATGAACAGGACCAGGCCGACGGCGGCCAGCGTCTTCAGCGGCGGCAGCACGGTGGCGGGAAAGAGCCCGCCGCCGCCCAGGTGGCCGAGGAGGGTCGGGCCGAGGGCGATCCCGGCCGCGATCTCCCCGAGCACGCGGGGCTGCCGCAACGCGACGGCCGCCGCACCGAAGACTCGGGCGGCGGCCAGGATGACGACAATGTCCAGGAACAGCAGATCTATCGGAGGCATGGGGGGACTCCTCGGGTCTCGGCGTCCCGGGCGGGCGTCGTCACGGGAGCGCGTGTCATCGGAAGATCCGGCCGACGTGCTCGGGGGCCCGGGTACGGCCCCATTCCTGGGCGGCGGCGACCAGCTCCGGGGTGGCCTCGAAGCACTTGATGTCGGGGTTGCCCCGGTCGAACGGCTCGGGCAGGCAGGGCGACTCGGCGATCCGGGCGAAGATGGCCGCGGCGGCGTCCGCCGGGTCCACCTCGCCGGCCTCGACGGCCTGGCAGGTCTGGCGGGCGAAGGTCAGCAGCTCGTGGATGTCCTGGCCGACCGGGTCGGGCAGACCGGGGTGCTGCCGCTGCTCCAGGTCCCGGAAGACCTGGTCGTCCTGGGTCTCCTGGAAGCGCCGGAAGGCCTGCTCCAGGGTGACCGTGGGCATCACCGTGGTGGCCTCCCAGACTCGGAGCACCGCGTTCCACAGGTCATAGTGGCGGAAGCCGACGAAGGAGCTGTAGACCACGTCGTCGTGGACGTCGAACAGGCCCTGCTGGAGCCGGTCGATGAAGGCGAACCGCTCGGTCGACCAGTCGTCGTCCTTGGTCGCCTCGATCAGCCGCCAGGCGAGCGCGTTGACGACCTCCAGGGTGTTGGTCAGGCCGCGCGAGTACAGCGCGTCGATGAACCCGGCGGCGTGCGAGGTGAGGCAGAAGCGGTCGCCGACCGTGTCGTGCGCGGAGTACTGGAGCCGGCCGGTGCTGACCCACGGACGGACCGCCTTGGCGCCGCGGAACTGCTCGGCGATCTCCGGGTAGCGGCGCAGGAAGTCGTCGAACTCCTCCTGGGCGGTGGCGTCCGTCTTGGGGAAGACCCGCTCGTCCAGGGTGAGGCCCACGCTGCACAGCGGGTTGAGCGAGTCCTCCTCGTTGTCGAACGGGATGACCCACAGCCAGCCGCCGTCGAAGACGTGGTGCAGCGTGCCCTCGTGCCACGGGCTGCGGTGCTTGTGGTCGCGGGCGGCCTCGGCGTCGTCGAACGGCGTGACCCCGACCATGTGCGTGAACATGCTGCGCGAGTGGTGCCGGGCGCGGGTCGGGACGTCCCGCAGCCCGAACTTGTCGGCGACCGGCGAGCGGAAGCCGCTGCCGTCCACCAGGTACTTGGCGCGGAACTCCGCGCCCTTGTCCGAACGCAGGGTGACGCCGGTGGCCGGGTCGATGTCGATGTCCTGGATCCGGGTGCCGCTGAGCGGCTCCACGCCGTAGGAGACCGCGACGTGGAACAGGTAGGCGTCGACGTCCTGGCGGAACAGGTGGCTCTCGGTGCGCTGCCAGGCCGGGATCACCATCTGGTTGATCTGCTCGGGATCG
Source organism: Streptomyces sp. NPDC031418 (assembly GCF_055581605.1). Lineage (NCBI taxonomy): Bacteria > Bacillati > Actinomycetota > Actinomycetes > Kitasatosporales > Streptomycetaceae > Streptomyces > Streptomyces sp. NPDC031418. The sequence goes on from NZ_JBVIJC010000040.1 coordinate 36,064, forward strand.
TGCGGCCGGCCCTCGCGGTGGTACACGAAGCCGAAGTTGGCCTTCTTGCCGCACATCGGGGAGATCTTCTCCACGATCCCCTGGTGGCTCGCCATCGGCTCGATCTCGGGCACCGAGTAGCGCTCCGCGATGATCTTCGTGAGCACGGAGGTGTAGGGGATCGTCGACTCGCCGACCGCGAACCGGGGGTGCACCCCGGCGTCGATCAGCAGGACCTTGACGCCGTTGCGGGCGAGCACGGCCCCGAGCATGCCGCCGGCCATGCCCGAGCCGAGGATGGCCACGTCGTAAACGGTCTCATCCATGTTCAGTTCAGGCCTTCCTAGTTCAGTGATGAGGATGGGCTGTGGGTGCCGGGTTCTTCCGCAGGGCCCACCACAGGCCGAGCGTGCCGAGCAGGGTGGCGACGGCCGTGCCGAACTGCCACCACAGGGCGGTGTGGAAGGCGTGCTCGGGTCCGGAGGACAGGCCGCGGGCGACGATCACCGAGAACAGCGCGGCGCCCAGTGCTCCGCCGAGGCGGACCAGGATGTTGATCTGTGCGGTGGCGTCGGGCAGCCGGTCCCGGGGGACGATGCCGAACGCGGCGACCATCATCGGCGTGCTGGCCAGTCCGGTGCCCATGCCCAGCCCGAACAGCAGGACCTGGACGAACACCTTGCCCGGGCTGTCGGCCAGCGCGAACGCGGCGGTGACCAGGGCGGTCAGGCTCGCGCCGGCCACCGCGACCGGGCCGCCGGTGTACTTGTCGGTGAGCCGCCCGCTGAGCGGGAGGGTGAGCGCGGTGCCGAGCCCCAGCGGCAGCATCTGGAGGCCGGTCGCCACCACGCCGTCGGTGTGCAGCAGCTGGAAGTAGAGCGGGAACAGCAGCGCGCTGCCGAAGCTCATCGCGCCGTTGAACGCGAAGCCCGCGCACGCCGCGACATAGCCGGGGTTGCGGAACAGCCCCATGTCGAGCAGCGGGGACTCGCGGCGGGCCGCGTGCCGGACGAACACCGCCAGCCCGAGCACACCGATGACCAGCGGCAGCAGGACCCGGACGCCGTCCGGGCGGCCCAGCTCGCCCCAGGTGGTCAGCGAGTACACGACCAGCGGCAGACCCACGCCGACATAGCCGTAGCCGGCCCAGTCCAGCGGTGTGGTCGACGCGCCCTTCTCGCGCGGCAGATAGCGCCGGCCGAGGGCGATGGCGATGATGCCGAGCGGCACGTTGATCAGGAACAGCCAGCGCCAGGACAGGTTGTGCAGCATCAGGCCGCCGAGCGTGGGACCGAGCGCCGGGGCGAGGGTGACGGCGATACCGAGCCGGGCCATCACCCGGCCGAGCCGGCCGGGGCCGACGGCCTGGCCGAGGATCGTCTGACCGGTCGGCACCAGCAGGCCCGCGGTCAGCCCCTGGAAGACGCGGAGCACGATCAGCGACTCGATGTTCGGCGCCAGTCCGCACAGCGCCGAGATGACCGTGAAGGCGGCCAGCGCCCACAGATACAGCCGGCCCGCACCGACCCGCCGGCCGAGCCAGGCACACACCGGCAGGGACACGGCGAGCGCCAGCAGATAGCCGCTGGCGATCCACTGGGCGGTCCCGATACCGGTGTGGAACTGCTTCTGGATCGTCTCCAGCGCGATGTTGATGAGCGAGGTGTCCAGGCCTCCCGCGAACGCGCCGAGCGCGATCACCCCGGCGAGTCGCCAGATCGCCGGGGTGATCGCGTCGGTTTCTGCGGGCTTGGCCTCTACCCGGCTCACGCGTCCTTGCGCAGCGGCTCGAGCGCCTGCGCCCACTCGACGACCTCACCGAGCATGGTGGCGAGCGTCTGGGCCTGGTGCGGGCCGGGGGTGAACTCGCCCGGCTCGGCCGGGTTGCTGATCGTGAAGTCCCCGAACAGGGACAGCCCGACCTGCGAGCGCACGGTGGCCACCTTCAGCTCGGAGAGGATGAGCCGCAGGTGCTCGATCGCGCGGGCGCCGCCCTGGAGGCCGTAGCCCACGAAGCCGGCCGCCTTGTTGTTCCACTCGGCGTAGATGTAGTCGAGCGCGTTCTTGAGCACACCCGGGATCGAGCGGTTGTACTCCGGGGTGACGAACACGAAGCCGTCGTACGACGTGATGGCGTCGGCCCACTTGCGGGTGTGGTCCTTGCTGTACTGGCCGAACGCCGGCGGCTGCGGCTCGTCCAGGATCGGGAGGTCGAAGTCCGCCAGGTCGAGGACGTCGAAGACCGCGTCCGGCAGCTGCTCGGCGCCGGACTTGGCCACCCACTCCGCCACCATCTGGCCCCTGCGACCCGGGCGCGTGCTGCCCAGAATAACTGCGATCTTGGTCATGTGTTCTGCCTTCTCCAGTCTGATCCGGAAAAACTGATCGGGCCGCGCTGACCGACACTTCGGCGACCTTAGGAACTATCTTCTTCGCCGCCTCAGCCGCATTTCAATGCCCTGAATTCAAGGATCGCGACCAGTTCGTCAAGGGATCCTCAGAAATGAAAAGGGACCGTCAGGCGACCTACAGAGAAACGTCAAGTCAGACCGGATCCCCAGGTGAATGGGGGTCAACGGCCGCTGCGGCCACTTCTCCGAATCTACGCAACAGCCTCTTCGCCGGGACCCCGGAAGTCAATGGCCCGCATGTCAAATAACCGTCAGGCAATGTCAACAAAATCCGGAAACCCCATACTGCATTGCTTTCCGGCCAGTCGCCGAACTAGCTTCCACACCCTGTGGAGAATCACGAGTGGGGGATGCGAGTGATGAACGCACCGATTTCGCCTGTACCGCCTGTACCCGGGGACGGCTGTACGGCCGTCGCCGTCGACATCTGCCCGGGCGCCGAGTGCACGGGGCGCCGCGCCGCGGGCGAGTCCGGCCGGCTGCTGTCCGGCGGCCGCCGGCTGTGCCAGGTCTGTCTGCAACGGCTCTCCCGGGACCTGTCCCGGCTGCCCGCGCTGCACGAGGCCTGCGGCCGGCGGCTCGACGGCGGCAACCCCGACCCGACCCGGCCCAAGACCTCCGGCGGCCCGCTGCCCAGCGCCGCCTTCAACCACCAGGCGGCCGAGGTGCGCACCGAGATCCTCGGCGTGCTCGGCTCCTGGGCGGGCGCCGTGGTCGCGGAGCGGGGCGCCCGCCCGGCACCCCGCCGGGCCGTGCTGCCGCTCGCCGTCTTCCTCGGCCGGAACCTCGACTGGCTCGCCGGGCACGCGGCCGCGGGCGAGTTCTCCTGCGAGATCGCCCGGCTGGTCCGCCGCGCCCGCCAGGTGGTGGACCCCGAGGTGCGCCAGCAGCTGCTGATCGGCACCTGCGTGGAGCAGGACTGCCCCGGCAAGCTGACCGCCGTCGTACGGCCGCAGGCGCCCCGGATCCCGGCCGTGATCCGGTGCAGCCACAGCCCCGCCCACCGCTGGCACGGCCATGAGTGGCTCCAGCTCAGCCGCCTCCTGCGGGGGGCGGCGACCGCCGGCACCCCCCGCGCCCACGCCCCCGAGGTCGCCGCCGAGGCCCCCTCCGCGGGCGCCGTGCGCTGGATGACCGCGGCCGATGTCTCCGGCCTGTGGGGCATCCCGACGGGCAGCGTCTACCGGCACGCGAGCCAGTCCAAGTGGCGCCGCCGCAGCGGCCAGGGCCGCACCTACTACCACAGCCAGGACGTGGAACGGACGCTGAGCGGCCGCGTCTAGGACGTGGCACGGCGAATGGCCCCCCGGTAGCCACCGGGGGGCCTCCTCGTTTATATGGGCCTTATTTGTGTGGCCCTTTTGCTCAGTCCTTGATCTCGCAGATCGCGGCGCCGGAGGTGATGGAGGCGCCGATCTCCGCGGACAGGCCCTTGACGGTGCCGGCCTTGTGCGCGTTGAGGGGCTGTTCCATCTTCATGGCTTCCAGGACGACGATCAGGTCGCCTTCCTTGACTTCCT
>NZ_JBVIJC010000041.1:0-34879 GCF_055581605.1 Streptomyces sp. NPDC031418
ACCTCGGCAAGGTGGGATTCCATGGCGGCAAAGCCCTACCGGGATGGAGCGACAGACCCAACGCCCACCACAGCACTGGGAAAAAAGAGGGCGGCCCCGCGCCCCCCCGCCGGCCCGGCGCCCGCGCGCCGCGGCCGGCGGCGCGCCCGGCTGATCGCCCTGCTCTTCGTCTTCCCCGCGCTGCTCCTGCTCGGCGCGCTCGTCGTCTACCCGGTGCTGTTCTCCGTCGGCCGCAGCTTCTTCGACGCCTCCGGCACCCGGTTCGTCGGCGGCGACAACTACACGGAGATGTTCCGTGACCCGGCGACCCTGAAGGCCATCCGGAACACCACGATCTGGGTGGTCGTGGCCCCGGCCCTGCTCACCTTCCTCGGCCTGGTGCTGGCCGTGCTGGTGGAGAAGGTCCGCTGGGCCACCGCCTTCAAGCTGCTGCTCTTCATGCCGATGGCCGTGTCCTTCCTCGCCGCCGGCATCATCTTCCGGCTCGCCTACGACGAGGACCCGGACAAGGGCGTCCTGAACGCGGCCGTCGTCTCCGTGCACGACGCCTTCCAGGGCACCCCGGCCTACCCGACGGCCCGCGGCCGCGACGGTCTGCTGACCCGGGACGCGGACGGCTCGTACCGTACGACCGCGGCGCCGGGCCGGACCGTCACGCTCCCGCTGGTCGGCGTCCTGCCCAGGGACCTGCCGAAGAACGCCGCCCCCGCCCGCCCGGCGGCGGCCCGCAAGGCGCCCCCCGGCGAACTGCGCGGTGTCGTCTACCTGGACTTCACCCCCGGCGGCGCAGGCCGGCCGGGCAGGGTCGACCCGAAGGAGAGCGGGCTGCCCGGGGTGACGGTCCAGGCGGTGCGCGACGGCAGCACGGCCGCGAGCACCACCACCGCCGCCGACGGCTCCTTCCGCTTCCCCGGCCTGCACCCGGGCCGGTACACGGTGAAACTCCCGGCGTCCGACTTCGCCCAGCCCTACCAGGGCGTCTCCTGGCTCGGCCCGACCCTGGTCACCCCGGCCATCATCGGCGCCTACCTGTGGATCTGGACGGGCTTCGCGATGGTGCTGATCGGCGCCGGTCTGTCGACCCTTCCGCGGGACGCGCTGGAGGCCGCGCGGATGGACGGCGCGAACGAGTGGCAGATCTTCCGGCGGATCACCGTCCCGCTGCTCGCGCCCGTGCTCACCGTGGTCTTCGTGACCCTTGTGATCAATGTGATGAAGGTCTTCGACCTCGTCTACATCATCGCCCCGGGGCCGGTGCAGGAGGACGCCACCGTGCTGGCCACCCAGATGTGGCTGGTCTCGTTCGGCGGCGGCGACAACCAGGGCCTCGGCAGCGCCCTCGGTGTGCTCCTGCTGCTCCTCGTGGTCCCCGCGATGGTCTTCAACGTACGGCGCTTCCGAAGGAGTCAGCGATGAACGCGATCCGGCGCGGCCTGGGCAACGGGCTGGTCCAGGCGTTCCTGGTGGTGGTCGGGCTGATCTGGATGACCCCCCTGGCAGGCCTGTTCGTCTCCTCCCTGCGCTCCTCCGAGGACACCGCCAAGGGCGGCTGGTGGACGGCCGGACCCGGGCAGCTGTCCTTCGACAACTACACGGCGCTGCTGAAGAACTCCGGTATCACCCAGGCCTTCTGGAACACGGTGCTGATCTCGGTGCCGGCCACGGCCCTCGTCGTGGGTCTGGCCGCGCTCGCCGGATACGCCTTCGCCTGGCTGGACTTCCCGCTGCGCGAGCCGCTCTTCCTGCTGGTGGTCGCCCTGCTGGTGGTGCCGGTCCAGCTCGGTCTGCTGCCGGTGGCCAAACTCTTCGGCGCGCTCGGCCTGTTCGGCACGATCCCCGGCGTCGTTCTCTTCCATGTGGCCTACGGGCTCCCCTTCGCGGTGTTCCTGCTCCGCAACTACTTCGCGGACATCCCGAAGGAGATGCTGGAGGCCGCGCGGATGGACGGCGGCGGCGAGTGGCGCATCTTCACCCGGCTGGTGCTGCCGGTGGGCCGTCCGGCCCTCGCCTCGCTCGCCATCTTCCAGTTCCTGTGGGTCTGGAACGACATGCTGGTCGCGCTGCTCTTCGCCGACAGCTCCGCCCAGCCGCTCACCGTGGAACTCCAGTCCCAGATCCGCCAGTTCGGCAGCAACATCGACGTCCTGGCACCGGGCGCGTTCCTCTCCCTGATCGTGCCGGTGGTGGTGTTCTTCGCCTTCCAGCGGCACTTCGTCCAGGGCGTGATGGCGGGCTCGGTCAAATGACCGGGCCCGCCGGGCCCGCCGCCGGTCAGCCGTGGAAGGAGATGTAGCCGTCGCCGTCCCGGTCGTCACGGGACTTGGTGTAGGAGTGCGTGTCCGCGTGGGCGCCGGACGGCTTGACGAGGTAGATGGTGTCCTTGTCGTTGTTCCAGAGGAAGTTGCAGTTCTGGCGGTAGACGACGTTGTGCGCGTCCGAGTCGGTGCCGCGGCCGCCGCGCAGCTTCACATAGTCGCCGGGCTGGAGGTAGTGGTTCGACGGGAACGTGAACCGGTTGCCCGCCGCGTCCTTCACGACGTAACCCTTGAGGTTGACGGTCGTGCTGCGCGAGTAGTTCTTGATGGTCAGGTACTCGTCCCTGGTGTTGCCGGTGCGGCAGCTGTTGGAGTCGCGGCCCGGCGCGTCGTACTGGACGCCCTTGATCTTCAGGGCGGAGGAGTACTCGGTGGCCTGGGCCGGCGCGGCGACGGCGACGGCGAGCGTGCCGGCCGTCGCAACGGCGGCCAGGGTGAAGCGTATACGCATGAGGTCCCCCCTCACTGGTGCGGATGCAGCGCCAGGAGCTTACACAGAAGTTGACCGTTGTATGAACATTCGGTGCGGAAACTGTGAAGCTCGATCGAGGGGGGACCTCAGTCGTTCGGTGCTCAGGCGGTCACGCCGAGGCGGGCGGGTACAGGGACCTCGGCAGCTGGGAAGCCGCCGCCGCGTCCAGCAGCCACAGCGTGCGCTGCCTGCCGTACGCGCCGGCCGCCGGGGCCTGGATCTCGCCCGCGCCCGACAGGGCGATGGCCGCGGCCTGCGCCTTGTCCTCGCCCGCCGCGAGCAGCCAGACCTCGCGGGCCGCGCGGATCGCCGGAAGCGTCAGCGAGATCCGGGTCGGCGGGGGCTTGGGCGCGCCGTGCACGCCGACCACCGTGCGCTCGGTCTCCCGTACGGCCGGCAGCTCCGGGAAGAGCGAGGCCACATGGGTGTCCGGGCCGACGCCCAGCATCAGGACGTCGAAGGAGGGCACGGAACCGTGGTTCTCCGGCCCGGCCGCCTTCGCCAGTTCGGCCGCGTACGCCTCGGCCGCCGCCTCGACGTCCGTACCGTACGGACCGTCGGAGGCGGGCATGGCGTGCACGCGCTCCGGGGCCAGCGGTACGGCGTCCAGCAGCGCCTCGCGGGCCTGGGTGACATTGCGCTCCGGGTCGCCCTCGGGCAGATAGCGCTCGTCGCCCCACCACAGGTCGAGCCGGCCCCAGTCGATGGCGTCCCGGGCGGGCGCCGCGGCCAGCGCGGCCAGCAGGCCGTTGCCGTTGCGGCCGCCGGTGAGGACCACGGACGCGCTGCCCCGGGAGGTCTGCGCGTCCACGATCTTCGTGATCAGGCGGGCTGCGGCGGCCTGCGCCATCAGCTCCTTGTCACGGTGGACGACCAGCTGCGGAGTGCTCACTTCGCCGTCGCCTTTCTCGCCGGTGCCTTCTTGGCGGTCCTGGCCGCCGCCTTCTTCGCGGGCGCCTTGACCGCTTCCTCGACCGGCTCCGGCTCGGCGACCGGCTCCGCGGTCGGCGCGGCGGCTTCCCCGGCCGCCTGTTCCGGAACCGTGTTCAGCCGGTTCACGCCGTAGCGCAGCGCCGACGCGTAGGTGTCGTCCGGGTCCAGCCGGCGCAGCTCCTCTGCGATCAGCTCGGCGGTGTCCCGCCGCTTGAGCGCCACCGCGCGGGCCGGCTGGCCCTCGATGGACAGCGTGGCCAGCGAACCGTCCGCGCGGTCCAGCACGATCGGGCCGCAGTCGGTGTCGATGCGGACCGCCGTGAGGCCGGGACCCGCGGACAGGGAGCGCCGGACGGGCACGTCCAGCCGGTCCGCGAGCCACATCGCCAGCAGCTCACAGCTCGGGTTGAACTCCTCGCCCTCCACCTCGACGGCCGTGACCTCGCAGGAGACCTGGTCGAGCGCCGCCGCGAGCATGGAACGCCACGGGGTGATCCTCGTCCAGGACAGGTCGGTGTCACCGGGCGTGTAGCTGTCGGCGCGGGCGGACAGCTCCCGCACCGGCTGCTCGGCGGCGTAGGAGTCGGTGACCCGGCGCTGGGCCAGCGCGCCCAGCGGGTCGTTCGCCGGGTCCAGCGGCGCGTTCACCGGCCACCACACCACGACCGGGGCGTCCGGCAGCAGCAGCGGCAGCACCACCGAGTCGGCGTGGTCGACCACCTCGCCGTACAGCCGCAGGACGGCCGTCTCGCCGGTGCCCGCGTCCGCGCCGACCCGCACCTCGGCGTCCAGCCGGGAGGTGGTGCGGTCCCGCGGGGTGCGGGAGACCCGCTTGATGACCACGAGCGTGCGCGACGGGTGCTCGCGCGAGGCGTCGTTGGCGGCCTTCAGCGCGTCGTACGCGTTCTCCTCGTCGGTGACGATGACGAGGGTCAGGACCATGCCGACGGCGGGTGTGCCGATGGCGCGGCGGCCCTGCACGAGCGCCTTGTTGATCTCTCCGGCGGTGGTGTCGGTCAGGTCTATCTTCATGGCCGGCGCCAGCTCCGTCCGTCTCGTGCGAGCATCTCGTCGGCCTCGGCGGGACCCCAGGTGCCCGACCGGTACTGGGCGGGCCTGCCGTGCTTATCCCAGTAGTCCTCGATCGGATCGAGGATCTCCCAGGACAGCTCGACCTCCTCCGTGCGCGGGAAGAGGTTGGCGTCGCCGAGCAGCACGTCCAGGATGAGCCGCTCGTACGCCTCCGGGCTGGACTCCGTGAACGACTCGCCGTACGCGAAGTCCATGGACACGTCCCGGATCTCCATCGAGGTGCCCGGCACCTTGGAGCCGAAGCGGACCGTGATGCCCTCGTCGGGCTGGACCCGGATCACGATCGCGTTCTGCCCCAGCTCCTCCGTCGCCGTGTGGTCGAAGGGGGAGTGCGGGGCCCGCTGGAAGACCACCGCGATCTCCGTCACGCGGCGGCCGAGCCGCTTGCCGGTGCGCAGATAGAAGGGGACGCCCGCCCAGCGGCGGTTGTCGATCTCCAACTTGATCGCGGCATAGGTGTCGGTCTTCGACTTCGGGTCGATGCCGTCCTCTTCGAGGTAGCCGATGACCTTCTCGCCGCCCTGCCAGCCGCCCGCGTACTGACCGCGCACGGTCGAGGCGCCCAGGTCCTTCGGCAGCCGCACGGCACCGAGCACCTTGGTCTTCTCCGCGGCCAGCGCGTCCGCGTCGAAGGAGGCGGGCTCCTCCATCGCGGTCAGCGCGAGCAGCTGGAGGAGATGGTTCTGGATGACGTCACGGGCGGCGCCGATGCCGTCGTAGTAGCCGGCGCGGCCGCCGATGCCGATGTCCTCGGCCATGGTGATCTGTACATGGTCCACGAAGGACCGGTTCCAGATCGGCTCGAACATCGTGTTGGCGAAGCGCAGCGCCAGGATGTTCTGGACGGTCTCCTTGCCGAGGTAGTGGTCGATCCGGAACACCTGGTCCGGCTCGAACACCTCGTGCACGACCTTGTTCAGTTCCTCGGCCGACTTCAGGTCGTGCCCGAACGGCTTCTCGATCACCGCGCGGCGCCAGGAACCACCGGTCTGGTCGGCCAGCCCGTGCTTCTTCAGCTGCTGGATGACCACCGGGAAGGAGCGCGGCGGCACCGACAGGTAGAAGGCGAAGTTGCCGCCCGTGCCCTGGGCCTTGTCCAGCTCCTCGATGGTGGCGCGCAGCCGCTCGAACGCGTCGTCGTCGTCGAAGGTGCCCTGGACGAAGCGCATCCCCTGGATGAGCTGCTGCCAGACCTCCTCACGGAACGGCGTACGGGCGTGCGCCTTGACGGCGTCGTGGACCTCCTGTGCGAAGTCCTCGTTGGCCCATTCGCGGCGGGCGAAGCCCACCAGCGAGAAGCCCGGCGGCAGCAGACCCCGGTTGGCGAGGTCGTACACCGCGGGCATCAGCTTCTTGCGGGACAGGTCGCCCGTGACGCCGAAGATCACCAGGCCCGACGGCCCCGCGATACGCGGGAGCCGTCGGTCGGCGGGGTCACGAAGCGGGTTCGCTCCGGAACCTGCGAGGGGTGACAACTCAGCCCTCCGTGGGGGCGAGGCGCTCCAGCTCCGCCTCGGTCGACTTCAGCAGGTCGTTCCAGGACGCCTCGAACTTCTCGACGCCCTCGTCCTCCAGCACCTGCACCACGTCGTCGTAGGAGATGCCGAGCTGCTCCAGCGCGTCCAGGTCGGCACGGGCCTGCTCGTAGGTGCCGCGCACGGTGTCGCCGGTGATCCGGCCGTGGTCCGCGGTGGCCTCCAGGGTGGCCTCCGGCATGGTGTTGACCGTGTTCGGCGCGACCAGGTCGGTGACGTACATCGTGTCCTGGTAGGCCGGGTCCTTCACACCGGTCGACGCCCACAGCGCACGCTGCTTGTTGGCGCCCGCGTTCTCCAGCGCGTTCCAGCGGTCCGAGGAGAAGACCTCCTCGTACGCCTGGTAGGCGAGACGCGCGTTGGCGACGGCGGCCTTGCCGCGCAGCGCCTTGGCCTCGTCGGTGCCGATGCCGTCCAGCCGCTTGTCGATCTCGGTGTCCACGCGGGACACGAAGAAGGACGCCACGGAGTGGATCAGCGACAGGTCCAGGCCGCGCTCCCGGGCCTTCTCCAGACCGGCCAGGTAGGCGTCCATGACCGCGCGGTAGCGCTCCAGGGAGAAGATCAGCGTGACGTTGACGCTGATGCCGAGGCCGATGACCTCGGTGATCGCCGGCAGACCCGCCTGGGTGGCCGGGATCTTGATCAGGGTGTTGGGGCGGTCCACCAGCCAGGCCAGCTGCTTGGCCTCGGCGACGGTCGCCCGGGTGTTGTGGGCGAGGCGCGGGTCGACCTCGATGGAGACCCGGCCGTCCTGGCCGTCCGTGGCGTCGAAGACCGGCCGCAGGATGTCGGCGGCGTCGCGGACGTCCGCCGTGGTGATCATGCGGATGGCCTCTTCGACGGTGACCTTGCGGGCGGCGAGGTCCGCGAGCTGCTGCTCGTACCCGTCGCCGCTGCTGATCGCCTTCTGGAAGATCGTCGGGTTGGTGGTGACGCCCACGACGTGCTGCTGGTCGATCAGCTCGGCGAGGTTGCCGGACGTGATCCGCTTGCGCGACAGGTCGTCCAGCCAGATCGCGACGCCTTCGTCGGAGAGGCGCTTGAGTGCGTCTGTCATGGAATTACATCTCCTACGTGTCGTATATGAGCGTCAGCGCTGGGCGTCGGCGAGGGATTCCCGCGCCTTGGCGGCCACGTTCTCCGCAGTGAAACCGAACTCGCGGAAGAGCAGCTTGCCGTCGGCCGAAGCACCGAAGTGCTCCAGGGAAACGATGCGGCCGGCGTCCCCGACGTACTTGTGCCAGGTCAGACCGATACCCGCCTCCACGGCGACCCGGGCCTTCACGGACGGCGGCAGCACGGACTCCCGGTACCCCCGGTCCTGCTGCTCGAACCACTCCACGCACGGCATGGACACGACGCGGGTGGGGACGCCGTCGGCCTGGAGCTGCTCGCGCGCCTCGACCGCCACGTGCACCTCGGAACCGGTCGCGATCAGGATCACCTGCGCGTCGCCGCCCTCGGCCTCGAACAGGACATAGCCACCACGGGCCGCGTCCTCGTTGGGCTCGTAGGTCGGCACGCCCTGGCGGGTGAGCGCCAGACCGTGCGGCTGGCCCTTGCCGAACTCCTTGGTCCAGCGGCCCAGGATCTCGCGCCAGGCGACCGCGGTCTCGTTGGCGTCGGCCGGGCGGACGATGTTCAGGCCCGGGATGGCGCGCAGCGAGGCCAGGTGCTCCACCGGCTGGTGGGTCGGGCCGTCCTCGCCCAGACCGATGGAGTCGTGCGTCCACACGTACGTCACCGGCAGGTGCATCAGGGCCGACAGGCGCACGGCGTTGCGCATGTAGTCGGAGAACACCAGGAAGGTGCCGCCGTAGATCCGGGTGTTGCCGTGCAGGGCGATGCCGTTGATCTCGGCGCCCATGGAGTGCTCGCGGATGCCGAAGTGGATGGTGCGGCCGTAGGGGTTGGCCTCCGGCAGCGGGTTGCCCTTCGGCAGGAAGGAGCTGTCCTTGTCGATGGTGGTGTTGTTCGACCCGGCGAGGTCGGCGGAGCCGCCCCACAGCTCGGGGATGACCGCGCCGAGCGCCTGGAGCACCTTGCCGGAGGCGGCACGGGTGGCGACACCCTTGCCCGGCTCGAAGACCGGGAGCTTCTCCTCCCAGCCGGCGGGCAGCTCGCCCTTGCTGATCCGGTCGAACTCGGCGGCCCGCTCGGCGTTGGCGTCGCGCCACAGCTGGAGGGACTTCTCCCACTCGGCCTTCGCCTGGGCACCGCGCTCCAGCGCCTGCCGGGTGTGGGCGATGACCTCGTCCTCGACCTGGAAGCTCTGCTCCGGGTCGAAGCCGAGGACGCGCTTGGTGGCCGCGACCTCGTCGTCACCCAGCGCCGAGCCGTGCGCGGCCTCGGTGTTCTGGGCGTTCGGGGCCGGCCAGGCGATGATCGAGCGCATCGCGATGAAGGACGGCCGGTCGGTGACGGCCTTGGCCTCCTGGATCGCGGCGAAGATCGCCTTCGGGTCCAGGTCGCCGTTGGCCTGCGGCTCCACGCGCTGGACGTGCCAGCCGTAGGCCTCGTACCGCTTGGCGGTGTCCTCGGACACGGCCGTCTCGGTGTCGCCCTCGATCGAGATGTGGTTGTCGTCCCACAGCAGGATCAGGTTGCCCAGCTTCTGGTGGCCGGCCATCGAGGACGCCTCGGCGGCGATGCCCTCCTGGAGGCAGCCGTCACCGGCGATGCAGTAGACGAAGTGGTCGAAGGGGGACTCGCCCTGCGGCGCCTCGGGGTCGAACAGACCGCGCTCGTAGCGGGCGGCCATCGCCATGCCCACGGCGTTGGCGACACCCTGGCCGAGCGGGCCCGTGGTGGTCTCCACGCCCTTGGTGTGCCCGTACTCCGGGTGGCCGGGGGTCTTGGAGCCCCAGGTCCGAAACGCCTTCAGGTCGTCCAGCTCCAGGCCGAAGCCGGCCAGGTAGAGCTGCGTGTAGAGGGTCAGGGACGAGTGGCCGGCGGACAGCACGAAGCGGTCGCGTCCGACCCAGTCCGGGTCGGCCGGGTCGTGCCGCATCACCTTCTGGAAGAGGGTGTAGGCGGCCGGGGCCAGGCTCATGGCCGTACCGGGATGGCCGTTGCCGACCTTCTGTACGGCGTCGGCGGCCAGGACACGGGCGGTGTCCACGGCCCGCTGGTCCAGGTCGGTCCACTCAAGGTCTGTGGTGGTCGGCTTGGTGCTCACCCTGGGTCAGGGCTCCTCTCCACATGTCATTTCGCCGGTCTTTCGGGGCGTGCGCCCACCCGGCCGCCGGCGTGCTTCTGCCCGCCGACCGGCACGAGCCTACCCCCGTGAGGACGTGCGTTTTTTCGAGTGTTTACAGACTGCCGGGACTCTGTGCGATCCGCCTGCCGACTGGCCGAGAAGCCATTTGGCACATGAATACGGAGCCGGTCATCTGAGCGCTCAATCGAGGGGGGTGTCCCCTCTTATGGGGGTCGCTTTCGGAGGCTTCTGTTCCGGGCCGCCGGGCCCTCCTTCCGGGGGCCGCCATCAACACGACCCACCCCCGCGAAGGCCGGAGTATGGGCAACGTCTAAAGTGGCGTGGTACGCGCGAGCCTTTGCCGGGACCTCACACGGGAGGCTTGCTGGGATGTCTCTGTCAGGGGTGTGCGTGACGGCCGTCGAATCCCGTCCAACGGGTGTGCTCGGTGGTGCGAGCCAGAGCCCGGTTCACCGGCCGTTCGGGGCCCGTGTCAAGGCGTTCGTGGCGCTGACGAAGCCGCGGATCATCGAGCTGCTGCTCATCACCACCGTGCCGGTGATGTTCCTGGCCCAGCAGGGGGTGCCGGACCTCAAGCTGGTCCTGCTCACCTGCCTCGGCGGCTACCTCTCCGCGGGCGGCGCCAACGCGCTGAACATGTACATCGACCGGGACATCGACGCCCTGATGGACCGCACCTCGCAGCGGCCGCTGGTGACCGGCATGGTCAGCCCGCGCGAGTGCCTGGCCTTCGGCTTCACCCTCGCGATCGTCTCCACGCTGCTCTTCGGCCTCACGGTCAACTGGCTGAGCGCCTGGCTCTCGCTCGGCGCGCTCCTCTTCTACGTCGTCGTCTACACCATGATCCTCAAGCGGCGTACGGCGCAGAACATCGTGTGGGGCGGCATCGCGGGCTGTATGCCGGTGCTGATCGGCTGGTCCTCGGTCACGAACTCGATGTCCTGGGCGCCGGTCATCCTCTTCCTCGTCATGTTCTTCTGGACGCCGCCGCACTACTGGCCGCTGTCCATGAAGGTCAAGGACGACTACGCGCGCGTGGGCGTGCCGATGCTGCCGGTCGTCGCCTCCAACAAGGTCGTGGCCCGGCAGATCGTGATCTACAGCTGGGTCATGGTCGCCGTGTCCCTGCTGCTCACCCCGCTCGGCTACACCGGCTGGTTCTACACGGCCGTCGCCCTGGCCGCGGGCGGCTGGTGGCTGTGGGAGGCGCACGCGCTCCAGAACCGGGCCAAGGCCGAGGTCACGGGCGGCAAGCTGAAGGAGATGCGGCTGTTCCACTGGTCCATCACCTATGTGTCGCTGCTCTTCGTGGCCGTCGCGGTGGACCCGTTCCTGCGCTGACGCACATCACAGCGGGCTGCCCTCGCCAGCCGATCTACTCGTGAGTAGCATCCTGGTCATGGCAGACACGCAGCAGGTTGACGCGCGGGCCGAGCGCAAGGTGTCCCGGCTCGCCCACCAGATCAGCGCCTTCGCGAAGGCGCACGGCGGCGCGGAGGGCCAGGTGGCCCACATCGGCCGGCGCGGCGCCCGCATCGTCCTCGTCGGCGAGGACGGCGGCTGGGGCGACCTGGTGGCCCCCAGCACCGAGATCGCCCGGAAGGCCGTCGAGAAGGCCGGGATCACCACCCACGAGTCCTTCGACGGCGAGTTCGCGGCGAAGGTGCGGACCGGTGCCTACGAGTGGAAGCGGATGGCCGGCATCCAGGTCGGAGGCTAGCCAGGGGCCGGGGCGGCTCGGAGGCTGGTCCGGGGCGGAGCGCCGGGGCTGGTCGGGCTCCATTTGGCGGGTTGCCGCCACCTGAACCGTGATTCACCCGTTAGGACGTGCAAGGCAGCACAGCGTCCGCACGGGGGAGTCCCGATGATCGAAACGCCGTCCCTCGTGGACCAGTACTGCCACGGCGTACTGCGGACGGAACTGGGCCTCGGCACCTTCGAGGCCCAGCTGGCCCGCACCGAGGGACCCCCGGCCCCGGGCACCACCCTCTTCGACACCCAGACCGGTTTCGCCGTACGCCGCTGGTGCCCGCCCCTGCTCGGCCTGGAACCGCACTGCCCGCCCGCCCGCTATCTGGCCCGGCGCCGCGAACTGGGCGTCCTGGAGGCGGGCCGCAGGCTGCTGCGGGGCAGCGGCATCACCACCTACCTCGTCGACACCGGCCTGCCCGGCGATCTCACCGGCCCCGCCGAGCTGGCCTCCGCCGGGGGAGCCGAGGCCCGCGAGATCGTCCGGCTGGAGCTGCTCGCCGAGCAGGTCGCCGACACCTCCGGCACCGTCGAGTCCTTCCTCGCCAACCTCGCCGAGTCCGTGCACGGCGCCGCCGCGAACGCGGTCGCCTTCACCTCCGTCGCCGGCCTCAGACACGGACTGGCGCTCGCGCCCGAACCCCCCGGCCCCGGAGAGGTGCGCGGCGCGGCGGGCCGCTGGCTGGCCGGCCGGCGGGTCGGCGGAGCGCTCACCGACCCCGTGCTGCTCCGCCATCTGCTGTGGGTCGCCGTGGCCTGCGGCCTCCCGCTCCAGCTGCACGCGGGACTCGGCGAGTCCGGCTCCCGGATCGACCGGACCGACCCGGTGCTGCTCACCGACTTCGTCCGGGCCACGGCCGGCCTCGGCACCGATCTGGTCCTGCTGTACGGCTACCCGTACCACCGCCACGCCGCCCACCTGGCCGGGGTCTTCCCGCATGTGTACGCCGATTCCGGCGCCGCGCTGGTGCGCACCGGCGCCCGTGCGGCCGCGGTCCTCGCCGAGATGCTGGAACTGGCGCCCTTCGGCAAGATCCTCTTCTCGACCGGCGCCCATGGCCTGCCCGAGCTGCATGTCGTCGGCGCCCGTCTCTTCCGCGACGCCCTGGCCCGGGTCCTGGGCACCTGGGTCGCCGAGGGCGCGTGGTCGCTGGAGGACGCCCAGCGGGTGGCCCGGCTGATCGCGGCGGACAACGCGCGCCGGGTTTACGGCCTCGGGTGAGCCGACCAGACTCAGGGCATGCCGACCCCGACCCTGCTCGACCGGTTCCTGGACGGACTGCTGCCGCTGCGCCCTCTCGCGGTGTGGGCGCACGGCTCACTGGCCGGCGGTGACTACCAGGAGGGCCGCAGCGACCTCGACCTGATCGCCGTACTGCCGGAGCCGGTGTCCCTGAGGACGGTGCACCGGGTGGTGCGTCTGCACCGCGGGCTGCGCACCGAGCCGCTCGCCGCCAAGCTGCACTGCAGCTATCTCACCCCGGCCACCCTGGACGACCCGGACCGGTCCCATCTCACCTGGGCGCACGAGCATGTCATGCGCCGCCCGGTCACCCCCGTCACCCGGCGCGAGCTGCACGCGTTCGGCCGGGTGCTGTACGGCGAGGCACCGATCGGGCTGCTGCCGGCGGTGCCGGAAGAGCAGTTGCGCGCCTTCGTCGTACGGGACCAGCGGGAGTACTGGCGGCCCCATGTGGACCGGGCCCGGCTGTGGACACGGGACATCTGGGTCGACGCGGGCCTGCTGACCTTCGCCCGGGCCACCGTGACCCTGCGCGACGGGCGGCTGATCCCGAAGCGGGAGGCCCTGACCGAGCTGGCGTCGCTCGGCGCGCCGGCCGAGGTCGTCGCGGACATCGCCCGACGGCGCTACGACGAGGTCCCGGCTCCGGCGTCCGTGGACTGGCCCGCCCGCCGGGCGGAGCTGACCCGGGCGTATCTGGGTCCGGCGATCGACGCCCTGGTCGGCGCCTACGGGTGACGCAAGCGCCTCACGCGCGCGTGCCGACCGTGACCTCGGCGGAGGGGCCCGGCAGGTCCAGCGTGGTCTCCGGGCGCTCGCGCAGGGCGAGCAGGACGCGCAGCACCCCGATCCACATCACGCAGGAGCCGAGCATGTGGACCGCGACCAGCGCCTCGGGGAGGTGGGTGAAGTACTGGACATAGCCCACCACGCCCTGCGCCAGCAGCACGAGGAACAGCTCGCGGGTGCGGTCCAGCGGCCCCTTCGGCGCGTCGACCGCCTTCAGGACGAACCAGAGCGCGAAGGTCAGCGTCACCACGATCCAGGCGAGCACCGCGTGCAGCTTGGCCACGGTCTCCCAGTCGATGGGGACCCGCTTGACGTCGCTGGAGTCGCCCGCGTGCGGCCCGGCCCCGGTGACCACCGTGCCGACCACGATGAGCAGCAGGGACGCGGCCGTCAGGACCCACACCAGCTGCTGCACGGCCTTGCCGACCAGCGGCCGGGGCGCGCCGTCGCCCTCGCGGGTGCGCTGCCACATCACCGCGGCGACCGCGACGAGCGCCGTGGCGGACAGGAAGTGCACCGCGACGGTGTACGGGTTGAGGCCCACGAGCACGACGATGCCGCCGATGACCGCGTTGCTCATCACCAGCCAGAACTGGGCCCAGCCGAGCCGGGTCAGGCTGCGCCGCCGGGGCTTCTCGGAGCGGGCGGCGATGATCGCCCAGCCGACGGCCGCGCACAGCACGTAGGTGAGCATGCGATTGCCGAACTCGATGGCGCTGTGGTAGCTCAGCGCCTGTGTCGGCGTGAGCGATCCGTCGGTGCACTCGGGCCAGGTGGGGCAGCCGAGGCCGGAGGCGGTCAGCCGTACGACACCGCCGGTGACGACGATGACCACCGACATCACGAGGGCGGCGAGGGCCGCCCGCTGGACGGTCCGGGGCTCGGGAGTCCAGCGGTCGGCGATGAAGGCGAGCGGGTTGCGCAGGGCCGCCGTCGCGTCGGCGCGGTTCAGCTTTGACACGCGCACCATCGTAGGCCGCCGCTTGTGCACGCTTTCACGAGGGGGGCCGTGTCACCGGTCACGCGGCGCGGCCGCCGGTCACTCCCAGCGGAAGAACCGTCCGGCGGCGGCCAGCCCGAGGACCGCCCAGACCGCGAGGATCCCCAGGTCGCCCCAGGGCACGCCGGCGCCGTGCTGGAGCACGTCGCGCAGTCCGTCGGAGAGCGCGGAGATGGGCAGCAGACCGAGGAGGTGCTGTCCGGTCGCGCCGAACCGGTCCAGCGGCACGATGACCCCGCCGCCGACCAGCAGCAGCAGGAACACCAGGTTCGCGGCGGCCAGCGTCGCTTCCGCCTTCAGCGTGCCCGCCATCAGCAGACCGAGCCCGGAGAAGGCGGCCGTACCGAGGACGAGGAGCAGCAGGACGGACGCCGGGTTGCCGTGCGGGGACCAGCCCAGCGCGAGCGCGATCACCGTCAGCAGGATCACCTGGAGGACCTCCGTGACCAGCACGGACGCCGTCTTCGCGGTCATCAGGCCCCAGCGCGGCAGCGGCGAGGAGGCGAGCCGCTTGAGCACGCCGTAGCGGCGCTCGAAGCCGGTCGCGATGGCCTGCCCGGTGAACGCCGTCGACATCACGGCGAGGGCCAGGACGCCGGGGGCGAGGAAGTCGACCGCCTTGCCCTTGCCGGTGTCCACGATGTCGACCGAGCTGAAGAGGACCAGCAGCAGGGTCGGGATGACCACCGTCAGCAGCAGCTGCTCGCCGTTGCGCAGCAGCATCTTCGTCTCCAGGGCCGCCTGGGCCGCGATCATGCGGGGCAGCGGCGCCGCCCCCGGCCGGGGCGCGTAGGTGCCGGAAGCGGTGGTCATGAGCGCAACTCCTTGCCGGTCAGCTCCAGGAAGACGTCCTCCAGGGTGTGCCGCTCCACGGAGATCCGGTCCGGCATCACGCCGTGCTGGGCGCACCAGGAGGTCACCGTGGCCAGCAGCTGCGGGTCGACCTTGCCGACGACCCGGTAGGCGCCCGGAGTCAGCTCGGCGGCCGTGCAGTCGGCCGGGAGCGCCTTGAGCAGCGAGGCCACGTCGAGGCCGGGCCGCCCGCTGAAGCGCAGGGTGTTCTCCGCGCCCCCCTTGCACAGCTCCTCCGGGGAGCCCTGGGCGATGACCCGGCCGCCGTCGATGATCGCCACGTCGTCGGCGAGCTGCTCGGCCTCTTCCATGGAGTGGGTGGTGAGGATCACCGAGACGCCGTCGGCGCGCAGGTCCCTCACCAGGTCCCAGGTGGCGCGGCGGGCCTGCGGGTCGAGGCCCGCGGTCGGCTCGTCCAGGAACACCAGCTCCGGGCGTCCGACGACGGCCATGGCGAGCGCGAGCCGCTGCTGCTGGCCGCCGGACAGCCGCCGGTAGCCGGTCCGGCCGCAGGAGCCGAGGCCCAGCCGCTCGATCAGGGCGTCCACGTCCAGCGGGTGCGCGTGCAGTTTCGCGATATGCCGGAGCATCTCGTCGGCGCGGGCGCCCGAGTAGACACCGCCGGACTGGAGCATCACCCCGATGCGGGGCCGCAGCTCCGCGGACTGCCGGACCGGGTCGAGGCCCAGGACGCGCACCGTGCCGGAATCCGGCTTCCGGTACCCCTCGCAGGTCTCGACCGTGGTCGTCTTCCCCGCCCCGTTGGGGCCGAGGACGGCGGTCACACCCGTCCGGGCCACCAGGTCGAGGCCGTCCACCGCGGTCTTCGTGCCGTACCGCTTCACCAGGGCCTGGACCTGGACGACGGGCTCACTTCGCATGGGTCCAGAGTCTAGGGAGAGCGCGTGCGGTCGGGACGCGCGGGTGCGGCAACTCGGGCAACAGGGCCGGTCGGAGGGGGTGCGGGCGGGATTCCGATGATCGATCAAAGATCGTTTCCGCAGGTCAGATTAGGTATGCCTAAGTGATGCAGGGCACCGTCCGATGATCCGGACGTCGCTTGTCAGGCTCCGCGGAATTACGCAACAATGGCGTTGTGAAAAACGTCGGCGAGGCTCGGGAGTCCCTCACGGGGGCCCCGCAGGAGGAGCTAGCGACCGGTGAGCGCTCCACGCGCAACCGGGTCGCGCGGTCCATCCTGGACCACGGTCCGTCGACCGTCGCCGAACTCGCCGGCCGGCTGGGACTGACCCAGGCGGCCGTCCGCCGTCACCTGGACGCGCTCGTCGCCGACGACGTCGTACAGGCCCGCGAGCAGCGTGTGTACGGCACGCGCACGCGAGGCCGCCCCGCCAAGGTCTTCGCGCTCACCGACTGCGGCCGGGACGCCTTCGACCAGTCGTACGACAAGCTCGCCGTCGACGCCCTGCGCTGGATCGCCGAGCAGGAGGGCGGCGCCGAGGCGGTCGCCGCCTTCGCGCGCGCGCGGATCACCGCCCAGGCGAGCGCCTACCGCAAGGCGATCGAGGCGGTCACCCCGGACAAGCGCGCCGAAGCGCTGGCGAAGGCCTTGAGCATGGACGGGTACGCTGCTACGGCGCGCAGCGCACCGGTCGGCGAGCAGCTCTGCCAGCACCACTGCCCGGTCGCCCATGTCGCGGAACAGTTCCCGCAGCTGTGCGAGGCGGAGACGGAGATCTTCGCCGAGCTGCTCGGTACCCACGTCCAGCGACTGGCGACCATCGCGCACGGCGACGGCGTGTGCACGACGTTCATCCCCAAGACATCCACTGACGCACCTGCAAGCACGGCCGGGAGGAACCCCGCATGACTCTCCCCACGGAGACTGCCCACCCCGAACTCGAGGGCCTGGGCAAGTACGAATACGGCTGGGCCGACTCCGACGTGGCCGGTGCCTCCGCCCGGCGCGGCCTGAACGAGGACGTCGTCCGCGACATCTCCGGCAAGAAGTCGGAGCCGGAGTGGATGACCAAGCTGCGCCTGAAGGGCCTGAAGCTCTTCGAGAAGAAGCCCATGCCGAACTGGGGCTCCGACCTCTCCGGCATCGACTTCGACAACATCAAGTACTTCGTGCGCTCCACGGAGAAGCAGGCGGAGTCCTGGGAGGACCTGCCCGAGGACATCAAGAACACCTACGACAAGCTGGGCATCCCGGAGGCCGAGAAGCAGCGCCTGGTCGCCGGCGTCGCCGCCCAGTACGAGTCGGAGGTCGTCTACCACCAGATCCGCGAGGACCTGGAGGAGCAGGGCGTCATCTTCCTCGACACCGACACCGCGCTGAAGGAGCACCCGGAGCTCTTCAAGGAGTACTTCGGGACCGTCATCCCCGCCGGTGACAACAAGTTCGCCGCGCTGAACACGGCCGTCTGGTCCGGCGGCTCCTTCATCTACGTGCCGAAGGGCGTGCACGTCGAGATCCCGCTCCAGGCCTACTTCCGTATCAACACGGAGAACATGGGCCAGTTCGAGCGGACCCTGATCATCGTCGACGAGGGTGCCTACGTGCACTACGTCGAGGGCTGCACCGCCCCGATCTACAAGTCGGACTCGCTGCACTCCGCGGTCGTCGAGATCATCGTCAAGAAGAACGCCCGCTGCCGCTACACGACCATCCAGAACTGGTCGAACAACGTCTACAACCTGGTCACCAAGCGCGCCGTGGCCTACGAGGGCGCGACCATGGAGTGGATCGACGGCAACATCGGCTCCAAGGTGACGATGAAGTACCCGGCCGTCTACCTGATGGGCGAGCACGCCAAGGGCGAGACCCTGTCCATCGCCTTCGCCGGCGAGGGCCAGCACCAGGACGCCGGCGCCAAGATGGTCCACATGGCGCCGAACACCTCGTCCAACATCGTGTCGAAGTCCGTCGCGCGCGGCGGCGGCCGCACCTCCTACCGCGGTCTGATCGAGATCGGCGAGGGCGCCCCCGGCTCCAAGTCGAACGTGCTGTGCGACGCGCTGCTGGTCGACACCATCTCCCGCTCGGACACCTACCCCTACGTGGACGTCCGAGAGGACGACGTGTCCATGGGCCACGAGGCCACCGTCTCCAAGGTCTCCGAGGACCAGCTCTTCTACCTGATGAGCCGCGGCCTCTCCGAGGACGAGGCCATGGCGATGATCGTGCGCGGCTTCGTCGAGCCGATCGCCAAGGAGCTGCCGATGGAGTACGCGCTGGAGCTCAACCGGCTGATCGAGCTGCAGATGGAAGGCGCGGTCGGCTGACACCGCCCGCATCGCCAGCAGACGCCTTACTCAGAAAGAGAGCACTACGACAGCCATGGCCGAGGCCCAGAACATCCCGGTGGGCTCCACCACCGCCGGCTCGATCGCGGTCGCCGCGGAGTCGACCGTCGTCTCGCGCATGAGCGCGCCCCCGTCCTTCGACGTCGCGGACTTCCCGGTCCCGCACGGCCGCGAGGAGGAGTGGCGGTTCACCCCGCTGGAGCGCCTGCGCGGGCTGCACGACGGCACCGCCGTCGCGAACGGCGACGGTGTGAAGGTCGACGTACAGGCCCCCGAGGGCGTCACCGTCGAGACCGTCGGCCGCGACGACGCGCGGCTCGGCAAGGCGGGCACCCCGGTGGACCGCGTCGCCGCGCAGGCGTACTCGGCCTTCGAGAAGGCCTCGGTCGTGACCGTCCCCAAGGACACCGTCCTCACCGAGCCCATCCGCATCGCCGTACACGGCCAGGGCGGCACCGCCTTCGCCCACCAGATCATCGAGCTGGGCAACTTCGCCGAGGCCGTCGTGGTCATCGACCACACCGGTGACGCCGTGCTCGCCGCCAACGTCGACTACCTCCTCGGTGACGGCGCCAAGCTGACCGTCGTCTCCGTCCAGGACTGGGACGACAAGGCCGTCCACGTCGCCCAGCACAACGCGCTGGTCGGCCGGGACGCCTCCGTCAAGTCGGTGGTCGTGACCTTCGGCGGCGACGTGGTCCGGCTGCACCCGCGCGTGACGTACGCCGGCACCGGCGGCGAGGCCGAGCTGTTCGGCCTGTACTTCACCGACGCCGGGCAGCACCAGGAGCACCGTCTGCTGGTCACCCACAACGCCCCGCACTGCAAGTCCAACGTCGTCTACAAGGGCGCGCTCCAGGGCGAGGAAGCGCACGCGGTCTGGATCGGTGACGTCCTCATCGAGGCCTCGGCCGAGGGCACGGACACCTACGAGATGAACCGCAACCTGGTCCTCACGGACGGCGCGCGCGTCGACTCGGTGCCGAACCTGGAGATCGAGACCGGCGAGATCGTCGGCGCCGGCCACGCCTCCGCCACCGGCCGCTTCGACGACGAGCAGCTCTTCTACCTGATGGCCCGCGGCATCCCGGAGCACGAGGCCCGCCGCCTGGTGGTCCGCGGCTTCTTCGCCGAGCTGGTCCAGCAGATCGGCGTCGCCGACATCGAGGAGCGCCTGCTCGCCAAGATCGAGGAGGAGCTGGAGGCTTCGGTCGCATGACCTTCGTACGCGCCTGCGGGCTGAGCGAGCTGGAGGAGGACACCCCGAAGCGGGTGGAACTCGACGGCACGCCGGTCTCGGTCGTCAGGACCGAGGGCGAGGTGTTCGCGATCCACGACATCTGCTCCCACGCGAACGTCTCCCTCTCCGAGGGCGAGGTGGAGGACTGCCAGATCGAGTGCTGGCTGCACGGCTCCGCCTTCGACCTCCGCACCGGCAAGCCGTCCGGCCTCCCGGCCACGCGCCCCGTCCCCGTATACCCCGTAAAGATCGAAGGGGACGACGTTCTCGTCTCCCTCTCCCAGGAGTCCTGAGGCACCCATGGCAACGCTTGAAATCCGAGACCTGCACGTCACCGTCGAGGCCGACAACGCCACGAAGGAGATCCTCAAGGGCGTCGACCTCACCGTGAAGCAGGGCGAGACGCACGCCATCATGGGCCCCAACGGCTCCGGCAAGTCGACCCTCGCCTACTCCCTCGCGGGTCACCCGAAGTACACCATCACCGGCGGCACCGTCACCCTCGACGGCGAGGACGTCCTGGAGATGTCCGTCGACGAGCGCGCCCGCGCCGGCCTGTTCCTGGCGATGCAGTACCCGGTCGAGGTCCCCGGCGTCTCGGTCTCCAACTTCCTGCGCACCTCCGCCACCGCCATCCGCGGCGAGGCCCCGAAGCTGCGCACCTGGGTGAAGGAGGTCAAGGAGGCCATGGAGCGCCTCAACATGGACCCGTCCTTCGCCGAGCGCAACGTGAACGAGGGCTTCTCCGGCGGTGAGAAGAAGCGCCACGAGATCCTCCAGCTGGAGCTGCTCAAGCCGAAGGTCGCGATCCTGGACGAGACCGACTCCGGTCTCGACGTCGACGCCCTCCGCATCGTTTCCGAGGGCGTCAACCGTGTCCGCGAGACCGGCGAGGTCGGCACCCTGCTGATCACGCACTACACGCGCATCCTGCGCTACATCAAGCCCGACCACGTCCACGTGTTCGCCGGCGGCCGCATCGTCGAGTCCGGTGGCCCCGAGCTCGCGGACAAGCTGGAGAACGAGGGCTACGAGGCATACGTGAAGGGTGGCGCATCCGCGTGACACAGCTGCCGGGCCTCCTCGACACCGAGGCGCTGCGCAAGGACTTCCCCATCCTGGACCGGGTGCTCCACGACGGTAAGAAGCTGGTGTACCTGGACAACGCGGCGACCTCCCAGACGCCGCGCCAGGTGCTCGACGTGCTCTCCGAGTACTACGAGCAGCACAACGCCAACGTCCACCGCGGTGTGCATGTGCTCGCCGAGGAGGCCACGGCGCTGTACGAGGGCGCGCGCGACAAGGTCGCCGACTTCATCAACGCGCCGAGCCGCGACGAGGTGATCTTCACCAAGAACGCCTCCGAGTCGCTGAACCTCGTGGCCAACATGCTGGGCTGGGCCGAGGAGCCCTACCGGGTGGACCACGAGACCGAGATCGTCATCACGGAGATGGAGCACCACTCCAACATCGTGCCGTGGCAGCTGCTCGCGCAGCGCACGGGCGCGAAGCTGAAGTGGTTCGGCCTCACGGACGACGGCCGGCTCGACCTGTCCAACATCGACGAGATCATCACCGAGAAGACGAAGATCGTCTCCTTTGTACTGGTCTCCAACATCCTGGGCACCCTCAACCCGGTCGAGGCGATAGTGCGCCGCGCGCAGGAGGTCGGTGCGCTCGTCTGCGTCGACGCCTCCCAGGCCGCCCCGCACATGCCGCTGGACGTGCAGGCACTCCAGGCCGACTTCGTGGCCTTCACCGGCCACAAGATGTGCGGCCCGACCGGCATCGGCGTCCTGTGGGGCCGCCAGGAGCTGCTCGAGGACCTGCCGCCCTTCCTGGGCGGCGGCGAGATGATCGAGACCGTCTCGATGCACTCGTCCACGTACGCCCCGGCGCCGCACAAGTTCGAGGCGGGCACCCCGCCGATCGCGCAGGCGGTCGGGCTGGGCGCCGCGATCGACTACCTCCAGTCGATCGGCATGGACAAGATCCTCGCCCATGAGCACGCGCTGACGGAGTACGCGGTCCAGCGGCTGTCCGAGGTCCCCGACCTGAGGATCATCGGCCCGACCACGGCCGAGGACCGGGGCGCCGCGATCTCCTTCACCCTCGGGGACATCCACCCGCACGACGTGGGCCAGGTCCTCGACGAGCAGGGCATCGCGGTCCGGGTCGGCCACCACTGCGCCCGCCCGGTCTGCCTGCGGTACGGAATTCCTGCGACCACGCGAGCGTCGTTCTATCTGTACTCCACGCCGGCCGAGATCGACGCACTGGTCGCGGGGCTGGAGCACGTTCGGAACTTCTTCGGCTGAAGGGCGTGAGCTGAGACCGTGAAGCTGGACTCGATGTACCAGGACGTCATCCTGGACCACTACAAGAACCCGCACGGGCGTGGTCTGAGGGACGGCGACGCCGAGGTACACCACGTGAACCCGACGTGCGGCGACGAGATCACCCTGCGCGTGCGGTACGAGGGCAGCAGGATCGAGGACGTCTCGTACGAGGGCCAGGGCTGCTCCATCAGCCAGGCCAGCGCGTCCGTCCTCAACGAGCTGCTGGTCGGCAAGGAACTGTCCGAGGCGCAGCGGATCCAGGAGACCTTCCTGGAGCTGATGCAGTCCAAGGGCAGGATCGAGCCGGACGACGCGATGGAGGAGGTCCTGGAGGACGCGGTCGCGTTCGCGGGCGTCTCCAAGTACCCCGCGCGGGTCAAGTGCGCCCTCCTGAGCTGGATGGCGTGGAAGGACGCGACGGCCCAGGCGCTGGGTGGCGCCGAGGCCGAAAGGAAGACGGCATGACCGACACCGCAGAGATGAAGCCCGCGTCCGAGGAGGAGCTGCGTGAGGCCCTGATGGACGTCGTCGACCCCGAGCTGGGCATCGACGTCGTCAACCTCGGGCTGATCTACGGCATCCACATCGACGACTCCAATGTGGCGACGGTCGACATGACCCTCACCTCGGCGGCCTGCCCGCTGACGGACGTCATCGAGGACCAGGCCAAGTCCGCCACCGACGGCCTGGTCAACGAGCTGCGCATCAACTGGGTCTGGATGCCGCCGTGGGGCCCGGACAAGATCACCGACGAGGGCCGCGACCAGCTGAGGGCGCTCGGCTTCAACGTCTGAGCACCGCCCGAGTGCGGGAAGGGGCCGTGGCACCATGCCGCGGCCCCTTTTCCGTTCCCTCGTTGTGTACGGCCGTACACCTGTGCTGTGTACGCTCGTACACATGGGATACCTGCTGCTCGCCGGCGCCATAGCCGCCGAGGTCGCCGCCACGACGGCGATGAAGTACAGCGCGGGGTTCAGCCGGCTCGGGCCCTCGGCCGTGACCGTGCTCGGTTACCTCGTCTCCTTCGCGCTGCTCGCGCAGACGCTGAAGACCGTGCAGATCGGGACCGCGTACGCCATCTGGTCCGGGGTGGGCACCGCGGCCATCGCCGTGCTCGGGCTGCTGCTGTTCGGGGAGGGGCTCGGGGTGGCCAAGGTCGCCGGGATCCTGCTGATCATCGGCGGAGTGGTGGTGCTCAACCTGGGCGGGGCGAGTCACTGATGCCCCGGCGCTACGACCCCGACCGGCGCCGGCGGATCATCGACGCCGCGATCCGGGTGGTCGGGCGGGACGGCATCGCCGGGCTGAGCCACCGCTCGGTGGCCGCCGAGGCCGACGTACCGCTCGGCTCCACGACGTACCACTTCGCCACCCTGGAAGAGCTGATGGTGGCAGCGCTGCGGCAGGCCAACGAGGGCTTCGGCAGGGTGCTCGCCGAGCGGCTGCCGGAGGGCGGCCACGGCGACCTCGCCACCGAGCTGGCCGCGGCCCTCGGAGCCTGGCTGGGCGGCGAGCGCACCGGCGTGGAGCTGGAGTACGAGCTGTATCTGGCCGCGCTGCGGCGGCCCGCGCTGCGGCCCGTCGCCGCCGAGTGGACCGAGCAGGCGACCGCGCTGCTCACCCGCCGCACCGACCCGGTCACCGCCCGGGCGCTGCTCGCGCTGATGGACGGCATCGGCCTTCAGGTGCTGCTCACGGGCGGTTCCTACGACGAGGAGTACGCCCGCACCGCGCTGGCTCGGCTGATCCCCTGAAAGCCGCGCCCGGCACATGAGACGCCATTCGCCCTCACCACCCCGCTCACGTTAGGTTTTCCCCCATGACCGAGTCTGCTTCCCGTACCACCGGCGCTGTCGCCGCCGGCCTCGCCACCATCGCCTCCGACGGCACCGTCCTCGACACCTGGTTCCCGGCCCCCGAGCTGGTCGAGGCGCCCGGCCCGGCCGGCACCGAGCGGCTGACCGCCGAGCAGGCGGCGGAGCTGCTGGGCGGCGGCGCGACCGCGGCGGTCGGCCCGGACAACCGCCGGGGCGTCGAGGTGGTCGCGGTGCGCACGGTCATCGCCTCGCTGGACGAGAAGCCGATCGACGCGCACGACACCTACCTGCGGCTGCACCTGCTCTCGCACCGCCTGGTCAAGCCGCACGGCCAGAACCTGGACGGCATCTTCGGCCACCTCGCCAACGTCGCCTGGACCTCGCTCGGCCCGGTCGCCGTGGACGACATCGAGAAGGTGCGGCTCAACGCCCGCGCCGAGGGCCTGCACCTCCAGGTCACCTCGATCGACAAGTTCCCGCGCATGACGGACTACGTCGCCCCCAAGGGCGTCCGCATCGCCGACGCCGACCGGGTCCGGCTGGGCGCCCACCTGGCCGCCGGCACCACGGTCATGCACGAGGGCTTCGTCAACTTCAACGCCGGCACGCTCGGCACCTCCATGGTCGAGGGCCGGATCTCCGCCGGTGTCGTGGTCGGCGACGGCTCGGACATCGGCGGCGGCGCCTCCACCATGGGCACCCTGTCCGGCGGCGGCAACGTGATCATCTCCATCGGCGAGCGCTGCCTGATCGGCGCCGAGGCGGGCGTCGGCATCGCCCTCGGCGACGAGTGCGTGGTCGAGGCGGGCCTGTACATCACCGCGGGCACCCGCATCACCATGCCCGACGGCCAGATCGTCAAGGCCCGCGAACTCAACGGCGCCTCCAACATCCTCTTCCGCCGCAACTCGGTCACCGGCACGGTGGAGGCCCGCCCGAACAACGCGGTCTGGGGCGGCTTGAACGACATCCTGCACAGCCACAACTGACCCACGTGTCTCGCTGAGCGCCCTTCCGCCGTGGTGCGGGAGGGCGCTCCGTGCTGTCCGGGGTTCTGCCGGTCGCGGGCGGTATCGGTGCAAAGCCGGTGTCTCGTGGCATCTGGTGCGTCAACTGCCGTACAGGGTCTAGCATTTACCGCCTCGGTGGCGAAGAGGCCGCGGAGCGCGAAGGGACGGCCGTATGGTGCAGACCGTGTACGCCCTGCTCGTGGGGGTGGACGACTACCAGGGCCGGCTCAGGTCGCTCAAGGGTTGTGTGGCCGATGTGCTCGCCTTCGAGGCGTTTCTGCGGGGGCGGGTGCCGGACGAGCGGCTGCGCGTGCGCGTGCTGCGCGACGGGGAAGCGACCCGGCAGGCCGTCATCGACGGATTTCTGACCCATCTCGCCCAGGCGGGACCGGAGGACGTCGCCGTGTTCTGCTTCGCCGGGCACGGCTCGCTCGAACCGGTCGAGGAGCGTTTCTGGCATCTGGAGCCGACCGGCTGGAACCAGACCCTGGTGTGCGCCGACAGCCGGCTGCCCGGGGTGCCCGACCTCGCCGACAAGGAGATCAACCAGCTCGTCGGCACGGTCGCCGCCACGGGGGCCCATGTGCTCGGCGTTCTGGACAGCTGCCATTCCGGCGGGGCCACCCGGGACCTGCCGGAGGTGGGGGTCCGCTCGGCGCCCCCCGCCACCGCGCCGAGACCCTTCGAGCAGTACCTTCCCGCCCTGCGGACCGCATGGGCGGCGACCGTCCGCGACGGGGGCGGGGGCGGCGAAGGGGGTGAGCCGCCGCGGCAGGTGACCCTGTCGGCCTGCGAGTCGCTCCAGACGGCCAAGGAACTGCCCTTCGGCGGACGGCACCGGGGCGTCTTCTCGTTCATGCTCCAGCGCGCCCTCGCCCGGCTCGGGCCGCAGGCCACCTACCGCGACCTGCTCGGCGCCGCCGCGGCGGGGGTCAGGGACCGGGTGGGGGAGCAGGACCCCGTCGGGTACGCCATGCCCCCGCAGGCGCTCGACCAGCCGCTCTTCGGCGGGGCGTTACGGCCGCGGGCCCACGGCATCTCCCTGGAGCACCGGCGGGGCGAGTGGTGGATCGACGCCGGTACGGTGCACGGCATCCAGCCGCCCCGCGGTGACGAGTCCGTCGTCCTCGCCGTCCTCCCGCCCGAGGAGCGGCCCGGGGCGGGGGCGGGCCACCCGCTCGGCCGGGTCCGGGTCACCGCGGTGGAGCCCGCCCGCAGCCGGGTCGCCGTCGAGCCGTCGGACTGGCGGCCGCGCACCGGAAGCCGCTATCCCGCTGTCGTGGTGGACGCGCCCGTGCCCCAGGCCACGGTCGAGGTGCGCGGCGACGGCCCCGCGGCCGCGCTGGTGCGCACGGCGATCGCCGACTCCCCGCACCTCGGCGCGGCCGAGGGCGCGGTGGGCCCCGCGGGTCAGGACGACCGCTTCCTCGTCCTGACCGGCGAGCCGTCCCGCCCCGGCACCGAACCCGCGCTGCTGATCGCGCGGCCCGACGGCACCCCGCTGGCCGGCCCCGTCCCGGCGACGGCGGACGGGGCCGTCACGGTGCGGCGCCGCCTCGAACACCTCGCCCGCTGGCACCTGATCAGGCGGCTGGACAACCCGGGATCGTGGATCGCGGACCTGGTCCGTGTCGAGATCGTCCCCGCCGAGCCCGGCGAGACGGCACCGCCCGCGCCCGGCACCCGGCCGCCGCTGACGCCCGGCGCCGACGGACGGATCCAGCTGCACTACCGGAAGGCCGGCACCGGCTGGCGGCGGCCGTACGTCTGGATCCACCTCCACAACGACAGTCCCACGGACCTCTACTGCACCCTGCTCGACCTCACCGACCGCTACCGGTGCCACAGCCTGCTGTATCCGGGCGGCCTGCTGCCGGCGGGGGCGGTGACGGTCGCCTACGACGGCCGCCCCGTCGATGTCTCCCTGCCCGCGGAACGCCTCGGCGTCCCCGGCGCCGAGGTGCTCGATCATCTGAAGCTCATCGCGTCCGAACAGCGCTTCTCGCCCGACGCGTTCGAACTGCCTGTCCTCGACGGACCGCCGTCCCGCCGGGCGCCGTCCCGCGCCGGTACCGGCCGGACCCTGCTCGACCGGCTCGCCGGCACGGCCGCCACCCGGGACCTGGGGAGCGCGGGCCCGGACGCCCCGGAATGGACGACCACCCTGGTCACACTGCGCACCTTCGGGCCGTCGGCCCACCCGGTGGAGGGAACGGTACGACGATGACGCACCCCGGGCGGCCACAGCCGTCGGCCGCAGCCCTGAGCGAGGAGCTGGACGCCTGCCTGGCGTCCCCGCCGGACGCCGAGCACCTGGACGGCCTCCTCGACTCCGTACGGCAGACGGCCGAGGCGCTGATCGAGCAGGGCGCACCACAGGAGGCGCTGCCGATCGTCCGGCAGGGTGAGGCGCTGGCCACCCTGACCGGGAGCACCGAGCACGCGGTGCATCTGCGGGTGCTCCTCGCGGAGGCGGAGGACGAGGAGGAGGCCGCGCTCGCCTGGTGCCGCTCCGCAGCGGAACTCGCCGCCCGACAGGAGAGCGGCTGGCTGTGTTTCTGGACCCTGGTCCAGGTCTCCGGCGTCTTTGCACGGCTGAACCGCTGGCGTCCGGCGGCCGTGCTCCTCGCCCAGGCCACGGTCATGTCCGAGGGCGCGCAGCGGCACGAGTACACATGGCCGGCCGCGATGCAGGCGGCGAGGGCGTATCTGACGGCTGGTGAACTCCATCTCGCCCAGGAATTCCTGGAGTTGGCGCAGGCGGCGTACGAGAGAGCCGACGGGGTGTCTGCCAGCGGGGTCACCGGGGAGGAGCTCGCCCTGGCATGGGCCGAACTCGCCAACGAGCTTCTCCAGGACGCACCGCAAGCGGCTGCCGAGGCGGCCGGACACGCCCTGGCCCTCGCGCCGGGACGGTTCGAGTCGCTGCGCGTGCGGGCGCACGCCCTGATCCTCCTCGAGGACTATCCCAACGCCGTGACCGCCTACCGTGCCTGGCTGGAGGTGGCGCCCGGCAGCGCCTTCGCCTGGAACAACCTCGCGGTGTGCCTGTCGGAGACGGGGGAACCGGAGGGCGCCCTGGAAGCGTGGGCCCGCGCCGCTGCGGCCGCGCCGGAGGAGCTGCGGTTCCGCGTCCATCACGCCCGCGCGCTCGTGGTGAACGGCCACCTCGACGCGGCCGTGGCCGAGTTCGGCGAGGTGATACGCATCGGCGAGGCACTCGAAGCGGGGGCCTCCGGCGGTTCCGCAGAGCCTGCCGCAGAGCCGGTTGCGACGCCCTCCGGGCCGGTTGCGACGCCCTCCGGGCCGGATGCGACGCCCTCCGGGGCCGGTGTGGTGCCCTCTGAGCCGGCCGTGACGCCCTCCGGGGCCGGTGCGGTGCCCTCTGGGCCGGCCGTGACGCCCTCCGGGCCGGCCGTGACGCCCTCCGGGCCGGCCGTGACGCCCTCCGGGCCGGCCGTGACGCCCTCCGGGCCCGGTGCGGTGCCCTCTGGGCCGGCCGTGACGCCCTCCGGGCCCGGCGTGACGCCCTCCGGGCCGGCGGTTGCGACGCCCTCCGGGCCGGCGGCGATACCCTCCGACCCCGTCAACGCCCCTCGCCCGCTGCCCGATTCCGTTGCCCGGCAGATCGACGTCGCGTTGACCGAGCGGGCGCTGATCAACCTGGAGCGTGGGCGTACGGAGCCGACCGCGGCCGATGCCGAACGGCTCCTCGCCCGGCTGTCCGTCGCCGCCCGCACCGCCGGGCACGCGTTGCGTGCCGAGCTGTGCGAGCGCCGCGGGGATCTGGAGGGTGCGCTCGCGGAGTGCGAGCGAGCACCCGAGCCGAGCACCGGTGTGCTGGAGCTGCACGCCCGCCTCCTGCTGCGCGGGGGCCGCGATGACGAGGCCCTCGACGTCCTGGAACGCCTGGCGTCCCGGGAGCACGCCCCGGAGACGGCCGTCGAGATCCTCGACGAGATGGTGGAGCGGCTGCCCGGCCGGGCCCGGCCCCTGGCGGTGCGCGGCCTGGCCCACTTCCAGGCCGAGCGCCCGCGCCGCGCCCTGGCCGATCTCCGCGCCGCCGTGGCCGCGGGCCACACCGCTTGGCGGACGTATCTGCTGCTGGGGCTCAGCTGTGTGCGGATGGACCCGGGCGAGGGCGGCTCCCAGAGCATCGACCTGATGTCGGGACTGAAGGCGCTGGGCAGGGCGGTCCTGTGCGCGGCCGAACAGGGGGGCGACCCGGAGGGAGAGGCGACCGGGGCACTGGTCTGGCTGCTGGACCGCATGTTCGGTGCCTCGCGCTTCCTGGACGCGGCCGCCGTGACCGCCCTGCTGGACCTGGAACCGCCGTGGCTGTCCGCGGTGCCGCAGCTGCGTCCCGCCCTGGTCGGGCACTACGAGGCCGGCATGCTCGTCGGCGAGGGGAAGTGGCGGGAGGCGGCGGACATCTGGGAGTCCGTGCAGCTCGCCTTCGAGGCCGCGGGGTTCCCGGTGAGCGCCGCCCGGACGAGCCTGGCGATCGCGGACGCACTGCTGAGGGTGCAGGACCTGGACGCCGTCGCCGCCCATCTCGACCGGGCCGACGGCATGACGCTGCTGCTCGCGAAGCCCATGACCGCGAATCTCAGGACGCTGGACCATCCCCAGGACCAGGTGGCCTGGATGGAGCTGGAGTACCTGGACGTCTACGGCATCGGCGCCAAGGAGTACATCAACGTACTGCGCGGCCTGCGGATCATCTTCACCGCGCGCTCCGGTGACGTACGGGCGGCCGCGGAGGAGATCGACGACGGCTCCTGGGTCTTCGTCGAGGAGGACGGCCGTACCGTGGTCGCGCCGGGCCTGTCGGTGACGGGCGTCACGAGCCTGGCCCAGATCCTGCGCGACGCCGGGCAGTGGGAACGGGCCGCGGAGCTGCTGACCACGGCCCTGACCACGGAGCAGGGTGCCCGGCACGCCGGGGCGCACGCCACCTTCTCCACCCTGGTGGTGGACGACTTCGCGGAGTCCACCCGCTACCTGGACCTCGCCACCGAGTACGCGGCGGACTGGCAGCGGCCGGCCCTGCTGACGATGCGGGCGCAGCTCTGCCTCCTGCACGAACGCTGGGACGAGGCCCTGGAGCTGCTGGACGCGGCGGCGTCCGCCGCCACGGAGTACGGGCTGGCCTTCGAGCTGCTGCGCAGTCGGGTGGAGCTGGGCCGGGGCAACGCGGCGGAGGCGGCCGACCTGGTCGTCCGGCTGGTCGCCCGGGCCGAGGAGAGCCGACTGAACCTGTCCCGCTGGGAACTGCGGATGGCGTGGTCGGGAACCGCCGTCCCGCTGTACCGCACGGCGATCGAGGCGTGCCTCGCGGCGGGCCGTACCCTGGCGGCCTTCGACTTCGCCGAACGGGCCCGCGCCCGCGCCTTTCTCGACGAGGACGCGCTGGCGGACCCCGAGGTCGACGCGCTGGTCACCGCCCAGCGGGAACGGCAGGAGGAACTGGACTGGCTCGACGCGCTCACCACCCCCTACACCGCCGCCGACGTGGCCCGGCTGCTGCTGCTCGAAGGCCGCTACGGCGGCAGCCGGGAGCTGCCCGAGGGGTTCCGCGTCCACACGCCGACCACCCGCATCGACACCAGCGACATCCGCCACCGCCTCCGCAACGACCACGAGGCGCTCACCCGGGACCTTGACCGCGCGCAGGTGGAGGCGATGCGCCGGCAGGGTGTGGAGCCGGTCGGCTGGCAGCGGCTGCACGAGGCCGTCGGCGGGGCCGCGCACATCGCCCTGTACCACGTCCTCGACAGCGGCCGGGTGCTGCTCTTCACCTCGGGCGCGGGCGCCGAGCCCCGCGCGGTCACCATCGAGGTCGACCTGTACGAGATCGGCGATGTCCTCGACGCCGCCGTGCGCGGCACCCGCTTCGACTTCCGCACGGTGGACCTGGAGCGGCTGCAACGGGCCGCGGCACCGCTCGTCGCACCGCTCGCCGCGGTGCCGGCCGACGAACTGATCGCGCTCGTCCCGCACGGTGCGCTGCACGACGTCCCGCTGCACGTCCTCGAGGTCGCGGGCGTGCCGCTGGGGCTGCGCAACCCGGTCTGCTACGCGCCCAGCGCCTCGCTGCTCGTGCGCCGGCTGTCCAGCAGCGCGCCGCAGGCGTCCGGCGAGCCGCTGGTGGTGGGGGACCCGGGAGGCGACCTCGCCCACGCCCGCATCGAGGCCGTGACGGTGGCCCGGCAACTGGGCATCCCCCCGGTGCTCGGCGAGGACGTGTCCAAGCGCCTGGTCACCGACGCCCTGCTGCGCACCCAGTCCCCGCCGGGGCTGGTCCATCTGGCCGCCCACGGCATCCTGGACACCGCCGACGGGGCGGTGGGCATCGTCCTGGGCGGTGCCCGGGCCGCCGACGGCCGCGAGCGGCAGATACTGGGCGCGGCCGATCTGCGCGGTGCCCGGCTCTCCGCCGCCCTCGTCGTGCTGAGCTGCTGCACCAGCGGGGTCAACGGCATGCGCCCCGGCGACGAACTGACCGGGCTGGTCCGCAGCTTCCTCACCGCCGGCGCGGCCTCCGTGATCGTCAGCCAGTGGTCGGTGGACGACCTGTCCACCTCGCTGCTGATGCGCGCCTTCTACGAACGTCTGGGCGCCGCCGCGTCCGACGGCGCTCCCGCCTCCCTCGCCCACGCGCTGCGCGACGCGGTGCTCCGGGTCCGCTCCCTGACCCGGCAGCAGGTGGCGGACCTGACCGCACCGGACACGGCCGGGGGCCTGACCGGGGCGGAACCGGCCACCCGGCGCGCCCTGCGGATCGGTTCGGCGGCCCTGAGCACGGACTTCGCCACGGCCCGTGCCGCGCTGGCCGTCAGCTCCGATCCCGCCCTGCGGGACGCGGCGCTGGAGGCGGAGGAGCGCCGTGAGGCCCTGGCCGCCGCCGGGCTGAGCGAGGAGGACCGGGCGTTCCCCTTCCGGCATCCCCATTACTGGGCGCCGTTCGTGCTGGTGGGAGACTGGCGCCTGCCGCGCCCCGGGGACGGACGGGCGAGGGAGGCCGCCGGAGGTTCGTCCGCAGGCCCTAGCGGCAGCGGCTGATCCGCCGCCGGTACGGCACCCGCCGTACCCAGGCCTCCCGCTCGTCGATCCGCCCGGCTCAACGGCTACCGGGAGCTGTCCGGCGGCGCCGATCACAGCGCCGGCAGCTCCCGGTGGTGGGCCAGCAGCCCGTCGGCCGTCTCCGGGCCGGCGGGCAGCAGCGGGGCGCGCACCGGCCCCGCGGGCAGTCCCAGGCGGCCCAGCAGCGCCTTGGCGGTGACCGTGCCGGGCAGACCCGCGGCCATCATCGCCTCGATCAGCGGGGTGGCCGCCAGCTGGAGGTCCCGCGCCCGGGCGGTGTCGCCCGCGTCGAAGGCGTCCAGGATCGCGGCGACATGGCCCGGCGCGGCGTTGGCGACCGTGCTCACACAGCCGGCCGCGCCGATCGCGTACAGCGCCAGGATGTGCTCGTCGCAGCCGGCGTAGTAGGCCAGGTCCGTCCGGGCCAGCACCTGCTGGGTGCCGAGGAAGTCGTACGAGCAGTCCTTCACGGCCACGATCCGGGGGTGCGCGGCGAGGCCGGTCATGGTGTCCGGTTCGATCCGGGTGCCGGTGCGGCCCGGGATGTCGTAGAGCATCACCGGCACCTCGCTCGCGTCGGCGACCGCCAGGAAGTGCGCGGCCACCGCGTCCTGCGGGGGTCTGCTGTAGTACGGCGTCACCACCAGCACCCCGTCGGCCCCCGCCCGGCCGGCCGCCAGCGCCAGCTCGACCGTGTGCCGGGTGTCGGCGCTGCCCACCCCCGCGACCAGCGCGGCCCGGTCGCCGACCGCCTCCCGTACGGCCGCGACCAGCCGCGTCTTCTCCTCGTCCGTGGTGGTCGGCGACTCGCCGGTGGTGCCGTTCAGCACCAGGCCGTCGCAGCCCGCCGCCACCAGCCGGACGGCCAGGCTTCGGGCTCCGTCGAGGTCGAGCGCCCCGGTCTCGGTGAAGGGGGTGATCATCGCGCACAGGGTGCGGCCGAAGGGCGGGGGCGTGCGGGTGCTCGTGGTCATGGTCATGGTCATGAAGGCAGTCTCGGCACCAGGAGAATAAAGCTCCACTTAAATCTTCTACGGGTTGTAGATAAGCACTGCTAAGGAGACGCAAGGTCCTATGTCCAACCCGCCACCTCATGGGTCACTATGGCCGGAGGGTCACCGACGTCACCCATGGGAGGCACCATGAAGCTCGGCAAGGCACTGGCCACCGGAGTCGCCGAGGAGCGGACCCCGCTCCCCGAGGAGACGGCCCCGCAGACCACCGGCGAGAGCGCCGGTGAGACCGTCCGCACCGAACCGGCCGCGCCGGCCCGCGAAGAGGTCCCGGCCGCCCGATGAGACTGCGGCTCCCGGCGGAACGCCCGACGGAGCCGCCGACCGGCTACAAGATCGCCCACCCGGTGCTGTCCCAGGACGGCACCCGGGCCGGGTTCACCGGAGTGTCGCTCGGCGGTGCGCTGCCGTACGCCGTGCTCGCCGACGCCTCCTGTGTCTACGGCCGCAGACACCGCCCGCCCGCGCGGCGGTGCGACTGCGGCTTCCACTGCCTCCACGACCGTACGGCCGCCGAGGCCCTGCTGTGTACGACCGAGCACCGCACGGCGCTCCTGCTGGAGGTCACCGTGCTCGGCGCCTACATCCGCTTCGAGCGCGGCTTCCGCTACGCCCGGCAGCGGGTGTGCACCGCCACCGCGGGCCCCTGCGGCTGCGGCGCCGTGGCCGTCGCGCTCGCCGACGCCGACTGGGGGCGGCCCGGCTGGCGGGCCCTGGTCCCGGTCTGCGCGGGCTGCGCGGGCGGCCGTACCGCCGTCTCGCTCCCGGGCTTCGCCCGGCTGGCCGGATCGGGGCTGCGGGTGTCGGCACAGGGCGGCGGTACGGCGGTCCCGGCGGCGGAGCCGGGCGGCGCGGCCGAGCCGGGCGTGCCGGAACTCGTCGCCGAGGCCGCCCTGTTGCAGGCGCGGCTCGACTGGTTCCAGACCCAGCTCGCCCGGCTCGCGGAACGCGGCCCGGGCGGCCTTGGCCGGGGCTGACGGCCTCCGGCCTGGGTACCCGATGTCCGTACGGACGGAAGGGAGGCGGTCACCGACGAGGAGTCGGCCGCCAGCGCTCTGCCGCGGCGCCGGCCCCCGCGGAGGCTCTCAGGGAAAGGGCACATCGATGACGCACAAGTTCCCGCACGGCTCGGGTGCCAAGGGCCCCGACGAACTGCGGCGGCAGATGGAGCAGGCCAGGCATCAACTCGGCGACACCGTCGACCGGTTGATGGGCCGGACCGAGGTCGGGGGCCGGGCCCGGGCCCGGGCTGCCGATCTGCGGGACAAGGCAGGCGCCATGACCGTCCAGCTGCGCATGAGCGCCGCCCAGGCCGGACACGGCATGCAGGACCGGGCGGTGAAGGCCGGGCACGGCGCCCAGGAACGGATGGCGAAGGCCGGGCACGGCGCCCAGGAGCGGATGATGAAGGCCGGGCATCTCGCCCGGGAGCAGGCCGGCCGCGGCGGACACGCCCTTCAGGAACGGACGCTGCACACCGCGCACGACATCGAGCACGACGTGCGGGTGCCGCGGCCGGTGCGCTCCATGGTGGGCGCCGCGCTGCGGAACCCGCGGCCGGTGCTGATCGCCGGGGCGGCGGCCGCCTCCGTCGTCGCGGCGGCCGTGATCTGGCGCCGGATGGACCAGTGACCGTGTGATCCGGTGCCGGATGGACCGGCGACCGCGATCTCGCACCGGGTCGACCGGCGGCCATGAGCCGGCGGGGGGGGGGGGGGGGGGGGGGGGGGGAGGGGGGAGGGGGGGGGGGGGCGGGGGGGGGGGGGGGGGGGGGGGGGGGGGGGGGGG
The DNA here is from genome assembly GCF_055581605.1 of Streptomyces sp. NPDC031418. NCBI lineage: Bacteria > Bacillati > Actinomycetota > Actinomycetes > Kitasatosporales > Streptomycetaceae > Streptomyces > Streptomyces sp. NPDC031418. Next base: position 34,767 of record NZ_JBVIJC010000041.1, read on the forward strand.
AAGGGGGGGGAGGGGGGGGGGCCCCTTTCCTTTTCCTCTCGCCGGCCACGTCGCGCTCTTGCATCCCAATTAGAGACGACACAAAGGAAAACAACCCCCCCCCCACCACCCCC
>NZ_JBVIJC010000042.1:0-32822 GCF_055581605.1 Streptomyces sp. NPDC031418
GTGACCATCAGGACGTCGTCGAGCCCCGCCGACACGGCCTCCTCGACCACGTACTGGATCGCCGGCTTGTCGACGACCGGCAGCATCTCCTTGGGAGTCGCCTTGGTGGCCGGCAGGAACCGGGTGCCGAGGCCCGCCGCGGGAATGACAGCCTTGCTGATCCTGGGGTGCGACTGAGTCATGCCCGCAACCATATCCGGTGCCTTTGTGGGGAAACTGTGGCTCCGGTTGGTTGACCCTTTATGGCTGCATTGAGGAAGGGTGCGAGAACGACCGGTGGAACACGACGGAAGCACGGACAAGCCTGACAAGCGAAGGTTGCGTCGGGAGATCCTCGCGGTGAGACGCGGGTTGACGCAGGACGACGTCCGCGAGACGGGCCGCGCGCTGGCGGAACGCGCCCTGGACCTGCCGGAGCTGGCGCGGGCGCGCACGGTGGCGGCGTACGTCTCCGTGGGCAGCGAGCCCGCCACGCTCGCGCTGCTGGACGCGCTGCGGGCGCGGGGCGTGCGCGTGCTGCTCCCCGCGCTGCTGCCCGACAACGACCTGGACTGGGGCGAGTACGCCGGACCGGACTCCCTCGCGCGAGTCCAACATGGCGGAAAAATGGCCCTCTTCGAGCCCTCCGGCGCACGGCTCGGCCCGGACGCCGTGACGAGCGCCGATGTCGTCCTGCTCCCCGGACTGGCGGTGGACGCGCAGGGCATGCGGCTGGGGCGGGGCGGCGGGTCGTACGACCGCGTGCTGGCACGCCTGGAGAACGCGGGCGCGCGCCCCAGTCTCGTGGTGTTGCTGTACGACGCGGAGGTCGTCGCCCACGTCCCGGCGGAGGGGCACGACCGGCCGGTGCACGCGGTGGTGACGCCCTCCGGTGTGCGCCGCTTCCCGGGCGGCTGAGGCAGCGGGACGAAACGGCCCCCCACGCGTGCGCGTGGGGGGCCGTTTCGGTGTCTGCCGGTCAGCGGGTCACGGCTTGAGGACGAGCGTGTCGCTGGTGCCGTCGTCGACCGCCTTGCCCGAGAACGACCAGGGCAGCAGCTCGCCCTTGGCCCACAGCCCGGTCTGGTCGGTGTAGTGCGCGCTGAAGGCGTGCCCGGAGGCGCCGGTGAGGTTGATCCACCGGGACTTGTCGAAGTCGGCCAGGTTCACGACCATCCGCATGGACGGAACCCAGACGACGTTGTAGCCGCCGGCGGCGTTCCACCCCGTGGCGTTCACCGTGGCCTCGCCGCCGCTGAGCTCCCAGGGGCCGCGGTTGAGGATGTACTGCAAGACCTCCGGGCCCTCGGTGCCGAGCGTCTGGTTCTTCAGGAACAGCCGGTGCAGCCTGCCCCAGCTCCAGGTGTCGATGTCCTTGCCGAGCTTGGCGGTCAGCTCCCAGCGGGCGTCGATCATCGCGCGCGCGAACAGCTGGTCGCGGTTGTCCGCGGCCGGGCGGGTGCCCGACTTGGGCGTCTTCCACCAGTCGCTGTCCGGCTTGTCCATCAGGGTGCGCACGACCTCGAACCAGCGGTCGCCGCCGTCCGGCTGCGCCTGGTCGGCGTCGCGCTCGCCGCACTCGCGGACCTTGGCGTCGTCGTCCAGCGGCCCGGTGCTGTCGATCTTGTCGACCCACAGGCACTGTCCGTCGACGCGCAGCTCCTTGGGGAGCTTGTTGCCGAAGGCGAGCTTGAGGACGTTGCGCCACACGGCGTTGAAGTACGCGGCCGCCGCGGAGTCCGAGTCCTGGGTGTAGTCCCAGCCCTCCAGCAGCTTCTGCGCCTCGCGCACGCTCTTGTCATCGATGTTGATCTTCAGCAGCTTCGGTACCAGGAGCTTGGCGATCTCGCTGCTGTTGTCCAGCTGCATCTGCCGCATGTCGTCCGTGGAGATCTTGCCGCCGTCCTTGATCTTGGACTCGATCAGGTCGGTGATGCGCTGGCTGCGGGCGCCGTAGCCCCAGTCGGTGGTGAGCGTGTAGGGGTACTTGGCCTGGTCGACCACGGCCTGGTTGGCGGTGACGATGTAGCCGCGCTTGGGGTTGTACTCGTACGGCAGCTCGGACTTCTTGATGAAGCCGGTCCAGCGGTACTTCGGGTCCCAGCCCGGTGCGGGGATGGAGCCGTCGTCCACGGCGGAACGCGTGGGGATCCTGCCGGGCAGCGTGTAGCCGATGTGGTTGTCGGTGTCGGCGTAGATCAGGTTCTGCGAGGGGACGTCGAACAGGGCGGCCGCCGCGCGGAAGTCGTTCCAGCCGCCCGCCCTGTCGAGGGCGAACACGGCGTCCATGGAGGTGCCCGGGTCGAGCGCGGTCCACCGCAGGGCGATGCCGTAGCCGTCACCGCGGTCGGGCGCGGCGGTGTTGACCGCGGCCTTCTTGCCGACCTGGACGAGTTCGTCGTCGCGGTCGGACAGCAGCGGCATCCCGTCCTGGGTCTGCCGGACGACGATCGTCTTGGACGCGCCGCCGGCGACCTTGATGGTCTCCTCGCGGGTCTTGAAGGGCCGGACCTTGCCGTCGTACAGGTAGCCGTTGGCGGTGACCTTCTCCAGGTACAGGTCGGTGACGTCGACCCCGGAGTTGGTCATGCCCCACGCGACGTTCGCGTTGTGACCGATGATCACACCGGGCATGCCGGCAAAGGTGAACCCGCTGACGTCGTACTGGCAGGTGCTCGAGACGGTGCGGCAGTGCAGGCCCATCTGGTACCAGACGGACGGCAGGGACGCCGACAGGTGCGGGTCGTTGGCGAGCAGCGGCTTGCCGGTGATGGTGTACTTCCCGGAGACGACCCAGGAGTTGGAGCCGATGCCCTGGCCGTTCACGCCGACGGCGGTGGGGACGTTGTCCAGGACCTTGTACAGGCCCGCCAGCTGGCTCGTGAGGCCCGTTCCGGCCGTGGCCGAGGAGGAGGAGCCGGTCGTGCCCGTCGCGCCCCGAGAGGCGCCTGTGGCGCTTCCGGTGCCGGTGGTGCCGGTGGTCCCCGAGGTGCCCGTCGTACCGGTCGAGCCGGTCGTGCCCGTGCCCTGGGAGACGCTCGCGGTGCCGCCCTGCTGGAAGGTCTTGGTCAGCTCGCTGTACTGACCCTCCTGCACGATCGGCTTGTTGCGGCCGTAGGGGTACTCCGGGTACAGGTCCTGGATCTGCTGCGGGCCGAGGCGGCTGGTCATCAGGGCGCGGTCGATCTCGTCCTGCATGTTGCCGCGCAGGTCCCAGGCCATGGCCTTGAGCCAGGCGATGGAGTCGACCGGGGTCCACTTCTCCGGCTGGTAGTCGTTGGTGAGGCCCAGGGCCGCGTACTCCAGGGAGATGTCCTTGCCGTCCTTGCCCTGAAGGTAGGCGTTGACGCCCTTGGCATAGGCCTGGAGGTACTTCTTCGCGGAGGCCGACAGCTTGGTGTCGTACTCCTGCTGGGCGATCCGGTCCCAGCCGAGGGTGCGCAGGAACTCGTCGTTCTTGACCTGGCCCTTGCCGAACATCTCCGACAGGCGCCCGGAGGTCATGTGCCGGCGCACGTCCATCTCGTAGAACCGGTCCTGCGCCTGGACGAAGCCCTGCGCCATGAAGAGGTCCTCGTCGGAGGAGGCGTAGATCTGCGGGATGCCGTTGCCGTCCCGCTTCACGTCGACCGGCCCGGACAGGCCGTCGAGTGTGATCGAACCGGTGGTCTGCGGGAAGGAGGCGCGGACGGTGCTGATCGACCAGTACGCCCCGTAGGCGAGGCCGCCGATGACGGCCAGGACCAGCACCAGCACGATCAGTCGGGCTTTGCGCCCCTTCTTCCTGCCGGACTTGGCGGGCTTGTCACCCGTTGTGGCGGTGGTGTTGGGGGGCATCGCTGTCCTTGCTGTCCTAACGCGAGCGGCAGGTCGGGCTGTGACTTTGAATGAGCGCTGGAGCAACCATAGGCGCAGGGCCCTCTCCCACTTGACGCGGAGTGGGGAACCAGCGCGCACGGACGTTCGATCTTGCCCCGCCGAGCGTCAAGAAAGCGTCAAGAGTTAGGTAAGGTAACGAAGTACTTGGGTGCGGTGCGCCGCAGCCTCGGGTCTTGTGTACGCACGTCCGCGCCCCCCGCGCGGGCCAAGGAAGGGAACCGCCGCTGACTGTCGACCACCTCAACCAGCTCCTGCTCGTCTGCTCCCTCGTCCTGCTCGTCGCCGTCGCGGCTGTCCGGATCTCGTCCCGCAGCGGGCTCCCCAGCCTGCTCGTGTACCTGGGGATCGGCGTCCTCATGGGCCAGGACGGCATCGGCGGAATCCACTTCAACAGCGCCGCGCTCACCCAGGTCATGGGATACGCGGCACTGGTCGTGATCCTGGCCGAGGGCGGTCTCGGCACCAAGTGGAAGGAGGTCCGGCCGGTCCTGCCGTCCGCCTCCGTACTGGCGACGGCGGGCGTCGCGATCAGCGTGGGCGTGACCGCGGCGGGCGCGCACTACCTGGTCGGGCTGGAGTGGCGGCAGGCGCTCATCATCGGCGCGGTGGTGTCGTCGACGGACGCGGCGGCGGTCTTCTCCGTCCTGCGGAGGGTTCCGCTGCCCGCGCGCGTGACGGGCACGCTGGAGGCGGAGTCCGGCTTCAACGACGCCCCGGTGGTCATCCTGGTCGTCGCCTTCTCCACCGCCGGCCCGGTCGAGCACTGGTACGTGCTGCTGGCCGAGATCGCCCTGGAACTGGCCATCGGCGCGGCCGTGGGTCTCGCAGTGGGCTGGTTCGGCGCCTGGGGGCTCAGGCACGTGGCCCTGCCCGCCTCCGGCCTCTACCCGATCGCGGTCATGGCGATCTCCGTCACGGCGTACGCGGCCGGCGCCCTGGCGCACGGCAGCGGCTTCCTGGCCGTCTACCTGGCCTCGATGACGCTCGGCAACGCCAAGCTCCCGCACTGGCCGGCCACCCGCGGATTCGCCGAGGGGCTCGGCTGGATCGCACAGATCGGCATGTTCGTCCTGCTCGGCCTGCTGGTCACCCCGCACGAGCTGGGCGACGACGTCTGGCCGGCGCTCGTCATCGGGCTGGTCCTCACCATGGTGGCCCGCCCGCTGAGCACGGTGCTCAGCCTGGCGCCGTTCCGGGTGCCCTGGCAGGAGGAGACCCTCATGTCGTGGGCGGGCCTGCGGGGCGCCGTGCCCATCATCCTGGCCACCATCCCGATGGTGAACGGCGTCGCCGGCAGCCGCCGCATCTTCAACATCGTCTTCGTCCTGGTCGTCGTCTACACCCTCGTCCAGGGGCCGACGCTGCCCTGGCTCGCCCGCACGCTGCGCCTGGGCGAACAGGGCGAGGCCTCCGACCTCGGCATCGAGTCGGCGCCCCTGGAGCAGCTGCGCGGGCACCTGCTGTCCGTCTCGATCCCGGAGGGCTCGCGGATGCACGGCGTGGAGGTCAACGAGCTGAGGCTGCCGCCCGGCGCCGCCGTCACGCTCGTCGTACGCGATGAAAAATCGTTTGTTCCGCTGCCTTCGACGGTGCTGCGGCGGGGCGACGACCTGCTCGTCGTGGCCACCGACCCGGTCCGCGACGCGGCCGAGCGCCGGCTGCGCGCCGTCGCCCACGGCGGCAAGCTGGCCGGGTGGCTGGGCACGGACGGGACGGGCGCGGGGCGCAGGGACCGGGGGCGGGGCGCATGACGCCCTGACGGCCCACCCGGTGCCGATCACAGGAGAACGTGCCGTATGGTGCTCATTTTCACAGGTGCACAAGGGTGTGATCCTTATACTATGAAGGCACCCTGATCGAACCAACTCTGCCTGACGCAGAGCTGGCGCGACCGTATGGCGGCCGGAAACGCTCTTTGCAGTAGCGCCGGTATCTACCGCAGTTCCGCGCAAGAGGACAGCTCTCGGCGCCCCCGCACGGGCGCGCTACCAGGCGGAAGAAAGGCACGGGCCGTGGCATCCACGGTCACCACCACCGATTCGGCGGAGACCCCGTCGGCATCGTCCCGCCCCGGATACGGACAGCTGCTGCGCACCCGCGGCGCCTGGACGTTCCTGCTGCCGGGTTTCGCGGCGCGACAGCCGTTCGCGATGCTCACCATCTCCATCGTGCTGCTGGTGCAGCACACCACCGGCTCGTACGGTGCGGCGGGCGCCGCCGCGGCCGCCACCGGCGTCTCCATGGCGCTGTTCGCGCCCTACAGCGGCCGTCTCGCCGACCGCTACGGCCAGCGCGCCGTCCTGGTCCCCGGTGTCCTGATCCACACGGTGTCGGGCCTGTCCCTGACGGCGCTCGCCCTGGCGCACGCGCCGCTGTGGGCGCTGTTCCTCGCGGCCGTCCCCACCGGCGCCTCGGTGCCGCAGGTCGGCCCGATGGTGCGGGCCCGCTGGGGCGTGAAGCTCCAGGGCTCGCCCCTGATGACCACGGCGGCCGCGTTCGAGTCGGTCACGGACGAGCTGACCTTCGTCTTCGGTCCCCTGCTGGCGACCGCCCTGTGCACCGCGGTGACGCCCTCGGCGGGCCTGGTCACGGAGGCCGCGCTGACCCTCGTCGGCGGTCTGCTGTTCGCCGCGCAGAAGAGCACGCAGCCGCCGGTGACCGCGGAGAGCGGCCACGCGCGCGTGAAGCACGCCTCCGCCCTGCGCGTGCCGGGCGTGCGCGTGCTGGTCGTGACCTTCCTGGGCATCGGCTCCGTCTTCGGCGGCATGCAGGTGTCGCTGGCCGCGTTCACCGAGTCGATCGGCGAGCCCGGCCTGAACGGTGTCCTGTACGGCGTCTTCGCGGCCGGCAACATGCTGTCCGGCATCGTCTGCGGCGCGATCGCCTGGAAGGCCGCCCCGCAGCAGCGCCTGGTCGTCGGCTACACGGCGCTCGCCGTGGCGGCGTCCGCGCTGTGGACGGCGCACTCCGTGCTGCTGCTCGCCGCGCTCGGCCTGCTGGTCGGCATGTGCATCGCGCCGTCGCTGATCACGGGCTACACGCTGGTCGAGGGCCTGGTCCCGGCCGGCGCCCGCACCGAGGCCTTCACCTGGCTGACCGGCGCGGTCGCGCTCGGCCAGGCGGCGGCCGTCACCGTGGCCGGACAGCTGGAGGACCGGCTGTGGGGCGGCGCGGGCTTCCTGGTGCCCATGGCCGGCACGCTGGTCGCACTGGCCACACTGCTGGCGCTCCGTTCGCGGCTGGTCGCGCAAGCGCGGAACCGCACCGTCGCACGTGGCGTCGGTCACCGCGTGCCGGTGACGGTGGACTGAAACCCCGGAATACGTCACTATGGATCGTCGTTAGCACTCATCGAGTGAGAGTGCCAGGAGGAAGACAGTGCCGACCTACCAGTACCAGTGCACCGAGTGCGGCGAGGGCCTTGAGGCGGTGCAGAAGTTCACCGATGACGCCCTGACCGACTGCCCCAGCTGCAATGGCCGCCTGAAGAAGGTGTTCTCCGCGGTCGGCATCGTCTTCAAGGGCTCCGGCTTCTACCGCAACGACTCCCGCGGCTCCACGTCGAGCAGCAGCCCGGCGTCGAAGTCGTCCAGCTCGTCGTCGTCCGACACGAAGTCGTCCTCGACCTCGTCGTCGTCCACGACGTCCTCCACCAGCAGCTCCGCCGCCTGAGACCTCTCCGTCCGGACCCTGCCGTCGTACGACGGCGGGGTCTTCGGCGCTCCCCGAATCCGCCTCCCCAGCGGTTTCGGGGCGAGCTAGGGTGCTGGTCATGGCGAACGCAGAGATCGGCGTAATCGGCGGTTCGGGCTTCTACTCGTTCCTCGACGACGTGACCGAGGTTCAGGTGGACACCCCCTACGGGCCGCCCAGCGACTCCCTCTTCTTCGGCGAGATCGCGGGTCGGCGCGTCGCCTTCCTGCCCCGGCACGGCCGCGGCCACCACCTGCCGCCGCACCGCATCAACTACCGCGCCAACCTCTGGGCGCTGCGCTCCGTCGGCGTCCGGCAGGTGCTCGGCCCGTGCGCGGTGGGCGGGCTGCAACCCGAGTACGGCCCGGGCACCCTGCTCGTGCCGGATCAGTTCGTGGACCGGACGAAGACCCGCGTCCAGTCGTACTTCGACGGGCTGCCGCGGCCCGACGGGACCGTGCCGAACGTGGTGCACGTCTCGATGGCCGACCCCTACTGCCCCACCGGTCGGGCCGCCGCGCTGAAGGCGGCTCGGGGCCGGGACTGGGAGCCGGTGGACGGCGGCACGCTGGTCGTGGTGGAGGGGCCGCGGTTCTCCACCCGTGCCGAATCGTTGTGGCACCGGGCGCAGGGCTGGTCGGTCGTGGGCATGACGGGGCATCCCGAGGCGGCTCTCGCCCGGGAACTGGAGCTCTGCTACACCTCGATGACCCTGGTCACCGACCTCGACGCGGGCGCCGAGAGCGGGGAGGGCGTCTCCCACGAGGAAGTGCTGCGGGTGTTCGCCGCCAACGTGGACCGGTTGCGGGGCGTGCTGTTCGACGCGGTCGCGGCGCTGCCGGAGACCGGGGCGCGGGACTGCCTGTGCGGGAACGCGCTCGGCGGCATGGATCCGGGGTTTGAGCTGCCGTAGCTGCCTTGCCGGGGGCTCGGGCGGGGATGTGAGTGCTCGGAGTTCGGCTGGACGGGAGTGCTCGGTGCCGGGCCGGTGATGGGCTCGGGACGGGAGTGCTCGGTGCCGGGCCGGTGATGGGCTCGGGACGGGAGTGCTCGGGTCCGGGCCGGTGATGGGCTCGGGACGGGGGTGGGCGGAGGCCGGGGGTGGGTTGAGGCCGGGGGCGGCGGAATGTCCCGTTCGGGTGGGCGGGTTTTCCACAATCGGCTGATGGTCCACCGGCTCCGGCGGGATCCGGCGCGAGGCCTCATCGTGGCATCGCAAGCCGATCCCTTCGTCGCCGGTGGTGACTGCCATGCCCCTCCCCTCCTCCCCCACGCCCTCCTCGCCCCTCTCGTCCGCGGGGCCGTTCCCCCCTTCCCCCGCTTCCTCCGGTCGCTCCGCCCCTCATCCCGCGGCCTCTCCGCTGCGGCTTCCGCGGCCGCTCGGTACGGACGCCCCGGCGACCTGTGAGGTGCCGCAGTTCGCGCCGGTGCGGGTGCGCGGCGGGCGGTACCGGCTGCAACGGCTCGTCCGGCACCGCGGGCGGGTCATCGCGGCCGGCCTCGCGGTGACGGCGGCCGCCCTGATCGTCTCCGGGCCGCGCTCCCCGGCGGAACCACACCTCACCCAGCGGGCCCGCGGGCACCCGGCCGGGGCACCGGTGCCGCGGCCCGGCGCGGTGGATCTGGTGACGGCGCCGGTGCGGATCGCCGACGCCGCCACCGTCCGGCTGCTCCGGCCCGGTGACCGGGTCGACGTCATCGCGGCGCAGGACCCCTCGGCCGGGGGTGAGGCCCGTGTGCTCGCGCGCGGGGTGCGGGTGACCAAGGTGCCCGCGCCGCCGGAGGGCGCGGCCGAGAGCGGTGCGCTGGTCGTGCTGTCGGTGCCGCGGGCCGCGGCGGCACGGCTGGTCGGTGCGAGCGCCACCGCGCGCCTGGCGGTGACGCTGTGCTGAACCGGACCGCTCGCCTTCCCGACGACTCGCTGTCAAGTCGCTCGATCGAGCTAAGGAATTGGACAGAACGGGCTCACGGTGCCGTAGGTTGCGGAGCGTTTGGTTCCACACCCATACGTTCCACACCCTGTGCATACGAGGAGAGTCCCCGAGGTGAGCGCGAAGAAGGAACCGAGCGTCTGGCAGGGCTTCAAGGCCTTCCTGATGCGCGGCAACGTCGTCGATCTGGCAGTCGCGGTGGTCATCGGCGCGGCCTTCACCAACATCGTCAACTCGGTGGTGAAGGGGATCATCAACCCCCTGGTGGGGGCCATCGGCACGCAGAACCTGGATCACTACAGCCTCTGTCTGAAGGACCCGTGCTCGGTGACCGCCGACGGCACCGTCAAGAGCGGTGTGCCGATCCTGTGGGGCAGCGTCGCCGGTGCGACGCTCAGCTTCGTGATCACCGCGGCGGTGGTGTACTTCCTGATGGTCCTGCCGATGTCGAAGTACCTGGCCCGGCAGGCGGCACAGCGGGCTGCGCGGGAGGGCACCAAGGAGGTCCTCGAGGTGACCGAGCTGGAGGTGCTCAAGGAGATCCGCGACGCGCTGGTGGCCCAGCGCGGATCCGGGCACGACGCGTCCTAGCGGGGCTGCTCCGGACGGCTCAGATGTGGTGGGGCGGCTTCTCGTCGAGGAAGCGCTTCAGGTCGGCGGCGCTGTCGCCGGGCGTGCGCTCGCCCCACCCGCGGTCGGTGTCGTCCGAGGACTGCTGGTCCAGCGGGTCGTCGAAGACCAGCGCGGGCTTCGGGGCGCGCGGCTCGGGCTCGGGGGCGGTGCTCATGCCCCCAGGGTACGGCCCCGGCCCCGGCGCCCCGGCACAGTGCCCGGCACCGGCCCCGGAAGCGGCGTCGGAAGCGGCGTCTGCCGCGCGGTTCGCCCTGGCCGCGGGACCCCCGAGCGCTTGTGAATACGTTCACAAGATTTTCGGCCGGTTTTCTGCTGTGCTGGGAAACATGACGTCCAGTTCCGCTCAGGCGCCTGCCCCCTCAGGCGCGCCCCGGCCGACCGGACCTCTGCGCCGCCTCACCGCGCGCGGACGGCATGAATCGCACCGGGTCTCCTCTCCGCTGGAGCTCTTCTTCGACCTGTGCTTCGTGGTGGCGATCGCCCAGGCGGGCACCCAGCTGGTGCACGCCGTCGGCGAAGGGCACGCGGGCAGCGGGATCCTCAGCTACGCGATGCTGTTCTTCGCCATCTGGTGGGCCTGGATGAACTTCACCTGGTTCGCCTCGGCGTACGACAACGACGACGCGCTGTACCGGGTCGTCACGCTGGTGCAGATCGCCGGCGTCCTGGTGCTGGCCGCCGGTGTCTCCCGGGCCTTCCAGCAGCATGACTACCTGGTGGTGTGGCTCGGCTATCTGATCATGCGGCTGGCGATGGCGGCGCAGTGGCTGAGAGCCGCGAGATCGGCCACCGGCCCGGAGCGGACCATGGCGCTGCGGTACGCGGGCGGTGTGCTGCTGTGCCTGGTCGGCTGGCTCGGGCTGGTGCTGCTGCCCGGGCCCGCCCGGTCCTGGGTGTTCCTCGTGATGGTGATCGCCGAGCTGTGCGTGCCGCTGTACGCCGAGCGGGACCACCAGACCGCCTGGCATCCGCATCACATCGCCGAGCGCTACGGCCTGTTCACCATCATCGTGATCGGGGAGACGATCGCCGCGGCCACGGTCGCGGTGAAGTCGGCCGTGGACGAGCACGAGGCGCTGGGCGAGCTGCTGCCGATCGCGGCGGGCGGACTGCTGATCGTGTTCTCGGCGTGGTGGATCTACTTCGTGGTGCCCATCCACGGTCATCTGCGCTCCAACAGGCAGGCGTTCCTGTGGGGCTACGGCCACTATCTGATCTTCGCCTCGGCGGCGACGATCGGCGCGGGCCTGGAGGTTGCCGTGGAACAGGCGGTCGGCACGACGCACATCTCCACGCTGTCCGCCTCGGCGGCCGTGACCCTGCCCACGGCGCTGTATCTGCTCTCCGTCTGGGCGCTGCACGCACGGCACTTCAAGGTCGGCATCGCCCAGCAGATGGTGCTGCCGGTGACGGCTCTGCTGGTGATCTGCTGCACCTTCCTCGGGGGCTGGGCGGTGCTCGCGGCGGGGCTCGTGTGCTCGGCCGCGGTGGCGACCGGGGTGACGCTGACGGCACGGATGGCGAGCCGGGAGCGCACGCCGGAGGCCACCGCGCCGGCCGGCTGAACCCTTCGGCGGCGGCCGGCGCTGGGCCAGACTGGCACGCATGACAGCTGACGCATTGACGGACGTCGCCGGGGTCCGCGTGGGGCATGCCACGCACCGCGGGGACGGCTGGCTCACCGGCACCACGGTCGTGCTCGCTCCGGAGGGGGGCGCGGTCGCCGCGGTGGACGTCCGCGGGGGCGGCCCCGGCACCAAGGAGACCGACGCGCTCGACCCGCGCAACGTGGTGCAGAAGGTCGACGCCGTGGTCCTGACCGGGGGCAGCGCGTACGGGCTGGACGCCGCTTCCGGTGTGATGGCCTGGCTGGAGGAGCGGGGGCGCGGTGTGCGGGTGGGGGCGGACCCGGCGCATGTGGTGCCGGTGGTGCCCGCAGCGTGCGTCTTCGACCTGGGCCGCGGGGGCGACTTCCGGGCGCGGCCGTCCGCGGCGACGGGCCGTGCGGCCGTGGAGGCGGCAGCGGCCGAGGAGCCGGGCGGCCGGGTGCCCGAGGGGTGCGTCGGGGCCGGCACGGGCGCCGTGGCGGGGCGGCTCAAGGGCGGGGTGGGCACGGCGAGCGCGGTGCTCGGTTCGGGGGTCACCGTGGGCGCCCTGGTGGTCGTGAACGCGGCGGGGTCGGTGGTGGACCCGGAGACGGGGGCGCTGTACGGGGAGTTGGGGCGGGGGCGGGTGAGGTATCCGGAGGAACGGGTGCACGAGGCCGCGTGCCGGCGCCTCGACGAGGCCGCGGCCGAGAACGCCCCGCCGCCGCTCAACACGACGCTCGCGGTGGTCGCGACGGACGCGGACCTGTCGAAGGCGCAGGCGCAGAAGCTGGCGGGGACGGCGCACGACGGCATCGCGCGCGCCGTGCGGCCGGTGCATCTGCTGCACGACGGGGACACGGTGTTCGCCCTGGCGACCGGCGCTCGCCCGCTGGACGCGCACCCGCTCGCGCTCAACGACATCCTCGCCGCGGGGGCGGACCTGGTGACGCGCGCGATCGTCCGGGCCGTCCGCGCGGCGGAGTCGGTGGCGGGGGCGGGGGGCGTGTGGCCGTCGTACGAGGAGTTGTACGGACAGCCTTAACGGGAGCGGTGGGGGGAAGTACCCTCTGGGCGACGGATTTTGAGTCGGTGTCGGCTCGCACGGGAACATCCGGCGCGGCCGGCGCGTTTTACCGGCGCACGTTTTCTCGGATCCCGGACACGATGTCCGACCGAGGGGCTACGGTATGCACCCACAAGGTGACATGCAGCAACGCCGGGAGAAGCCTTGAGCGTTCCGTACGAGACGGCAGCGTACGAACCAGCCGAGTCGCCCGAGTCTCCTGAGGAGCATCTCGCGCGACTCCTCGGCCGTGCCCTGAACTCGTTCGAGTTGCCCGACGAGGTGCTGGGGCAGCTCGACTGCGCGCTGGCGCACGACAGTTCCCTGCACTCGGCGCACCACAGCGCGGGGCTGCACCGGGAGACGTACCGGCACACCTGGCTGCTCGCCGACGGCTCGGCGGTCACGCTGTGGGAGCTGGTGCACAACACCGTGCCGGGCGGTGCCCCCGAGCACGAGGTGTATGTGGACGAGGAGGAGGTGCAGACGGCCGCGGCGCGGCTCGGACTGCCGCCGGACTCCCCCGAGCTGGAGCTGCCCGAGCTGATGCTGCTGTGGGCGATTCCCGAGCCCCGGCACATGTTCGCCGGGGACGACTCGCCGGACCACGCGCGCCGGCTCCTGCGCCGGGCGGAGAACGCCGACCGCCCGGGCGCGGAGACGGCGGCCCTGCTGGCCACGGCGACAGCCCACGAGATCACCCAGGCGTTCGGACGCCCGGGACGCGCCGGGCGGGCCGGGCGGGCCGGGCTGAGCTACGCGCTGTACGAGCACGCGTTCCTGCTGCCGGACGGCAGCGTGGTCTCCCTCTGGGAGGTCGAGCACACGGCGACGCCGGACGGCCGGCACATGTGCGAGGTCTATATGTCGGAGGACGCGGCCAGGGACGCGATGGAACGGCGCGCGGCGCGGCAGGGGTAGCCCGGAGGCGGCCAGCACGTTCCCGCGTACGCGGGGTGCCGGGTGCGGGTGAGGTCAGCCGTTGGCGAGTCGGCGTATCAGGCCTGCGAACGCGGCCTGTTCCGCGGGGGTCAGTTCGACGGACTCCTGCGGCGGCCCGACCGGGCTCTGCCGGGGCAGCGCCGGAAGCGGCGGGGTGACGCGCCGGGCGGCGGCCCGGTGGCCGGCGCGGCGCACCAGGCGCGTCAGCACGGCGGCCCAGACGACGGCCGTCACAGCGAGGACGGTCACGCCGAACAGCAGAAGAGTCGAGGCGTGCGCAGGCATGAACCCCAGTACACACCACGGTCCGGGACTTTGGCCCCGGACCGTGATGTATCTCGCAGGTGCCGTGAACAACTCACAGCGCATCAAAGGGACAAGACGCAGCGCGCGGGGTCAGGCGGCCACCGGCTGCTTGGACTCCTTCGACGCCGTGGACGGACCGGACGCGGGGTCGGCGGCCGGGGATCCCGGGGCCGGCTTGCGCATCCCCTTCAGAAGGATCACCAGGGCCGTGGTGGCGCAGACGCCGGCGGCGATGGCGATCAGGTAGAGGAACGGGTTGCCGATCAGCGGGACCACGAAGATGCCGCCGTGCGGGGCGCGCAGGGTGGCACCGAAGGCCATCGACAGCGCGCCGGTGATCGCGCCGCCCACCATGGCGGACGGGATGACCCGCAGCGGGTCGCCCGCGGCGAACGGGATCGCGCCCTCGGAGATGAAGGAGGCGCCCAGCACCCAGGCGGCCTTGCCGTTCTCGCGCTCGGTCTGGGTGAAGAGCTTGCCGCGCACGGTGGTGGCCAGGGCCATCGCCAGCGGCGGGACCATGCCGGCCGCCATCACCGCGGCCATGATCTTCATCGCGGAGTCGCTGGGGTTGGCGACGGCGATGCCCGCGGTGGCGAAGGTGTAGGCGACCTTGTTGACCGGGCCGCCCAGGTCGAAGCACATCATCAGGCCGAGCAGGGCGCCGAGGAGGACGGCGTTGGTGCCGGTGAGGCCGCTCAGCCAGTCGGTGAGCCCCTTCTGGGCGCTGGCGATGGGCTTGCCGATCACGACGAACATCAGGAATCCGACGAGCGCCGAGGAGATCAGCGGTATCACCACCACCGGCATGATGCCGCGCAACGCCGCCGGGATCGGCACCCGCTGGATGGCGAGGACCACGCCGCCGGCGATGAGACCGGCCGCGAGGCCGCCGAGGAAGCCGGCGTTGATGGTCAGTGAGATCGCGCCGCCCACGAAGCCGGGGACGAGGCCGGGGCGGTCGGCCATGCCGTAGGCGATGTAGCCGGCCAGGACCGGGACGAGGAAGCCGAAGGCCACGACGCCGATCTGGAACAGCAGTGCGCCCCAGCTGTCGGCCTGGGTCCACAGGAAGTGGTCCATCACCGAGGGGGCCTTGTTGATCTTGTAGCCGCCGATCGCGAAGCCGAGGGCGATGAGGAGACCGCCCGCGGCGACGAACGGCACCATGTAGCTCACGCCGGACATGAGCCACGTGCGGAGCTTGCTGCCGTAACCCTCGGTGGAGTCGCCGCCGCGCTCGACCGGAGTGCCGCCGGACGCGGCCGCCGGGGCGCTCGCCTCACCGCGCGCCGCCTTCTCGCGGACCTCGGCGATGAGTTCGGCGGGACGGTTGATGGCCGCCTTCACCCCGACGTCGACGGTCGCCTTGCCGGCGAAGCGGTCCTTGTCGCGGACGGGGACGTCATGCGCGAAGATCACGCCGTCCGCCGCGGCGATCACCTCCGGGTGCAGCCGGGTGAACCCGGCCGAGCCCTGGGTCTCCACGAAGAGTTCGATCCCGGCCTCGCGGCTCGCGTTCTCCAGGGACTCGGCCGCCATGTAGGTGTGGGCGATACCGGTCGGGCAGGAGGTGACGGCGACGATGCGGAAGGGGCGGTTCGCGGCGGCCGTCTGGCCCGCCGCGGCGTCGGCGGAGGCCGCCGCCGACGCCGCAGCGGTGTCTTCGGGGGCACCGCTCACGGCGCCCTGAGCGGACCCGGCCTGAGCGGGCTCGCCCTGCGCGGACCCGCGCTCCTCCGGCACGCCCTGCGCCGGCGACGGCTGTTCGTCGCCCCGGATCAGTGCCGCCGCCGTCTCCGGGTCGGACACCGCCCGCAGCGCCGAGGTGAAGTCGGCGTTCATCAGCTGGCGGGCCAGGGAGGACAGGATCGTCAGGTGGGCGTCGTCGGCGCCGGCGGGGGCCGCGATCAGGAAGATCAGGTCGGCGGGGCCGTCGGGCGCGCCGAAGTCGATGCCGGCGGCGCTGCGGCCGAAGGCGAGGGTCGGCTCGGTGGCGTGGGCGCTGCGGCAGTGCGGGATGCCGATGCCGCCGTCGAGCCCGGTCGGCATCTGGGCCTCACGGGCGGCGACGTCGGCGAGGAAGCCCTCCAGGTCGGTCACCCGGCCCTGGGCCACCATGCGCTCGGCGAGGGCGCGCGCCGCCGCTTCCTTGGTATCGGCGGACAGGTCGAGATCGACCAGGTCCGCGGTGATCATGTCGCTCATCGCGGGCTCCTATGCACGCGTATCGCCCGTGGGGAGAGGTGGGCGGAGGGTGGGGACGGGGGTGCTGCGGGGAGGTGGGGCGGAAGGGGTGGCGGTGGCGGGTAACGGGGAGTACCGCCACGACCGGGCGAGCGGAGCGGTCGCCGCCGGCGGGGTGCGCCGAGTCATCACCGGCTCTGTCGGGTGACCGTCGCGGGGGGTCATGACACCGGCTCCGTCAGGGCGCGGTCGAGGGGGATGTCGGCCGTGACGGTGACCGCGGACGGGTCGAGGTCGGCGGGGGTCGGCATGACGCTGCCGGGGAGCCCGACGGCGGCGGCGCCGTGGGCGACGGCGGAGGCGAGCGCGTCCGGGCCGGTGCCGCCGGCGACGAGGAACCCCGCGAGGGAGGAGTCGCCGGCGCCCACGTTGCTGCGGACGGCGTCCACGCGGGCGCTGCCGAACCAGGCGCCGGTGTCCTCCACGAGGAGCTGGCCGTCGGCGCCCAGGCTCGCGAGTACGGCGTGTGCGCCCATCGCGCGCAGCTCCTCGGCCGCCTTGAGCGCGTCGCCCACGGTGGCCAGGGGGCGCCCGACGGCTTCCGCCAGCTCCTCGGCGTTGGGCTTCACCACATCGGGCCGCGCGCGCAGCGCCTCCAGCAGGGCGCGCCCCGAGGTGTCCAGGGCGATGCGCGCACCACCGGCGTGCGCTCGCGTGACCACATCGGCGTACCAGGAGGGCGCGAGCCCCCGGGGCAGGCTGCCGCAGCAGGCGATCCAGTCGGCGTCGCGGGAGTGGACGCGGACGGTGTCCAGGAGGAGTTCCTGTTCCGCCTCGGACAGTTCCGGGCCCGGCGCGTTGATCTTGGTGAGCACCCCGTCGGACTCCGCGAGCGCGATGTTGGAGCGGGTGGCGCCGACGACCGGGACCGGGGCGACCTCGATGCCCTGCGCGTCGAGCAGTTCCGCCACGAGCGCCCCCGGCGCACCGCCCAGGGGCAGCACGGCGACCGTGCGCCGTCCGGCGGCCGCGACGGCGCGCGAGACGTTCACGCCCTTGCCGCCGGGGTCCATGCGCTCGCCGGTGGCGCGGATGACCTCGCCGCGCTCCAGGGAGGGGACCTCGTAGGTGCGGTCGAGGGAGGGGTTGGGGGTGACGGTGAGGATCATGCGCGCACTACTTCCGTGCCGCCGCGCTCGATGGCGGCGGTGTCTTCGGGGCTCAGCCCGCTGTCGGTGATCAGCAGGTCCACATCGCTCAGATCGCCGAAGCGGGCGAAGTGCTCCTGGCCGTGCTTGGAGGAGTCGGCGAGGAGGACCACCCGGCGGGCGGCGGCGACCGCGGCCCGTTTGACCGCCGCCTCCGCGAGGTCGGGGGTGGTGAGGCCGTGCTCGGCGGAGTAGCCGTTGGCCGCCACGAGGAGGACGTCGGCGCGGATCTCGCCGTACGCGCGGAGCGCCCAGGCGTCCACGGCGGCGCGCGTGCGATGCCGGACCCGGCCGCCGACCAGGTGGAGCTGGATGCCCGGGTGGTCGGCGAGGCGGGCGGCGATGGGCAGGCTGTGCGTGACGACGGTGAGGGAGGCCTCCAGCGGGATCGCGGCGGCGACGCGTGCCACCGTCGTACCGGCGTCCAGGATCACCGTGCCCTCGGTGGGCAGTTCGGCGACGGCCGCCTTGGCGATGCGGTCCTTCTCGTCGGCGGCGGTGGACTCGCGCTCGGCGAGGTCGGGCTCGAAGTCGAGGCGGCCGACCGGGATGGCGCCGCCGTGCACCCGGCGGACGAGGCCGGCGCGGTCCAGGGCCTTCAGGTCCCGGCGGATGGTCTCCGCGGTGACCTGGAACTCCTCGGCCAGCGACAGCACGTCCACGCGGCCGCCGTCACGGGCGATCCGGAGGATCTCCTGCTGCCGTTCCGGTGCGTACATGCCGGTCGCCTCCGCCTGCTTCCTGTCCGAGCACTTCCGGATTATGTCCGAACGTGTGGTTTCACTCGGAGACTACGCCCGGATTTCCGGGAAGTAAACAGGTTCGGGCCTGGATCAGGCATGAACGGGCATGGACGGGCGTAGACAGACGTCGGGGCCGGGTGCGCATGGCGCCCCGGCCCCTCCTTGCGTGCCTGGTCAGGGCAGCAGTGCCGGCTCCCGCTCCGGGGCGGTAAGGTCCGCTTCCGCTCCTTCCACATGCTGGGACGGGCGCTTCGGCAGCGCGGACATCAGCAGCAGGATCGCGGCCATGATCCCGGCGACCCACCACAGCGCGTGCTGGAAGGCGTGCACGAAGGCCGGGCGGACCTGGGCCGGGGCGAGCCGGTCGCCGATCTCACCGAAGAACACCACCGAGACGAGGCCGAGCCCGAGCGCGTTGCCCATCTGCTGCACCGTGTTGATCAGGCCCGACGCCGAACCGGCATGCTCCCGGGGCACCTCCGAGAGCACCGCGTCGGTCAGCGGGGCGACGATGAGACCCATCCCGGCGCCCATCACGACCAGCGGGAGGGCCATCTGCCAGGAGGCGATGGCGAGGCCGTAGCGGTGCGACGCGGCGATGTAGAGGAGGAGGCCCGCCACCATGAGCAGCGCCCCCGCCTGGAGGACCTTGCGGCCGAAGCGCGGGACCAGCTGCTGCACGGACAGCCCGGCCGCGACGGACACCGCGAGCGAGAACGGCACCCCGGTCAGCCCGGCGTGCAGCGGGCTCCAGCCCAGGCCGATCTGCATGTACAGCGTCCACACCAGGAAGAAGATGCCGAGCGCGACACCGAAGACGGTCTGTACGGCGATGCCGGCGGCGAAGCTCTTCACGCGGAACAGGGAGAGTTCGACGAGCGGGGAGCCGTCGCGCGCCGCCTTGCGCCGCTCGTACACCACCAGCGCCGCGAAGACGACGAACGCGCCGGCCATCAAGCCGTACCCCCACAGCGGCCAGCCCAGCTCGCGGCCGCGGGTGAGCGGGTAGAGCAGCATCAGCAGGCCCAGCGAGACCAGGGCGACCCCGACGAGGTCCAGCTTCAGCGCCCTGGGCGCCTTGGACTCGGTGATGAAGCGGCGGCCCAGCACCCAGGCGATGATGCCGACGGGAAGGTTGATGAGGAAGATGGGGCGCCAGTGCAGGCCGAACAGGTTCCACTGCGTCAGCAGCGCGCCGAGCAGCGGCCCGGAGACCGCGCCCAGGCCGACGACCGCGCCGAACATGCCGAACACCTTGCCGCGCTCATGGGCCGGGAAGGTCGCGTGCACGATCGACAGCACCTGCGGCACCATCATCGCCGCCATGCCGCCCTGGAGGAGGCGGGCGGCGACCAGCATCTCCGGGTTCACCGCGAAGCCGCACAGCGCGGAGGCGAGGGTGAAGCCGCCGACGCCGATGAGGAAGAGCCGGCGCCGGCCGTGGATGTCGCCGAGGCGGCCGCCGGTGATCAGGCCCGCGGCGAAGGCGAGGGCGTAGCCGGCGGTTATCCACTGGATCTGGCCGACCGTGGCGTGGGCGGTCCGCTCGATGGAGGGGATGGCGATGTTGACGATCGTCACGTCCACCAGGTCCATGAAGGCCGCGGTCATGACGATGGCCAGGGCCAGCCATCGGGTTCGGTCGGGAGAGGGGGAGGGCGAGGGGACGTGGCTCATGTCCGCAAAGCTATGTCGCCACTAGGCCAGATCGTGACCTATTTATGCGGCATGCTCGTCGGCATGACGACCGACACTCCCGCGCGGCTGCTTCAGCTTCTCTCGCTGCTCCAGACTCCCCGTGAGTGGCCCGGCGGGGAGCTGGCGGACCGGCTGCGGGTGTCCCGCCGTACCGTGCGGCGGGACATCGAGCGGCTCCGCGAACTGGGTTACCCGGTGCAGGCCACGAAGGGCGCGGACGGCGGGTACCGGCTGGTCGCGGGCAAGGCGATGCCGCCGCTCGTGCTGGACGACGAGGAGGCGGTGGCCATCGCGGTGGGGCTGCGGGCCGGTGCCGGGCATGCGGTGGCGGGCGTGGACGAGGCCTCGGTACGGGCCCTGGCCAAGCTGGAGCAGGTGCTGCCCGCCCGGCTGCGTCACCGGGTCTCCACGCTCCAGGCCGCGACGACCCCGCTGACCAGCGGTGACGGTGCGAGCATCGCGCCGGAGACGCTGACCGTGATGGCCTCGACGGTGGCCGGGCGGGAGCGGCTGCGGTTCGCCTACCGCGACCGGGACGGCGGCGAGACCCGGCGGCTGACGGAGCCGCACCGGCTGGTGTCGACCGGCCGGCGCTGGTACCTGGTCGCCTACGACCTCGACCGCGCGGACTGGCGCACCTTCCGGGTGGACCGGGTGA
Source organism: Streptomyces sp. NPDC031418 (assembly GCF_055581605.1). Taxonomy (NCBI): domain Bacteria; kingdom Bacillati; phylum Actinomycetota; class Actinomycetes; order Kitasatosporales; family Streptomycetaceae; genus Streptomyces; species Streptomyces sp. NPDC031418. The sequence continues at coordinate 20,510 of NZ_JBVIJC010000042.1, forward strand.
GCGAGCCGTTCGCGACCGGAGTCCGATTCGAGGAGCGGGAGTTGCCGACCGGCAGCGCGGCGGAGTTCCTGCGGCGGTCGATCCAACGGCAGCAGGAGACCTACGGCTTCGAGGTGCGCTTCGCCGCTCCGCCGGAACGCGTGTCGGCGCGGGTGCCGAGCTGGGTCGGGGTGCCGGAGGACGACGGCGACGGCGGCTGCGTCCTGCGCGGCAGCACCGGCGACCCCATGGAGTGGCTGGCGGTACGGCTGGCGATGACGGGGGAGGAATTCCAGGTCCGGGCGCCTGACGAGCTGGTCGTACAGGTACGGGAGTTGGGCGAGCGACTGCTGCGGGCGGGGGGCGCGGGCGACTGACGGCTGACGGCTGACGGCTGACGGCTGACGGGGAGCCGCTACGACCCTTCGGGCTGGCCCGATCCCGGGGCGGCCGGGCCCGGAAGGCGGGAGCTTGGGCGGCGGCCCAGAACTCCACGGCCACGCGTACGGCGGCCTCCGGGCGCTCTCTGACCGGCGGCGCATCTGCGGGAGCCGGGCACCCCGGACGGGGGGGGGACGCGGGCGGCTGGCGGGGAGCCGCTACGACCCTTCGGGCCGGTCCGGGCCGGGTTCCGTGGCCCACTGGAAGTCCCGCAGCGTCCGCAGGTTGGCCAGGGCCAGGGCTGCGGGGCCGTCGGGGCCGGTGGGTGGGGCCGGGGTGGCGGCCCAGGATTCCACGGCCACGCGTACGGCGGCGCCGGCCACGGCAGCGGCGAAGCGGAGGGAGGGGGCCATCGCGGTGGGAGGCTCCGGTGGGGAGGCAACGTTGTCTCCCGCGGCCAGGCGCTCCGCGAGGGTCTGCGCCAGCGCGCCTTCCGAGGCCTGGCCCACCTCGGCCCAGACCTTGCGCAGGGCGGGGCTGGTGTCGGTCAGGCGGATCAGGGTGCGGACCCATTCCCAGGAGGCGGCCGAGACACCCGCCCCGGGCGTGAGGGTCTCCAGGACGGCGTGTTCCAGCGCCTCGGGAACGCCGAGGTGCGCCGGGGCGGTGCGGACCGCTTCCGTCCAGCGCTGGGCGCCCGCCGCGTAGAGCGGGGCCACCGCTTCTTCCTTGGTGGCGAAATAGCGGTAGAAGGTGCGGGGTGCGATGCCCGCCGTGTGGGCGATGTCCTCGGCGCGAGTGGCCCGCAGGCCCTGCCGGACGAAGAGGGCGGCCGCCGCGCGGGCGATCTCCATGCGGGTCTCGGCCTTGCGGCGTTCGGTGAGGGAGACCGGCTTGGCGGGGGAAAACGGCTGGTCGGCGGGGCTGGGGGTGGTGCTCATCCGGGCAGGCTATGCCCGTGTGGCAGAATCTGCCATCCAGGCGGTCCACCCCGGGGTTCAGGTACGGGGTGGACCGCCTTTCCAGTTCCGTTCCGGTGCGGTCCGGCCATGCGGAAGTTCCGTTCCGGTGCGGTCCGGCCATGCGGAAGCCGGGCCTCGGCGCCCGGGGGGGGTGGGCGCCGAGGCCCGGCTCGGGGAAGGTCCCGCCGCCGGGGGGGGATTGCGTCGGGACGTGGTTCGCGTGGGCCGGCCGGGCCCGGGTGGGCGTGGGGACGGGCCGGGCCGGGGGGTGGGTGGCTGGGTGCGAGTGGCTCAGGTGCTGGTGGGGAGTGCGGTTGCCCGGGCCCGCTCGGGGGCCCGGAAGGGTTGTTCCCGCGGGCCCGGGAGTTGAAGCGACGGGACCACGCCATGTTTGCGCCGTCTTCAGCCACCGGGCGTACGCGGCCGTCGCGGGCGCACGCCCGTCACGCCCGCCCCGTCCGCCGCCCCCCGGCTCCTCACACCCGCCAGGCTCGGCACACCCTCCGCCCGGCAACCCCGGGCGCCGGTCAGGCCGCCGCGTCGAACCCGGTGTCGCGGGCCAGCTTCTTCAGTTCGAGCAGGGCGTGCTTCTCGATCTGGCGGATCCGCTCGCGGGTCAGGCCGTGCTCCTTGCCGACCTCGGTGAGGGTGCGCTCGCGGCCGTCCTCGATGCCGTACCGCATCTTGATGATGGAGGCCGTGCGCTGGTCCAGGCGGCCGATCAGGTCGTCCAGTTCCTCGCTGCGCAGCAGGGTCATGACGGACTGCTCGGGGGAGACCGCCGAGGTGTCCTCCAGCAGGTCGCCGAACTGGGTCTCGCCCTCGTCGTCCACCGACATGTTCAGCGAGACCGGGTCGCGGGCCCAGTCCAGGACGTCGATGACGCGCTCCGGGGTGGCGCCCAGCTCGGCGGCGATCTCCGCGGGCTCCGGGTCGCGGCCGTTCTCCCGGTTGAACTCGCGCTGCACACGCCGGATGCGGCCCAGCTCCTCCACGAGGTGCACGGGAAGCCGGATGGTGCGCGACTGGTCGGCGATGGAGCGGGTGATGGCCTGCCGGATCCACCAGGTGGCGTACGTCGAGAACTTGAAGCCCTTGCGGTAGTCGAACTTCTCGACCGCGCGCACCAGGCCGGCGTTGCCCTCCTGGATCAGGTCGAGCAGGGGCAGGCCGCTGCGCGGGTAGCGCCGGGCCACCGCCACGACCAGGCGGAGGTTGGAGCGGATGAAGACGTCCTTGGCCCGCTCGCCGGCCTCGACCAGCGCCAGCAGCTCCTCGCGGGTGGCGTCGGACGCCGTCTCCTCGAATCCGTCGAGGACCTGCCGTGCGAAGACACCCGCCTCGATGGTCTGGGACAGCTCGACCTCTTTCGCGGCGTCGAGCAGCGGCGTCCGCGCGATCTCGTCGAGGTACATGCCGACCAGGTCGCGGTCCGCGATCTCGCCGCCATGGGCGCGAACACTGCTTGCCGAGTCGGCCGTCTCGCCGGTGGCGGACTGACGACGGGCGACGGCACGGGTTGCCATGCGTGCTCCCTTGCGATGGTGGGCGGGTGGTCCTGCGGACGCTCGGCACCGGCGGGGGCAGCCTCCGGGACTTCGAGACTCACCGAGTGCCCTGCATCCGTGGGAAACAACGACTGGAATCCGGACAGAATTCCCAACCCGCCCCTCGATTTTTCTGATCATGCAGTACCCTGTCCGCCCCACAAGGAGGCGGGATGACGCCGGAGCCCACAGAGGTGCAGGTCAGGCCGGGAGTCGAGGGGGATCTCACTGCCCTCACGGCGATCTACAACCACTATGTACGTGAGACGGCCATCACATTCGACATCGAGACGTTCACTCCGGAAGAGCGCCGCCCCTGGCTGCTCTCCCACCCGGAAGACGGCCCGTACCGGCTGATGGTTGCCACCGAGCGGGACTCACAGCGGATTCTGGGGTACGCCACATCGAGCCCCTACCGGCCGAAGCCCGCGTACGTGACCTCGGTGGAGACGTCGGTGTACGTCGCCCCGGAAGCCGGCCGGCGCGGCGTCGGCACGCTGCTCTACGACGCCCTGTTCACGGCGCTCGCCGACGAGGACGTGCACCGGGCCTACGCCGGGATCGCCCAGCCGAACGAGGCCTCCGAGCGGCTGCACGCCCGGTTCGGCTTCCGGTACGTGGGCACGTACCGCGAGGTCGGCCGCAAGTTCGGCCGCTACTGGGACGTGGCCTGGTACGAGCGGGAGCTGTAGCGGCGAGGCGCGGCCGGCCCTCGGGTCAGCCGAACTGCACCGAGCGCTTCGCCATGCCGCCCCAGAAGCCGTCGATCACCGACTTCTGCGTGTCCAGCTCGCCGCTCACCTCGGCCGCGCCCATGGTGACGAAGAGCGGGGCGAAGTGCTCGGTGCGCGGGTGGGCGTAGCGGCCGGCCGGGGCCTTGTTCAGGAAGTCCAGCAGGGCGTCCCAGTCGCGGGCCTCCAGGGCGCGCCGGCCCCAGTCGTCGAACTCGGACGACCAGCGGGGCACCCCGCCCGAGTAGCGCAGGGCTGCGAGGTTGTGGGTGAAGAAGCCGGAGCCGACGATCAGCACGCCCTCGTCGCGCAGCGGCGCGAGCCTGCGGCCGATCTCCATCAGCCGCACCGGGTCGAGGGTCGGCATGGAGACCTGGAGCACGGGGATGTCCGCGTCCGGGAACATCTCGACGAGGGGGACGTAGGCGCCGTGGTCGAGGCCGCGGTCGGGGATGTCCTGGACCGGGGTGCCGGGGGCGCGCAGCAGCTTGCGCACGGACTCGGCCAGCTCGGGGGCGCCGGGGGCGGGGTAGGTGACCCGGTAGTAGTGCTCGGGGAAGCCCCAGAAGTCGTAGACGAGCGGGACGGGCTCCACGGCGCCGAGCGCGAGCGGGGCCTCCTCCCAGTGGGCGGAGACCATGAGGATCGCCGTGGGCCGGGGCAGGTCGGCGGACCAGGCGGCGAGCTGGCCGGGCCAGACCGGGTCGTCGGCGAGCGGCGGGGCGCCATGGCTGAGGTACAGGGCGGGCATGCGCTGCGGGGCGGGGGCAGACATCGCGGCGGCTCCAGTTGCTTTAAGTCTCAAGCTTCAGGTCCGAGCATATGTCCGACTTGTTTAAGTTTCAAGGAGGGATTTCGTACAGTGGACCCATGAACACGGCACCGGACTCCGCCGCACCGCACCGCTGGCTCACCGCCGAGGAACAGCGCGTCTGGCGCGCCTACCTGCACGCCACCACCCTGCTGGAGGACCACCTCGACCGGCAGCTGCAACGCGACGCGGGCATGCCGCACATCTACTACGGCCTGCTCGTCGGGCTCGCGGAGGCGCCGCGCCGGCGGCTGCGGATGACCGAGCTGGCCATGAAGGCGAAGATCACCCGGTCCCGGCTGTCGCACGCCATCGCCCGGCTGGAGAAGAACGGCTGGGTACGGCGCGAGGACTGCCCCTCCGACAAGCGCGGCCAGTTCGCGGTGCTCACCGACGAGGGCGCCGAGGTGCTGCGGCGCACCGCTCCCGGCCATGTGGGCGCGGTACGGCAGGCCCTGTTCGACCGGCTGAGCCCGGACCAGCAGAAGGCCCTCGGCGAGATCATGGAGATCGTCGCCGAGGGCCTCCAGCCCGACGGGGAGGGCGCGGACCTGCCCTGGCTGCGCTAGGGCTGGGTCACCTCCCCCGGGCTCAGTGGGCCAGCACCGGGACCGGCACCTCGTCCTCGAGGGACTCGCCGGACCCGCCGGGGCCGCCGGAGGCCACCGGGGTGGTGCCGGGGCGGCCGGCGTTGACGAAGGTGAAGGCGATCAGGGCGGCGAGGCCCAGGATGCCGACGGCGAACCAGATCGCGGCGGTGTAGCCGTGCACCATGCCCTGGAGCCGCACCAGCTCCGCCTGCGGCTTCGCGGTGGCACCGGCGATGTGCCCCTTGACGTACGACGTGGTCGCGGAGGCGGCGATGGTGTTGAGCAGGGCGGTGCCGATCGCGCCGCCCACCTGCTGCGAGGTGTTGACCATCGCGGAGGCGACACCGGCGTCCCGGGGCTGGACGCCCTGGGTGGCCAGGGACATGGCCGGCATGAACGCCGTACCCATGCCGAGGCCGAGCAGCAGCATCGCGGGCAGCAGCAGGGTGCCGTAGGAGGAGTCGATCCGCAGCTGGGTCAGCAGCAGCATGCCGAGGCCCGCGGAGAGGAAGCCGGGGCCCATCAGCAGCCGGGCCGGGACCCGGGTCATCAGACGGGTGCCGATCTGGGTCGAGCCGGTGATCATGCCGGCCACCATCGGCAGGAAGGCGAAGCCCGTCTTGACCGGCGAGTAGCCCTTCACGACCTGGAGGTAGTAGGTCAGGAAGAGGAACAGGCCGAACATGCCGATGATCGCGAGGCCCAGCGAGAGGTAGATACCGCCGCGGTTGCGGTCGGTCACCACGCGCAGCGGCAGCAGCGGGGCCTTGACCCGGGACTCCACGACGGCGAAGGAGACCAGCAGGACCGCCGACGCGACGAACATCGCGACGGTGACGGTGTCGCCCCAGCCGTCGGACTCGGCCCGGGTGAAGCCGTAGACCAGCGCGACCAGGCCGAGCGTGGACAGGATCACGCCGGGGACGTCGAGCGGGGAGCGGTTGCGGCCGCCCTGCGGCTCGCGCACCACGAGGAAGGCGCCGGCCGCGGCGACGGCGGCGAACGGGAGGTTCACGAAGAAGGTCCAGCGCCAGTTCAGGTACTCGGTGAGGAATCCGCCGAGGATCAGGCCGACGGCACCGCCGCCGCCCGCGATGGCGCCGTAGATGCCGAACGCCTTGGCCCGCTCCTTGGCGTCGGTGAACATCACGGCGAGCAGGGACAGCGCGGCCGGGGCGAGCAGCGCACCGAAGACGCCCTGGAGGGCGCGGGCGCCGAACATCATGGCGCCGGTGGTGGCGGCACCGCCGAGCGCGGAGGCGGCGGCGAAGCCCGCCAGGCCGATGAGGAAGGCGCGCTTGCGGCCCCACTTGTCGGCGATACGGCCGCCGAAGAGCAGCAGACCGCCGAAGGCGAGGGCGTAGGCGGTGACGACCCACTGCCGGTTGCCGTCGGTGATGCCGAGGTCGTGCTGGGCGGAGGGAAGGGCGATGTTCACGATCGTCGCGTCGAGGACGACCATCAGCTGGGCGAGCGCGATGAAGACGAGCGCCTTCCAGCGGTTGGCGTCGCCGCCGGTCCGCGGGGCGGCGACGGACGCCTTGAGGGGTGTTTCAGGCATGGGGGTATCCACTTCGGGACTACGGGACGTGCGGAAGATCGGGGAGATATCAGGGGAAAAATGCCGAGAAATCGGCTGGAGGAAGGTGAAGGGAGGAGGGAGGGCCGCCGGGGGTCAGCCGGCGCGGATCAGGGGAGGCGCAGTTCCTCCAGGGTCACGGAGGCGCCCGGCAGGGCGGAACGGGCGGGGGCCCGCAGGCCGTCCAGGAACAGCTGGAGATGACGGTGGACGAACCGGTCGCCGCGCCCGCAGTCCGTGCCGGCCGGGGGCCGGCTCAGCTGGGCCACGACGATCAGCAGGTCACCGACGCCCACATCGGCCCGTAGCTGCCCGGCCGCCGCGGCGCGCTCCATGATCTGCGCCACGAGCCGTTCGACGCGCTCGCTGGCGGCCACCAGGTCGGGATGGTGCTGGTCGAAGGTGCTGGAGATCATCGGACACAGCGCGCTGATCCGCTCGTCGGCGGCGGTGTGCACGAAGTGCTCCAGGGCGGCGAAGGCGTCCCCGGTCTCCGCGAGGGCCGCCTCGGCCGCCTCGGCCGTACGGTCCATCACGGAGCAGACGACCTCGCGGACGAGGGCGTCGCGGTCGGGGAAGTTGCGGTACACCGTGGCGTTGCCGACGCCGGCCCGGCGGGCGATCTCGTCGAACGGCACGTCCGGGCCGTGCTCGACGAACATCTCCCGGGCCGCGGTGACGATCCGCTCCCGGTTGCGCAGGGCGTCGGCGCGGGGCCGGGGCACCTTGCGCGCGGCGGGGGCGGTGGCGGTCGACACGGCGTACTCCTCTGACGGAGGGGGGCGATCCGGGGAGCCAGTCCCCGTTTCGCTCGGACAGAGGGGTAAACGGGGAGACAGTCCCCGGTTATTTCCCGCCCCCGCGAAGAAGTCGCGTGTCCTGCGTCACACGCGCGGTGCGCCGGGATTCACCCCCGTGCGGACCGGCTTTCCCACGATCGGCCTCCTCCAGCGCGCGTGCCCCGCCCCCGCGACCCAGGGTGATCGCAAGGGTGCAGCCGGAGACCGGCGGCTGCCGTGGAGCGAGAGGTCCATGCATGCAGCCGAAGCCGCCGGCACCGCGCCGTACACCTCTCTCTTCCCTGCTGTCCTCGCCGCGTGCCGCGCACGGGCGGGGGCTGCGCGGGGGCCTGTGCCGGATACGCCGGCCGCGCCCGCGCCCCTCCGGGGTGTCCCGCGGCCGCGCGCGAAGCCGTATACGCCCGCGCCGTGTGGCCGCGCTCGCCGTGGTGACCGCACTGACCCTGACGGTCAGCACCTCGGCCGGCACCGGACACCTCACGGCGCCCACCACCGCCGGGCCCATCGGCCTGGCCCGCGCCTCCGCGCTCTCCCCCTGCCTGATCCGCAGCGGCCCGGAGGTGCAGATGACCGAGGGGCTCCCCACCCCGCACGGCTACTCCCGCTCCACCGGCACGGTGCACGCCCTGACCCTGATGGTCGACTTCCCCGACGCGCCCGGACCGGGCAGCGCGATGGACCGCTTCCACGAGTTCTTCCCACAGACCCAGGAGTGGTTCCGCACGGCGTCGTACGGCCGCCTCGACTACCGCCCGGAGACCCCGATCACCGGCTGGCTGCGGATGCCGAGGACGTTCCGGTCGTACGGCATAGAGCGCGGGGCGCCCTTCGACCCCGGCTACCGGCAGCTGGTGCAGGACATCGTGGCCGCCGCCGACCCGACGGTGGACTTCCGCGCGTACGACCTCCTGAACGTGCTGGTCACCCCGACCGCCGGGCCGTCCGCGCTGGACACCGTGCTGTCCGTGACCTTCGCCGGGAACGCCGACGCGCCGATCGCGGACGGGGTGCCCATCGCCAACGCGTCGTTCGTCTACTCGCGCCAGGACGACGGTTCCGGTTCCTACGCCCGCACCGGCTTCCGGGTGCTGCCGCACGAGAACGGCCACACCCTGGGGCTGCCCGACCTGTACACCCAGGAGGGCGGGAGCGCGGTGGGGCACTGGGACATCATGAGCGAGGACTGGGGGGCCGACAACGATCTGCTCGCCTGGCACAAGTGGAAGCTGGGATGGCTGGACGCCGCGCAGGTCGGATGCCCGGTGACGGCCGGCAGCACGGACTACATGCTGACACCGGTGTGGAAGACGGGCGGCGGGAAACTGGTGGTCGTGCCGGTCGACGGGCACAGCGTCTACGCGCTGGAGGTACGGACGCCGGGCGGCAACGACGAGGTGGTGTGCCGGCCGGGGGTCCTCGTCTACAGGGTCGACGCGGGGGTGGACACCGGGCGGGGGCCGATCACCGTGTCCGACGCACACCCCGCGAGCGGCGGCTGCACGCGCAGCCCGAACGTCCACACGGAGCTCTCCGACGCTCCCTACTCCCCCGGCGAGACCTTCCGGGACCCCCGGCATCGCCTCACCGTCCAGGTGATCAGCGGCGATGCGGAGGGCAACTACCGGGTGCGGGTGACGCGGGAGTAGGGAGCGGTCCGTCAGGAGTGGGGCAGCGGGAAGGTGTTGAGGCGCTCCTCGGGCAGCGGGGTGGTGCGCCAGCCCAGGCGGACCGCCGTGTCCTGGAGGCGTCTGCCGCCGAGCGGCAGATAGGCGGCGGGGGCGACGGAGACGGTGCCCGGTACGACGACCCGCAGGACGTGCATGCCCGCGGCGGCCGCCTCCGGGGTGGTGAGGTCCACGGTGACGACGTCGTGGCCCGCGGCGGCGACCCGGTCCACCAGCTCGGCCGCCGAGAGGCGCTGCGGCCGGCCGGTCCAGCGGCCCTCGGGCAGGTCCCAGGCCCAGGGGGCGCAGCGGGCGGCGGCGCGCGGGTCGAGGTGGAGCTGCTGCTGGCAGATCTGCTCGACCACGTCCGACCAGTCCGGCCGGTAGTCGTCCAGGTAACGGCGGTCCTGCCGCCAGGGCTTGAGCGGTGACGGCCGTCCCGGGGTGTCCATCCGGGTCGCGGGGTCGGCCAGTACCCGGCAGGTGATCTGGAGGGTGTGCGCCTCGGCGAGCGCCTTGGCCGCGGCCTCCTCCTCGTCGGCGCGGGCGGCGCAGCCGTAGGTGAGCCAGCCCTCGGTGGTGCTGCGCACCCCGGCGGCGATGACCGGCAGGCCGAACTCGTTGTCGACGCGGACGAGCCGGGTCTCGAAGGTGTCCTCGGCGCCCTCGCCGAGCGCGCGCAGCCGGTCCGTCGGGGGCAGCGCGGGCAGGGTTGCGGCGTTGGCCCACCACACGGCGACGGCGTCCCGCTCGATGATCTCCTCCAGCCCGGACAGCAGGGCGAAGTCCGCGGTGGGACCCGCGGCGATGCCGCCGATCACGGGGAAGGAGTAGTACGGCTCGGGGTGCGGGTGCGGCATGTGCGGCCACGCGGTGTACACGAGGAAGGCGGGCACGAGGACGGGCTCGCCGTCGACGGCGCTGCGGCCCTCCACCCAGTGCGCGGGCGAGTCGGTCCGGAAGGGCTGGAACGGGAAGCCGGGCGTGGCGTACTGGCGGTCGGAGTGCAGCGCCAGGCTGCGCGGGTCGAGCGCCCGCAGTCCGCGCCGGGTCAGCTGCTCATGGGTGCCGTACACCGGTTGTGCGGGCGGGCAGGCGCCGCAGTGGCGTTCGACGGCCTCGCCCTCCGCGGAGCGGCGGGCCTGCTCCGGGTCGGTCCAGGAGGTGCCGAAGGAGTGCCGCTCGGCGTGCCAGGGCAGCCGGTCGGTGACGTCCCGCAGCTCGGAGACGGCCAGGTGGAGGCGGGGTGGGGTGCCGCCGTACCCGGTGAAGGTCTGCGTCCCGGTGACGAAGGCGGACAGCGGGGCGGGCAGGGGGCCGGAGCCCGGCGCCGGACGGTCGACACCGTCCGGGCCGGGCTTCGAGGGAGCGCTGGTCTGCATTCCGCTTACGCGGCGTAGGCCGGGACGCAGTTGGTCGGCGCGAACGCCGGAGCACAGGTGTTGGGCGCGAAGGCCGGAGCACAGGTGTTCGGGGCGAAAGCGGAGACACAGGTGTTGGGCGCGAACGCCGGGGCGCACGTGTTCGGCGCGAACGCCGGGGCGCAGGTGTTCGGCGCGAAAGCGGACACGCAGGTGTTGGGCGCGAACGCCGGGGCGCACGTGTTCGGCGCGAAGGCCGGGGCGCAGGTGTTCGGGGCGAACGCGGACACGCAGGTGTTGGGCGCGATGTGGCTCATGTCGGGTTCCTCTCGACGGTGTTGTCCGTAAGGGATTCGGTCGTGCTTGACGTGCCTTTTTCGGTGGTGCCTCCCCGTGCGGCGGACCGCGCGGGGAAGTTCTCGGGTCGCGGCCGCGTTCCGTCCGCGGCGCGCAGGAGCAGGGCGCATCCGGCGCCGACCGCGCCGCCCGCCAGCACGCACCCGGTCCACAGCGCACCCGGGCCGGCGTGCGCGAGCAGCCAGGTGCCGCCGGCCGGTCCGACGAAGGCGGCGGCCGACCAGGCGCCGGCGTACACGCCCTGGTAGCGGCCTCGTTGGTGGACGGGGGCCAGCCCGGCGGCGACGGCGCCCGCCATCGGCGCGAAGAGCATCTCGCCGGCCGTCCAGACGACCACCGTGGCCGCGTACGCCAGGGTGCCCCGGGCCAGGCCGGTCAGGCCGAAGCCGACGCCCGCCAGGACGGCGCCGGCGAGCAGCACCAGGGCGCGCGGGCCCTTGCCGGCCAGGCTGCTGACGGGCAGTTGGAAGACCGCGATGAGCAGGGCGTTCAGCGCCATCAGCAGGGCGAAGACCGCGGGGGTGTGCCCGTGTGCGGTGACGACGACGGGCAGCGCCGCCGACCGCTGCTCGTACACGGCGGCGAAGATCAGGGTGCACAGGACGAAGCACAGGAAGCGGAGGTCCTTGCGCAGCGGCAGCGAGGGGTGCGCATCCGCGCCGTGCCCCTCCCCCGCCGGGGACGCCGTGGACGCCGTGGACGCCGGGGCGGTTCGGGCCGGGCGGGTCTCGGGGACCTTGACCAGGACGAGCGCGCCGCACAGCAGGGTGGTCGCCGCGTCGGCGAGGAACAGCGCGGTGTAGCCGTGCTCGACCAGCAGCCCGGCGAGCACGGCGGAGACCGCGGTGCCGGTGTTGACGGCCCAGTAGTTGTAGGCGAAGGCGCGGGGCCGGTCGGCGGCGGCGACCACGTCGGCGATCGACGCGGAGGCGGCCGGCCGGACCGCGGCGGCGCCGAACCCCGCCCCGAACGCGGCCGCGCTCACCACCGCCGGGGCGGTACCGGTGCCGAGCACCACCATGCTCAGCGCGGTGGCGCAGTGCCCGGCGAACATCGTCGGGCGGCGCCCGATCCGGTCGGCGAGCACGCCGCCGACCGCGGACCCCGCGATCGCCCCGGCGCCGAGCAGCGAGACCACGAAGCCCGCGGAGGACACGGAGTAGCCGCGGGCCTGGGTGAGGGAGAGGACGAGGATCGGCCCGGTGAACGCGCCGAGCCAGTTGATCAGCAGACCGGTCCAGATCCACCAGTACGCGCGGGGAAGATTCCGCGGACCACCGCCCATAATTCCCCTCCGCATTCCGTGCCCTGTCAGCCGGTCGCCGGAAATCCTCTTTCTCCGGACCCCGCACCGTCAATGAATGTGACGACAGAAATGCGTCAATCAACTACAGGGAATGGCGGGCAATTTCAGGAATATTACAGGGGAATTCAAAGTGGAAAGGATTAGTTCCGCACCGTCCAGGTGTCGCCGCCTGCCAGGAGTGCGGCGAGGTCGCCCTTGCCGTGTTGTTCGACGGCGGTGTCGAGTTGGTCGGCCATGGCGGTGTC
>NZ_JBVIJC010000043.1:0-28092 GCF_055581605.1 Streptomyces sp. NPDC031418
TACTGCAGGGGGGACCCTGTGGGAGAGTAGGACACCGCCGAACAATTATTGGGAAAACCCCCGCACCTTTGGTGCGGGGGTTTTCTGCATTTCAGCGCCGGCGACCCGATCAGAAGGGGCCGCCGGACATTACCGCTGTCCGGCGGCCGTCGGAAAAGGGCTCAGCCCGCGGTCAGTTCCGTCAGCTCGGCCAGCGGCAGCGTGTGCTGGGTCTGGAGGACCTTCGCGCGCAGATAGCGGACGTTGTGGTCCGTGGTGAAGACGCCGGTCGGCACCCGGTCGCGGACCACGGTGCCCAGCGAGCGCAACTGCTCGGCCTTGTCGGGGTTGTTGGACAGCAGGTCCAGCTCGCCGATGCCGAGAGCGGCCAGCATCTGCGCGGCGGCCGTGTAGTCGCGGGCGTCCTCCGGCAGGCCGAGAGCGGCGTTCGCGGCGTACGTGTCGAGGCCCTGGTCCTGAAGGGCGTACGCGTCGAGCTTGTTGTAGAGGCCGATGCCCCGGCCCTCCTGGCGGAGGTAGAGCAGCACTCCGCCGCGGTCGGCGATGCGCTCGACGGCCTCGCGCAGCTGGGGCCCGCAGTCGCAGCGGGCGGAGCCGAAGACGTCCCCGGTCAGGCACTCGGAGTGCAGCCGCACCAGCGGCACGGGGCCGGGGTCGCCGAGGACGACGGCGACATGCTCCTGGCCGTCGGCGAGGCCGTGGAAGGTGACCAGCTCGGCGTCGACGGCGTAACCGTCGTGGAAGCGCAGCGGTACCCGGACGCGGGCGCGCGGCGTGGCGGCAGGGAAGTCGGACATGCGGTCCTCCGGGCACGGACATGTGCTTCAGATTTGAAGCAGCGTTACGCGGTGGACCCTATCCCATGCTTCAAACTTAAAGCAATCGGAATATCAGGAACAGGAGGAGCGGCGCCGCCAGGGGACGTCCTCCGCCCCGGGCTCGGCGTCGTCGCCCTGGAGTCCGCGGGTGATCCCGGTACAGATCGCCTCCAGCTGCCCCACCTGCTCCGGGGTGAGCCGGTCGAACAGCGTGGACCGTACGGTCTCGACGTGCCCGGGTGCCGTACGCTCCAGGACGGTCATCCCCTCGTCGGTCAGGACCGCGAGCTGGCTGCGCTTGTCCCAGCGGCAGTCCTCCCGGCGCACCAGCCCGTCCCGTTCCAGCCGGGTCACGGCGTAGGTCAGCCTGCTGCGGGTGATCTTCAGCCGTTCGGCGAGGTCAGTCATGCGCAGCCGGCGGTCGGGTGCCTCGGACAGATAGGCCAGCACGGAGTAGAACAGGTGGGGCATGCCCGCGTCCTGCTGGAGCCGTCGGTCGATCGCGTCCTCGAGGAGGGTCTTCGCGGCGAGATACGCGCGCCACGCGCGCTGCTCCTCGGGGGTGAGCCAGCGGGTCGTCATGGTGCCAGTGTAAGTTTGTTTCAAACTTGAACCAAGAAGGTCTTGGTGGGGGAAAGTTCTCGCAGGGAGAGCGCGCCGATGTCGTACCCGTACGTGCTGTTGTCCGCCGCCGTCTCCCTGGACGGCTACCTGGACGACACCGGCCCCGACCGGCTGCTGCTGTCCAGCCCGGCCGACTTCGACCGGGTCGACGCGGTACGGGCCTCCGTGGACGCCATTCTGATCGGCGCCGGCACCATCCGCGCCGACAATCCGCGCCTGCTGGTGAACTCCGCCGAGCGGCGTGCGGCCCGGGTCGCGGCGGGCCGGCCGGAGTACCCGCTGAAGGTGACCGTCACCGCCTCCGGCGATCTCGACCCGGGGGCGAACTTCTGGCACACCGGCGGCGACAAGGTCGTCTACACCACCGACCGGGGCGCCGAACGGGCCGCAGGCCTGCTCGGCGGCACGGCCGATGTCGTCGCGCTCGGGCCCGGCCTCGACTGGCGGCTGCTGCTGAAGCACCTGTACGAGGTGCGGGGTGTGCGGCGGCTGATGGTCGAGGGCGGCGGCCAGGTGCACACCCAGCTGCTCCAGCAGGGTCTCGCCGACGAACTCCAGCTGGTCCTCGCCCCGCTCTTCGTCGGTGACCCGGCGGCCCCGCGGCTGTTCGGCCCCGGGGGCTATCAGCCGGGCCGGCTGCGGCTCACCGAGACGCGCCGGATCGAGGACGTCGTCCTCATGCGGTACGAGCCCACCGCCCCCGGCACCGGTGCGGCCGCCACCGCCGCCGACCGGCACTGGCTGCGCACCGCCTGTGAGCTGGCCGCCCAGTGTCCGCCCTCGGAGACCGCGTTCAGCGTGGGCGCGGTGGTGGTCGCCGCGGACGGCACCGAGCTGGCCCGTGGCCACTCCCGGGAGGGCGGCGACGCGGTGGTCCACGCGGAGGAGGCGGCGCTGGCGAAGCTGGATCCGGCCGATCCGCGGCTGCCCGGCGCCACGGTCTACAGCAGCCTGGAGCCCTGTGCGCGGCGGGCGTCGCGGCCGGCGCCCTGTGCGGAGCTGATCCTCGGGGCGGGGGTGCGCCGGGTGGTCACCGCCTGGCGGGAGCCGGACACCTTCGTGGCGGCGGCCGACGGGGCCGGGCTGCTCGGTGCGGGGGGAGTGGAGGTCGTGGTCGTCCCCGAGCTGGAGGCGGTCGCCAAGGCGCCGAACTCTCATCTGTTGGCGGGCTGACTCCCGGCCCGCTTCGCCCGGTGAAACAGGCCGGCGCCCCTGCGGGGGCGCCCCTAGGGCCGTACACGCTCATGGAAACACTCAGGGCCGGAAACCATTGCTGGTTTCCGGCCCTGAGTTTCAGTAGCGGGGACAGGATTTGAACCTGCGACCTCTGGGTTATGAGCCCAGCGAGCTACCGAGCTGCTCCACCCCGCGTCGTTGTGACTTCAGTGTACGTCATCCGTGGGGTCCCGCGCACATCGGTTTACGGCGGGTCCTTCGGGCGGGCTCATCCGGTCGGCCCACCGGGGTCGCCCGGCCTTGCCGGGCCCGCAAATCTGGAGGTACGTCGGACATGCGGGAGAGACACGGTGCGCCCTGGTGAGGTGGAGGAGAGCCCGTACGCCAGGGCGGGCGGCCGGCTCCCCGGCGACCCGGTGCCCGGGCCGGGCCACGGCGACCGGCCCGCCCCCGTGCGCCCTTCCCCGCTCGCTCCGCGCCGTCCGAGTGCCCGCGCCCTGGCCCGGAGCCTGCCCGTCCTGCTGATCTTCTGCGGTGTCCTCTACGGCCTGCTGACGCCGAGGGACTTCACCGCCGTGCCCTTCTTCACCGCCGCCGCGCTGATCGCGGCCCCGCTCAGTTCGCTGCGCAGCACCGCGCTGACCGGCCTCGCGGCGCTCGGCGCCACCTACGCCGTGCATGCGCAGGGCGGTGCCCGTCCGGCCGTGGCCACGGTCACCGATCTGGTCACCGTGGCCAGCGTCGCCGTGCTGGCCGGCGCCATCAACCGGGTGGTCCGCCTGGGTGACCGGCGGCTGGCCTCCGCCCGGGAGATCGCCGAGGCCGCCCAGCGGGCCGTACTGCCGGAGCCCGCGGCGCGGATCGGCGGTTTCCGGATCGCCGCCCGTTACGAGGCGGCCCGGCAGGACGCGTCCATCGGCGGCGACCTGTACGCGGTGCAGGACAGCCCGTACGGCGTCCGGCTGATCGTCGGGGATGTGCGGGGCAAGGGGCTGGGTGCCGTCGCTGCGGTCGCCGTGGTGATCGGCGCGTTCCGGGAGGCGGCCGAGCAGGAGGCCACGCTGGAGGAGGTGGCGCAGCGGCTGGAGCGGGCGCTGGCCCGCGAGGGCGCCCGGCGGGACGGTATCGACGCCTTCGAGGGGTTCACCACCGCCGTACTGGCCGAACTCCCGCACGGCGAGGGGCTCGTCCGGGTCGTCAACCGCGGCCATCCGCCGCCGCTGCTGCTGTACGCCGACGGCGCGGTGCGCACGCTGGCCGGGCCCGAGCCCGCGCTGCCGCTCGGCATGGGTGATCTCGGGGTGTGGCCGGACCGGGTGCTGGAGGCGGCCTTTCCGGGCGGGGCCACCCTGCTGCTCTACACCGACGGGCTGTCCGAGGCCCGGGACGCCCACGGCCGGTTCTACGACCCCGAGCGGCGGCTTACCGGCCGTACCTTCGCCGGTCCGGGCGCGCTGCTGGGGCGGCTCGCGGACGAGGTGCGGAGGCACTCCGGGGGAGGGATGGCGGATGACATGGCGCTGCTCGCCGTACGGCACCCCTGAGGGTCTCCCCGCAGGGGGTTCACGATGAGTGACCGGGCGACTCCGCGCGCATAACATCTGAGTCACCATCAAAAACGCTGTGACTCCTGAACGGTGACCGAGTCGCCGTCAACTCGCCCGGTTTGCTGGCCTTGTGACCCTTAAGTACTGGCATAAAAGGTTAACGATCAAGCTGGACGGGCTTGGAAAGTAACCGCAGGGTCTATTAACGTTCGATAACGCAGCGCGGTCGTCCCAGCCGTCACAAGAGGCGGCTCCGTGCGCACGCGCCGAATCCCGTAAGGGAACCGGGGAACCACCACCTTGGGGTGAATCACGCGGACACCGTCGTGGACTTGCCGAGCGGACTCGGCCCACGATCGGTTTACGCGCGTAGGAGACCTTCCTGCTCCGAACCCGTCAGCTAACCCGGTAGGCGGAGGAAGGAAAGGAGCGCGCCCGCGTGGCGTCCAACCGGCCTGCCCCAGAAGCCCCGTTCATACCCGCTCAGCGCGAGACGGACACCTTCGGATACGGCTCCCCCGCCGCCGAGGACGGCCCCTGGGAGGAGTGGAACCCCACTGCGGAGTCCGTCGCTCCGGTCCGCGGTCGGCACCGCGTCGCCAAGCAGCGCGGCGGCTTCGCGCGCAGCTCCACCGTCCTCGGTGTCGGCGTGATGGCCGCCGTCGGCGCGGGCGGCATGGCCAGCGCCAACCCCGGCAAGGTGCCGGTCTCCGTCTCCATGCCGGACCTGGACTCCGTCGAGCACCTCTTCGGCGGCGACTCCGCCGACGCGCCCAAGGACGCCGGCGGCACGCTCGGCACCGTCGGCGTGGCCTCGGCCGAGGCCGGGCAGAGCGGTGGCGCGGGCGAGGCCCTGCGCAACCGGATCATGGCCCAGGCCGAGCAGCAGAAGGGGCAGGCCGACAGCAAGGCCACCATCGCCGCGCTCGCCGCCTCCGAGAAGCAGACCGCCGCCGCGGCCGCCAAGGCCGAGCAGGCGGCCGCCGCCAAGGCCGCCGCCGCCAAGCAGAAGGCGGAGGCCGACGCCAAGAAGGAGGCCGAGGCCAAGCGCCTGGCCGAGCTGGCCAAGCAGTACTCGCTGCCGGTCGTGTCGTACACGATCACCGGCACCTTCGGGCAGCCCGGCTCGATGTGGTCCTCCGGCTACCACACCGGCCTGGACTTCGCCGCCCCCACCGGCACCCTCATCAAGTCGGTGCACGCCGGCAAGGTGACCGAGGCGGGCTGGGCCGGCGCCTACGGCTACCGCACGGTCATCACCCTCGACGACGGCACCCAGCTCTGGTACTGCCACCAGTCCTCGATCAACGTCTCGGTCGGCCAGCAGGTGAACACCGGCGACGTCATCGGCCGCGTCGGTGCGACCGGCAACGTCACCGGGCCGCACCTGCACCTGGAGGTCCACCCGGACGGCCAGCCCACCGCCATCGACCCCATGGCCTGGCTGCGCGACAAGGGCCTCAACCCCTGACAGGCCCGGCTTTCCGGGTGAACGCGGCGCCGGCGGAGGAATGCGCTTCCTCTCGCCGGCGTTGGCATTGATCATGACTTCACTGCGCACACTCGGCTCTTCCGACCTCGAGGTCTTCCCGCTCGCCCTGGGCGGCAACGTCTTCGGCTGGACCGCCGACGAGGACACCTCCTTCGCCGTCCTCGACGCCTACACGGCCGCCGGCGGCAACTTCATCGACACCGCGGACGTCTACTCGGCCTGGGCCGAGGGCAACAAGGGCGGCGAGTCGGAGACGATCATCGGCGCGTGGCTGAAGGCGCGCGGCAACCGCGACAACGTCGTCGTCGCCACCAAGGTCAGCCAGCACCCCGAGTTCCAGGGCCTGTCCGCGGCCACCATCAAGGCCGCCGCCGACGCCTCCCTGCGCCGTCTCGGCACCGACTACATCGACCTGTACTACACCCACTACGACCAGCTCGAGGTGCCGGTCGAGGAGATCATCGGCGCCCTGGACGAGCTGGTGAAGGCGGGCAAGGTCCGGCACATCGCCGCCTCCAACATCGGCGCCGAGCGCCTTCAGGCCTCCCTGGACTTCTCCGCCCGCGAGGGCCTGGCCCGCTATGTCGCCGTCCAGCCCCACTACAACCTGGTCTCCCGCGACACCTACGAGGGTGACCTCCAGGACCTCGCCGCCCGCGAGGGCCTGTCCGCGGTCCCGTACTACGCCCTCGCCTCCGGCTTCCTGACCGGCAAGTACCGCCCCGGTGCGACGGTCGACAGCGCCCGCGCCGGAGCCGCCGCGAAGCACCTGGAGTCCGAGCGCGGCCGGCGGGTCCTCGCCGCCCTGGACGAGGTCGCCGCCGCCCATGAGGCCCCGGTCGCCACGGTCGCCCTGGCCTGGCTCGCCGCCCAGCCGACGGTGGCGGCTCCCATCGCCTCGGCCCGTACGGTGTCCCAGCTGCCGGCCCTGACGGAGGTGGCGAACCTGACCCTGACGAAGGAGCAGCTCACGACGCTGACCGAGGCGTCGGCCTGATCACCGTCTCCCCGGTGTGACCCGGCGGTGCCGATCCCCGCGAGATCCCGGCCCCTAGGTGCGGTAGGGGTTGTATGCGGGATACCCGGAGTACCCGGAGTACGTGGAGTATCCGGCGTACCCGGGGTTTCCGGGGTTCGGCGCCGCCGGGTGTGCGTACGGCGGCCAGTACGCCGGGGCAGGGGCGATGGCCCGGGCCGCGTACTCGAGCGCGGGACGCGCCGTCTCCCTGCGGCGCCACAGCTCCTCCAGCACCTCCCGCTCCCGTACGACGAAGTCGGCCCCGGCCCGGCCCCGGCGCCCCCGGCGCCGCAGTGACGCCAGCGAGGTGGCGTACGTCTCGTACTCCGCCACCACCCGGGCGGCCGGGCGCCCGGCGTGGTGCCGGGCGAAGTCCCGGGCCATCCGCCGCGCCCGCATCGAACCGAGCGCGAACGGCTCGCCCGGGCCCAGCCACCCCGCCGACACATACGCCGGCAACTCCTCCCGCACGATCCGCAGCTCCCGCTGCCGCGTCCAGATCGACAGCCAGGTCAGCAGCGCGAACACGGGCACCATGAAGCCGCCGTACACGCCGAAGAAGCCGTACGGCCCGAAGGTGGCGGAGCCGTTCCACAGGGCGTGCATGCTCATCGCGAGCAGCAGCCCGCCGAGCGGCACCAGGGTGCGCCGGGCCCGCTGCCGCTCCCCGGACAGCGCGGCCACGCCGAAGCCGAGCCCGGTGAGGGTGGTGAACAGGGGGTGCGCGAACGGGGACATCACGATGCGCACGAAGAAGGTCGCGGCGGTGACGGAGGCGATGCCGCGGTCGCCGGTGAGCTGGTCGGTCCCGAAGGCCGTACCGAGGTAGAGGATGTTCTCGGTGAACGCGAACCCGGTCGCGGTGGTCCCGGCTATCACCACGCCGTCCACGATCCCGGTGAAGTCGCGTCTCTTGAAGAGGAAGACCAGCAGCACGGCCGCGGCTTTCGCGGACTCCTCGACGATCGGCGCTATCACCGTCGCCCCGAGGGTGTCGGCGCCGGCCGGGTCGGCGGTGGCGGTGGCTATCCAGTGGGTCGCGAAGCTGTTGGCGACGATGGCTATCAGCGCCGCCGCGCAGGCCCCCCAGGCGAAGGCGAAGACCTGGTTCCGCCAGGGGCCGGGCTCGACCCGGTCCAGCCAGCGGAAGGCGGATATGAGCCAGGGCACGGGCAGCACGGCCAGCCCGAGCCCGACCAGGAACCCTTCCGTGCCGGTCTGCCGGCGCACCAGCGCGAGAATCACCAGCCCGGACAGCGCGAGCAGCGTGATCAGTGCTCCGTATCGCACCCACCGGTGTTGCCACCAGTGCGGATGGCGCAGGGTGCCGCCGCCGGGGCTGAGGGGGTAGGTCGGGTACGGGGGACTGGTGGCCACGGGCATCGACCCTAACGACGGCGGGACGAGGGGCCGGCGCGTTTCCGCCCCTGCTTGCTGGACTTATCCGTCCTGGCCGTGCGGTACGCGCCGGAACAGCAGATCGTTCACCACATGACCCTTGTCCAGCCCCTGCCCCTCGAAACGGGTCAGCGGCCGGAATGCGGGCCGGGGCGCGAAACCGCCGTCCGCCTGCGTGTTCTCGAAGGCCGGGTGGGCGCTGAGCACCTCGAGCATCTGCTCGGCGTACGGCTCCCAGTCGGTCGCGCAGTGCACGATCGCGCCGGGCTTCAGCCGCTCGGCGGCGAGCGTCAGGAACTCGGGCTGGATCAGCCGGCGCTTGTGGTGCCGCTTCTTGGGCCAGGGGTCCGGGAAGTACACGCGCAGCCCGTCGAGGGAGTCGGGCCGGAGCATCTCGCGGAGCAGGATGATCGCGTCCCCGTTGCCCACCCGGACGTTGGACAGCCCGTTCTGGTCGGCGAGGTTCAGCAGGTTGCCCTGGCCCGGGGTGTGCACGTCGATGGCGAGGATGTTGGTGTCCGGGTCGGCGGCGGCCATCTGCGCGGTGGCCTCGCCCATCCCGAACCCGATCTCCAGCACGACCGGATTGTCGTTGCCGAACAGCTCGCCGAGGTCGATGATCCGCTGCCCGTCGATGTCCAGCCCCCACTGGGGCCACAGCCGCTGGAGGGCGTCGGCCTGCCCGGCCGTCACCCGGCTGCGCCGCGGCTGGAAGCTGCGGATCCGCCGCTCGAAGTGCGAGCCGGCGGGGTCGGCCTTGGGCCCGTCGGGAAACCGCGGCTCGCCCTTGGCCCGGGTGTGCCGGATGGAGTCGCCGGGGGCGTGGAGGGCCGACGAGGGGGCTTCGGGGAGGTTCAGGGAGTCAGACACAGTGCTTCCGATTTTACGGCGCGCGGGGAGCGCCTCCCGGAGGTCGGTCGCGTGGAGAGAACGGTCGCTCGCGTGGAGGGATCGGCCGGTCCCGTGCGGGGAGCGGTCGGGTCGGTGCGGGGCGCGGCCGGTCTCGTGCGGGGCGCGGTCGGGTCGGTGCGGGGGACGGTCGGGTCGGTGCGGGGCGCGGCCGGTCCCGTGCGGGTACGGCACTACAGCGAGCCGAGCATCGACAGCGCCCGGCGTCCGACCTCCCTGCCGATCGGCAGGGAAGCGGTGGCGGCCGGGGACGGGGCGTTCAGCACATGCACGGCGCGGCTCCCCTCGCGGATGAGGAAGTCGTCCACCAGCGTGCCGTCCCGCAGCACCGCCTGGGCGCGCACTCCCGCGGGCGCCCGCACCAGGTCGTCCCGCTCGACCGCCGGCAGCAGTCTGCGCACCGCTTCCAGGAAGGCTCTTCGGGACACCGACCGGCGCAGCTCACCCGCTCCGTACCGCCAGTGCTGCCGGGCGATCACCCAGGAGCCCGGCCAGGCCACGGTCCCGGCCAGCTCGCGGGGGCGGACGACCCCCCAGCCGTATCCCTCCCGGGCCAGCGCGGGGACCGCGTTGGGGCCGATGTGCACGCCGCCGTCGATGCCCCGGGTCAGATGCACCCCGAGGAACGGGAACGCCGGGTCCGGCACCGGATAGACCAGGCCGCGCACCAGCTCGGGCCGGGCCAGCTCGTAGTACTCCCCGCGGAACGGCACGATGCGCACCCCGGGGTCGTCCCCGGTCAGCCGGGCGAGCCGGTCGCAGTGCAGCCCGGCGCAGTTCACCAGCACGCGCGCGCGGACGACGTCACCGGCGGCGGTGCGCACGGCCACGCCCCGCTCCGGCCGGCGGTCCACCTGGACGACCTCGGCGCCGTACCGGATCTCGGCGCCCGAGGCGGCCGCGAGATGGCGGGCGACCTCGACGTAGTCGCAGATGCCGGTGGTGCCGACGTGTATGGCGGCCAGGCCGCGCACCTCCGGTTCGTACTCGGAGATCTGGGCGGGGCCCAGCTCGCGGACCGGGATGCCGTTCTCCCGGCCGCGCTGCACGAGGGCGTGCAGCCGGGGCAGCTCCTCGCGCTCGGTGGCGACGATCAGCTTGCCGGTGACGGCGTGCGCGATGCCGTACTCGGCGCAGAACTTCACCATCTCGGCGGCGCCGCGCACCGCGTACCGCGCCTTGAGGGAGCCGGGGCGGTAGTAGATCCCGCTGTGGATGACCCCGCTGTTGCGCCCCGTCTGGTGCCGGGCCGGTCCCGGCTCCTTCTCCAGCACGGTCACCCGCGTGCCCGGCGCGGCACGCGTGATCGCATACGCCGTCGACAGACCGACGATCCCGCCCCCGACCACGAGCACATCACCGTCGTACGCCCCGACCCGCACCGAGCACCACCTCCACCCTCGATAGTGCACTGCGCCACTGACAACGCCTTCAAACGCCCTCGGGCGGCGGGACCGCGCCGGCGGCGCGGGCGGGTGCGGAGGCCGCCTACGCCGGTGTCATCAGCAGCGGCCGGGCCCGCTCCCGCAGCTCCACCACCCGGGGCTCGTCCCCGTACGGCTCCAGCCGGTGCAGGAGATCCTTCACGTACTCGGTGGTCCGGGCCGAGGAGATCCGCCCGGCCACCTCCACGGCCCGCACCCCCTGCTCGCAGGCCGCGTCGAGATTGCCGGACTCCAGCTCGGCGACGGCCGACACCACCAGCCGCAGCCCGTGCGAGCGCACGAACTCCTCCGTCGGCTTGGACAGCGCCTGCTCGGTGAAGCGCCGTACCTGCCGTGGCGCCTTCAGGTCGCGGTAGCACTCGGCGGCGTCGGCGGCGAACCGGTCGTAGCCGTAGAACCCGAGCCAGGAGGGGTCGTTGTCGCCTTCCCGGGACCGCTCCAGCCATCCCTCGGCGGCCTTGAGTGCCGCGCCCGCGGCCTGTGCGTCTCCCGCGCGCGCGTGTGCCCGTGCCTCGACCAGCCGGAAGAAGCTCATCGTGCGGGCCGTCGCCAGTCCCCGGTTGCGCTCCAGCGCGGCCTGGGCCAGGTCGACGCCCTCGTCGCCGAAGCCCCGGTAGGTCGCCTGGAGCGACATGGAGGCGAGGACGTACCCGCCGAGCGGGACGTCGGCCGCCGCGCGCGCGAGGCGCAGCGCCTGGATGTAGTAGCGCTGGGCCGCCTCCTGCTGCCCGGTGTCGAAGGCCATCCACCCGGCCAGCCGGGTGAGTTCCGCGGTGGCGCCGAACAGGGCGCGGCCGACCTCGTCGGAGTAGGCGCCGAGGAGCAGGGGCGCCGCCTCCACGCGCAGGCACTCCGGCACCATGGACGAACGCCAGTCGCCGCCCCCGTACTTGGAGTCCCAGCGCCTGGCGTCCTCGGCTGCCTCCCGCAGTTTGCGCACATCACTGTGGCCGACTTTGATCGGTGCGCCGGAGCCTTCGGCGGTTTCCGCCTCCCGTGCGACCGAGCTGTCGGCGGGGGTTATCAGCCATCGTGAGGCAGGCGTTGCGTATGCGCTCACTGCGAACGATCCGGCGAGCGACTGCCAGATGCCGCCGGACCCGGCCCGGCGGCCGGCGAGGTCGAGACGGTACAGCTCGGTCGCCGACCGCACCGCCTGTCCTACGTCTCTGGGGAAGGCGAGGCCCACTTCGGGCGCGGGATCCGCGTCCGCCAGGCCGATCTCGTGGAGCGGCACCGGCCGGCCGAGCTTCTGGCCGATGGCGGCGGCGATGAGGTGCGGTGCCGCGCCCTGGGGCACCATCCCCTTCGACACCCAGCGCGCCACGGAGGTCTTGTCGTAGCGAAGAGTCAACCCGCGTTGCGCGCCGAGGTCGTTGACGCGTCGCGCGAGGCCTGCGTTGCTGATTCCCGCGAGGGCGAGAACGGCGCCGAGCTTTTCGTTCGGCCCGCGTTGCTCCCTGGACATGCGCCACCCCTCGACACAGACGGCTGCCGCGCTGGCATAACCATGCGGCATTCGTAAACCCAGCGTAGTTCGCCGCATCCCAAGCGTTAAGGGGCATTGTTCCGGATGGCGGGATTGTGGTCCGTACGGCAGTGCGGTCCTGTACGCACCGTGCACGGTCTGTCGCCGCGTGCCCCCGGCCGTGTGGCCGTGCGCCCGTCCGTGCGCTCTTCTCCGGCCATCGGGGGAGCGGTTCCATGGGTCCTGCGTGGGTCGGCCCGCTGTACTGGATCCAGTGGGCTGGGGGACACCGCCACCTTCATCCCCGCGGGTGGCGGACCGGTCCGGGAGGCGATGCCCGCCTCCCGGACTGTGCGCGTATCGGCGCCGCCGCGCGCTCCGCAGGCCTGTACGGAGCGTGCTCACCGCCGCGCCGACTCTTACGATTTGGCTGAAAATCGACCCTGGTGCTCCATGGTCGTACACGCCTCTCACCACGCAACTTGAGGGCGCACGGGGCGTTCTGGGGGAGCGTATAGGGGGCGCGTTCGTATCGCCCCGCCGGGTGCCTCCACTTCGGGTCCGCACCGCGCGGGCGTCAACTTCCCTTGCCGTGGTGCACGTGAGGCGGTGTCACCGCCCCTCCACGGCACGCCCTTCGTGGCAGCATGGGGTCCTGTTCGTACGGTGCAGGGGTTGTCCACAGGCTGTGGAGGCGTCGATGCGGTGGTTGGTGGGTTGGAGCAGCACCGCCCCGGGCGTCGCCGGGACCGGCTCCGCGGGCGCCCTCGGCTACGACGGCGAGACCCTGCACCCGGTCGGCTCCCAACTCCTGTGGGGCGACCCGGATCCGCTGTGGGCCGTCGGCGACTGGCGCCCGGACGAGGTGCGGGTGGTGCAGGCCGACGCGGACAACCGGATCGCCGTCCTCGGCATCTGCGGCGCCTCGGACGAGGAGCTGCGGCGGGCGCTGTTCACCGCGCGCGGGGGCGCACTGCGCCATCTGACCTGCTGGCCCGGCAGTTACACGGCCGTCGTCCGGGTGGGCCGCCGCATCACCGTCTGCGGCGACCTCGCGGGGGCGCGCCCGGTGTTCCACACCCCCTGGGCGGGCGGTACGGCCTACGCCACCGCCGCGCTGCCCCTCGCCGACCTCGTGGAGGCCAACCTCGACTTCGGTCATCTGGCCGCGCTGCTCGCCGCCCCCGATGTGCCCGCCGCGCTGCGCGACACCACCCCGTACGAGGGCGTACGCCGCGTTCCGCCGGGGCATGCGCTGGTGCTGCGCGCCGGGGTGCGCGAGATCACCGGGTACGAGCCGGTCGCCTCGCTCGCCGTGGCCGCGCCCCCGGCCGACCCCGACCGCGCGGTGGACGCCGTACGGGACGCCCTCGTGGAGGCCGTCCGCACCCGGCTGGCCGCGCCCCGGCACGTGCCCGACCTGGACCCCGGCCCGGTGCCCGGCATGGGGCCCGCCGAGCGGCGCGCCCGGCGGGGCATGCCGGTACCCGGCATCGGCGCCGACCTGTCCGGCGGACCGGCCTCCGGCACCCTCGCCCTGCTCGCCGCGGGCCTTCCCGGCAGACCCGGCATGCTCGTCGGGCAGGGCACCGGCGCGGGCGAACGCCTTCTCGCCGTCACCTTCAACGACCTCGCCGTGAGCGGCCGCGAGGCCGAACTGGAACGCGCCGGCGCCCTTGCCGCGGGCCCCCGCCTGCACCACGTGGTGGTCACCGGCGGCGAGGAGAGCCTGCCGTACGCCGACCTGGACGGCCCGCTCACCGACGAACCGGGCCCCTCGCTGGTGCAGGCCGCCCGGCACCGGGCCCGGTTCGCCGCGGGCAGCGCCGACCACTTCATCGGCCATGGCGCCCGCCAGGTCCTGGACGCCCACCCCGCCCGGCTCGCCGACCTGCTGATGGACCGCAGACGGCGCGATCTGGTCCGGCCGGTCGCCGCACTCACCCGCGCCGACGGCTCGGTGATGGTTCCCGCGCGCGTGTACGGCGCGGCCCGCCGGCTGGCCCGTACGCCCTACCGCGCGGGCCTGGAGTTCCTGGCCGAGCGGCTGATGCGGCGCCGCTTCGACGAGCCCAAGGGGGCGGTCGGCGCGTCCCTCGCCGCGCTGACCTGGGCCAGACCCGGGCCGGCGGCCCGCTGGCTGACGGGGGAGGCACTGGCTGAAGTATCGGTTCTGCTCCAGGCGGCGGCGGAGGGCTCCGCCGCGGGCCCCGACCGCCGCCCCGGTGACCACCGCGCGCGTGCGGCGCTCGCCCGGTACGCCGCCGACCTGCGCATCCTGGAACAGGCCGCCGAGATCCGCTCCCAGCGCCTGCACGCGCCCTTCCTCGACAACCAGGTCGTCCGGGCCTGCCGCGCCCTGCCCGAGTCGCTGCGCGTCCAGCCCGGCGCCCGGGCCGCCGTCCTGCGTACGGTCCTGGAGGGCGCCGGCGTCACCGACCTCCCGCCCGGCTGGGGCGCCCCCTCCCACGCCTCGTCGGCGGCGGCCGCGCGCGCGGGCCTGCGCGTGTCCGCCGACCCCCTGCTGGACCTGTTCGCCACCCCACTGCTCGCCGACGCGGGCCTGGTCGAGGCCCGCGTCGTCCGCAAGGCCGTCCGCGCGGCGGCCGCCGGCGAACCCCTCCCCCTGGACGGCCTGGCCGACCTCGTCTCCCTCGAACTCTGGCTCCGCCGCCTCCTCGCCCGCCGCGGCACCTGCTGGACGGGCACGCCGTCCCGAGCGCGGGCGGTTCCGTCGGGAATCCAGCGGCGCAGGGGGGTTCTGGCGCCGGGAGGTTAGTGCAGCCGAGCCCGGGGGCCCGCCCATCGCGGCGAAGTTGCGGACCGGGGCGGGTGCGGTGTTCCGGTGCGGTTCCTGCGGCCTGGCCGCGGCGGTCCCCGTGTTCCGGCGGGGTTCCCGAGGATCGGCGTGGCCCCTGTGTTCCGGCCCGGCCCCCGGTGTTCCGGTGCGGTTCCCGTGGACCCGCACCGTCCCCGTGGACCCGCGCAGTTCCCCCGTTCCGGCGTGGTCCCTGCGTAGCCGCAATTCCCGCGGACCCCCCGCTCCCCGCGGACCCGCACATTCCCTGCGGACCGGCACTGCCCCTCCGTACCGGCCGACCCCCGCCGACCCGCCCGGTCCCCCTGCCCCCGGAACGGCCCCCGCGTCCCCGCACACCCCCGTGCCCCCGGGACGCGCGGGCCACAATGATCGGGTGCGGTACGGAATCCTGGGCGTGACCCAGGCAGTGGACGAGCAGGGCGCCCTCATACCCGTGGGTGGCCCACGCCTCCGCGCGCTGCTCACCGCGCTCGCCCTGCGTCCCGGCCGCACCGCGACCGCCGAAACCCTCATCGACGAGGTCTGGCCGGTCGATCCGCCGCAGGACGCCCCCGCCGCCCTCCAGGCCCTCGTCGGCCGCCTGCGCCGCGCCCTCGGCCGGCACACCGTCACCTCCGCCCCGGGCGGCTACCGCCTGGAGGCCAGCGAGGACGACATCGACCTGTACGTCTTCGAACGCCTCGCCCACACCGGCACCAGAGCCCTCGCCGACGGCGACCCGGCAACCGCCCACCGCGCGCTCACCGAGGCCCTCGCGCTCTGGCACGGCCCGGCCCTCGCCGACCTCCCCGACCGCACCGCCGCCGCCCGCCCCGAAGCCCTCCGCGCGGAGGCGGTCCGCGCCCGCGCCGCCGCCGCGCTCGACCTCGGCCGCGCCCAGGACGTCGTACCGGAACTGACGGAACTGACCGCCGCGCACCCCTACGACGAGCCGCTGCACGCCCTCCTCATCCGCGCCCTGCGGGACACCGCCCGGCCCGCCGACGCGCTCGCCGTCTACGAGTCCGTCCGCCGCACCCTCGCCGACTCCCTCGGCACCGACCCGGGCCCGGAACTCAGGGCGCTGCACGCGTCGTTGCTGAAGCAGGAGGAGCCGGTCCCCGAGACTCCGCGGCCGGCGGCGAAGGCGCCGGCCCCCGCCCGGCCGCCCGAGCGCACCGGCAACCTGCGTCCCCGGCTTACCTCTTTCGTGGGGCGGGAACCGGAGCTGGAGGCCATTCGTTCGGATGTGCACAGGGCCCGCCTGGTCACCCTCACCGGACCGGGCGGCTCCGGAAAGACCCGCCTCGCCGAGGAGGCCGCCGCCTCCCTGACCCCGGCATGGCTGGTCGAGCTGGCCCCGCTCGACCACCCGGAGGCGGTGCCCGGCGCGGTGGTCAGCGCGCTCGGTCTGCGTGAGACCGTGCTGCTGAGCACCGACCTGGCAGCCCCGCAGGACGACCCCGTCGCCCTGCTGATCGAGCACTGCGCCGCGCGCAGCCAGCTCCTGATCCTTGACAACTGCGAGCATGTCATCGGCGCGGCCGCCGCCCTCGCCGAGACCCTCCTCACCCACTGCCCCGGGCTCACGATCCTCGCGACCAGCCGTGAACCCCTGGGCGTCCCCGGTGAGTCGGTGCGCCCGGTCGAGCCCCTTGTCCCGGAGCAGGCGCACCGGCTGTTCGCCGAGCGCGCGCGGGCCGTCCGTCCCGACGCCGACGCGGTGCTCGCCGACACCGAGGCCGTCGCGGAGATCTGCCGCCGCCTGGACGGGCTGCCGCTCGCCATCGAGCTGGCCGCGGCCCGGCTCCGGCTGCTGACCCCACGGCAGATCGCCGACCGGCTCGACGACCGCTTCCGCCTGCTCACCTCCGGCAGCCGCACGGTCCTGCCCCGCCAGCAGACCCTGCGCGCGGTGGTCGACTGGTCCTGGGACCTGCTGGACGAACGCGAACGCACCATGCTGCGCGAGATCTCCGTGTTCGCCGGCGGCTTCGACCTGGCGGCCGCCGAGGCCGTGTGCACCGGCCCGGCGGCCGACCTGATCGGCGCCCTCGTGGACAAGTCCCTCGTCGTGGCCGCCCCCTACGGCCCCGACGGCCCCGGCACCGGCCGGCCGGACGGCATGCGCTACCGCCTGCTGGAGACCATCCACGAGTACGCCGACGAGCGCGCCGCCGAGATCCCCGGACTGCGCGCCGCCGCGGAGCTTCGGCACCGCGCGTGGGTGCGCGCCCTGGTCGAGGAGGCCGAGCCGCGGCTGCGCTCCGCGGACCAGCTGCCCTGGATCTCCCGCCTGGAGGCCGAGCTGGACAACATCCGGGCGGCCGTCGACCGGGCCGTGCGCGCCGGTGACGAGGCGCAGGCGGCCGCCATCGTCGTGGCCATGGGCTGGTTCTGGTGGCTGCGCAACTACCGCCGGGAGGCGCTGTCCTGGGTGCGTCTGGTGCTGCGCCTGGGCGTGGCCCTGGACACCCTGGAGGCCCGGGGCACCCCGGCGGGCCGGACCTCCGAGGTGGAACTGAGCGCACTGGTGGAGTCGGCCGACCCGGTGGGCGCCCTGCTCGCCACCCCCCAGGGCGCGGAGGAGCGGCATCCCCGGCACGAAGCGCGCATGGACCTGCGGATGCTCGATCTGTTCCTCAGCTTCGAGTCCGACGAGGAGAGCCTCGCCGCCGACGAGCGCGCCCGGGCGTACGTCGCCCGGGTCCGCGCCGCCTACGAGCACGGCGGCCCGCAGGCCGCCCGGCTCCCCGGCATCATCTGGCCGCTGACCGCCTACCACCTGGCCGGCACCGTGGAAACCGGCCCCGACATGGCCGCGGCCGTCGCCAACTGCCGTGCCCACGGCGGCGACTGGGAGATCGGCGTCGCCCTGATGTACCGCACCCATGTGGTCGTGGACTCCCCGGGCAATCTGGCGGGCGTGGACGAGGACCTGGCCGAGCTGCGCGAGCTCAGCCGGCGGGTCGGGGATCGCTGGATGCGCGCCCAGGTGTGCAGCGCGGCAGGCGAGGCGGCCATGGCCCGCGGCCGCTTCGAGGAGGCACGCGGTGAGTACGAGGAAGGGCTCCGGCTCGCCTACGAGGTCGGCGCGTACGCCGAGTCCCCGTTCCTGCTGGCGCGGCTCGCCGAGATCGCCCACCGCTCCGGCGACCGCGAGGCGGCGCTCGCCGCGCTGGACGAGGCGAACACGGCCGCCGAGCAGTACGGAGTGGCGGAGGC
This sequence comes from Streptomyces sp. NPDC031418, assembly GCF_055581605.1. Lineage (NCBI taxonomy): Bacteria > Bacillati > Actinomycetota > Actinomycetes > Kitasatosporales > Streptomycetaceae > Streptomyces > Streptomyces sp. NPDC031418. Next base: position 17,921 of record NZ_JBVIJC010000043.1, read on the forward strand.
CCGCTCCTTCGTCCTGCTGCTGCGCGCCTCCATCGCCCTGGACGACGGGGACACCGCCCGCGCCCGCGAGCTGTACGAGGCGACCCGCGCGCTGGTCGGCGGCGGCATCACCGCACCGCCGCAGTTCACGGCCTTCCTGCGGACGGTCGAGGCGCTGCTGGTGGCCGAGGAGCGCGGCCCGGAACACGCCCTGCCGATCCTCGCCGACGCGCTGGACCAGGCGGTGGAGCAGCGGTGCGCCGAGTCGATCACCGGAGGGCTCGTGGACACCGGGGCCTGGCTGCTGGCCCGGCTCGGCGATCTGCCGGGCGCGCTCCGGCTGTACGAGGCCTCGGACCGCTGGCGGGCCGGCCGGCCCCGGCCCGAGCCGGAGCGCGGCCGGGCACGGCGGGTGTTCGCCGACGCCCGCGCGGTGCTGCCGGCCGGCCGGTACGAGGCCGAGCGGGCCCGGGGTGCCGGCTTCGACGTGGCGGACGTGCTGCGCGAGCTGCGCGCGGGGACACCGTCCGCCGACGCCACCGGGACGCCCGCTAGCGGCAGGTGAACCGGGACTGCGCCCAGTCCGCCACCGCCACCGCGTCGATGAGGTTGCCGTGCGGTTCGGTCACCAGGCGTACGGTCCTGCGCCCGGTGAGGTCCACATGGACGGGTACGGCCCGGTCGTGGCCCTTGACCGTGCCGGACTGCCACAGCCGCACCCCGTCGGCCCAGACCGAGAAGGAGACCTTGCCGAGGCCGAGGGTCATGTCGTCGATCCCGGCCAGCGCGTCATAGGCGGTGCACTGCCGGTTGAGGGCGATGGTCACGGAGGAATCGCCGTGCACGGTGGCCCCGCGCGCGTACCGGGTGCCGTCGATCGACAGGCCGTAGCGCTGCCACACCCAGCTGCTCTCGCCCAGCACGATCTCGGGCCGGGTGCCGTCGCCGGTGGCGTCGTAGTTCAGGTCGCTCACCTCGTAGACGAGGGGTGCCGGCGGTGGCGTGGGGGTGGGCGTCGGGGTCGGTGTGGGCGTGGGCGTCGGGCGGGGTTTCGGGGGCGCGGGCTTCGGCGCCGGGGCCCGGGGCGGCGTGGGAGGGGGAGTGGGCGTGGGCGTGCGGGACGGTGTGGGTGTGGGCTCGGCGGGCAGGGCCACCGGTTCCGGCGTGGGCTTCGCCGGCGTGGGTGTGGGGGTGGGTGTCGTGGGCCGCACGATCGGTGCGGGCGGCGAGGGCTTGGCGATCGCTTTCGGCGGATGGCTGTCGTTCACCAGGGCGAGCGCCACCGCGGCGGCGGCCACCGCGACCACCCCGGCCGCGATCCCCGCCTTCACCGGCGCGCCGAGCCCCTCGGAGACCGCGGCACCGCCCGCGCCGCCCGCCCCGCCGGACGATCCGCCGGCCGCTGCGGCGGCACCCGCCGCACCCGCCCCGGCGCTGCCGGCCACGATCCCGAGGGCCTTGGCGTATCCGGCGGCCCCGAACCAGCCGATGACCGCGACCGGGACGACACCGGGGATACCGCTCGCGACCTCTTGGATCTGCGCGGCCGCGAGCCGGCACCGGGCGCACTCCTCCAGGTGCTTGCGCAGGCCCCGCTCGGCGCGGATACGCAGTTTGCGGCGGGCGTAGGTGCCGAGCTGGTCGGCGTAGCGGGCGCACTCCTCGTCCCCGGTGAGGGCGGCGCTGACATGGGCCTGGAGATAGGCCTGCTTCAGGCCCTCGCGGGCGCGGCTGGCGAGCACGCGCGTGCCGTTGGCGTCCAGCCCGAACAGCACGGCCACCTCGCTCGGCGACTCGTCCTCGACCTCGGTGTGCCACAGCACGGCCTGCCAGCGTTCGGGCAGCGAGCGGAAGGCCTGCATGGCCATGGACTGCTCGGCCTCGTGCAGGGCGCGGACATCGGCGCCCAGCTCCAGGGTGTCGTCGTCGGCGGTCTCGGCGGAGCGCGCGGACTGCTGGGCGAACACGGCGAAGTCGTCGACGAGCTGCTCGCGCCGCGCCGACCTGGTCCAGTGCGCGGCGACCCGCCGTACCGACGTCAGCAGATAGGCGCGTACGGCGTGCTCGGGGCCGGCGCCGCCGCGCACGGCCTGCAACATCCGCGCGAAGACCTCGGCCGTCAGGTCGTCGGCGGTGTGTCCGTCCCGGCAGCAGGTGCGCGCGTAACGCCGTACGGCGTCGGCGTGCCGGCGGTACAGCTCCGCGTAGGCGGAGTCGTCGCCGCCGCGCATCCGCTCGATCAGCTCGCCGTCGGCGGGCGGCATCTCGCGCGGCGGCGGCAGCACGCTTCCCTCGCGCTGGGCGGGCACACTCTCGCCGGTGCGGCCGCCCTGACCCGGCACCTTGGGCGCACTCGGCCCGACCGGCTGTGCGTCGCCGTCGTCACCGCGTGACCCGTCCCAACCGTCAGCGCTCATCGCGGAAAGCCCCCGACACCGGCCCAGCCCAACCCCTACCCGGCTCAGGGTGCCACACGGGGCTTTCGGCCAAGGGGCCGTCGGCACCGCATCCACTCATCCGAGCGCACTTGTCACCGCACCACCCCGAACATCACTCGAACGAGGGCATCATCCGAGGGCCCGCCCGCACCCCGGCCGAGGAAGCCGGCCGGTGGTACGGGCGGAAGCCGACGTCAGCCGCCGACGGCGAGGCCGGGGCGGGCGGTGGCACCGCCGGCCGCCGCCGTCACGCCGGGCGCGAGCGCAGGCCCTCCAGCAGGATGTCCAGCAGCCGCCCGGACGCCGCCGCCTGCTGTGCCGCGTCCGGCAGCGAGGGCGCCGCCGTGGCGATCACCAGCAGCACATCGGACACGGACACATCGGTCCGCAGCTCACCGGCCGCCCGGGCCCGCTCCACCAGCTGGCCCACGACCTCCAGCAGCGCCCCGGCCCCGGCCTCGTCGGCCCCCGGACCCAGCCGCACCGCACCGCTGTCCGGCTGCGACCGCTGCTGAGGCACCCGGGCCTCCTCGCCCGAGCCCACCGCGGAGCCCACCAGCACCTGCGGCGGCAGCAACCGCCCGGCGCCCGATGCCACGGACGTCCGCAGGAAGCGCGACAGCGCCGACCACGGCTCGTCCTCCTGCCCGAGCGCCGCCCGGGCCTGCTCGGTCAGCCGGGCCGTCTCCTCCTCGGCTATCCGCCGTACCAGCACGTCCTTGCTGGGAAAGCGCCGGTACACCGTGCCGACACCCACCCGGGCGCGCCGCGCCACGTCCTCCATCGGCGCGCCGTACCCCAGCTCGCCGAACACCTCACGCGCCGCACGCAGCACGTGCTCCAGATTGCGCTGTGCGTCCACCCGCAGCGGCGCCGTCCGCGCCCCGTCCGCGCGTCCGTTGCCCCCTGCGGCACTCATCGTCCCGGCACCGCCGCCGATGGCGACAGCGGTGGCTGCGGACGTCCAATGCGTGTCCTGAACATGCATGTGTTTCCCCCGGTCATGACGTCTCCCCCCGGAGACTCCCCGCCTGAACCCGGAGTGCGCGGAACCGGCGTCCATCCCGACCGGGATCCACCCGTCACGGACCGGTTCGACCACATTCCCTACACCCCGTCGACACACGAACATAGTTGAGAGACCGTCAATTCAGAAGGGGCAGGTTCCGCACAGTGCGCCCCTCGATCGGAGTACGGGCCTGGTACGTCCCTATTCCACCCCTTCGCGCCCTCCCGCCCGCCCCCGCTGACCTGCCCCGTTTCTCCCCGCCCCCGCCGCGCGCCCGGCCCTGCGCACACCCGCCCGCCAGTCACACAAATTGCCGGGCCTGTGGACAAACAACTGCGCCGGGTGCGTCATGGGATGGTGAAGGAACGGGCGCGCATTCTGGTTGTCGGCGGCGGCTACGTCGGGACGTACACGGCACTGCGGCTCCAGCGGAAGCTGAAGACCGAGCTCAGACGGGGTGACGTCGAGATCACCGTCGTCACCCCCGACCCGTACATGACGTACCAGCCGTTCCTGCCCGAGGCGGCCGCGGGTTCGATCTCCCCTCGGCATGTCGTCGTACCGCTGCGCCGCGTCCTGGACCACTGCCATGTCGTCATCGGCGAGGTGACCGCCATCGACCACGCGGTGCGCACCGCCACCGTCAGCACGCTCGCCACCGCCGAGGAGGGCCGCCCCGCCGAACTCGTCGGCTACGACGAACTCGTCCTCGCCCCCGGCTCGGTCTCCCGCACCCTGCCGATCCCGGGCCTCGCCGAGCACGGCATCGGCTTCAAGACCGTCGAAGAGGCCATCGGACTGCGCAACCACGTCATCGAGCAGATGGACATCGCCTCCTCCACCCGCGACCCCGCGATCCGCGACGCCGCCCTCACCTTCGTCTTCGTCGGCGGCGGCTTCGCCGGCGTCGAGGCGCTCGCCGAACTCGAGGACATGGCCCGCTACACCGCGCGCTATTACCACAACCTCCGCCCCGAGGACATGAAGTGGATCCTCGTGGAGGCCAGCGACCGGATCCTGCCCGAGGTCGGCGCGGAGCTGGGCCGCTACACCGTCACCCAGCTGCGCCGCCGCAACATCCAGGTGCTGCTCGGCACCCGCCTGGAGTCCTGCACCGGGCGCGTCGCCGTCCTCAGCGACGGCCAGCGCTTCCCGACCCGTACGGTCGTCTGGACCGCCGGCGTCAAGCCGCACCCGCTGCTCGCGGCCACCGACCTCCCGCTCACCGAGCGCGGCCGGCTCAAGTGCACCGCCCAGCTGACCGTGGACGGCGCCGCACACGCCTGGGGCGCCGGCGACGCCGCGGCCGTACCCGACGTCACCGCCGCCGAGCCCGGCGCCGTGACCGCCCCCAACGCCCAGCACGCCCTGCGCCAGGCCCGCACCCTCGGCGACAACCTCGCGCACGCCCTGCGCGGCGAGCCCCTGGAGACGTACGCGCACGCGTACGCCGGTTCCGTCGCCTCCCTCGGCTTCCACCAGGGCGTCGCCCAGGTCTACGGGCGCCGGCTGAAGGGCTACCCTGCCTGGTTCATGCACCGCCTCTACCACCTCAGCCGGGTGCCCACGGTCAACCGCAAGGCCCGCGTCCTCGCCGAATGGACCCTCGCCGGGCTCTTCAAACGGGAGATCGTCTCGCTCGGTTCACTCGAACATCCGCGAGCGGAGTTCGAACTCGCTGCCGGTGGAAAGCCTCCTCACAGCCCCTCGGACGACCCGAAGGGGTCGTCCTGACGGACTTCAGGAACTCCACGGCCCGCTCCGGCGTCTGACGGATGTCGCCGCGGCCCACCCCCTGCCAGACTGCCCCACGTCCGCGGACGGGCACCCGCCCGCCCACAGCACCCACGAGGCTTCTTCCCAAGTGAACTTCACGCGCTGGAGCGCCCGCCTCCCCGGAACGCAGCGCCGCGCAGCGGCACGGACCGAGACCCAGGTCTCCCCGGACCGGCGGGGAGAAGGCTCGGTGCCCGCGGCCCGCGCCGAACAGCCCACCGACGAGCCGGCCCCCGTGCCCGCCGTCGACGAACTGCCCGCCCGCGACGTCCTCGACCGCGTCCCGGCCCTCGTCGCCCTGGTCCACGGCCCCGATCACCGCATCGCCTACGTCAACGACGCCTACACGGCGGCCTTCGGCGCCAGACCCACCGGTGCACCCGCGCGCGAGGCGCTCCCGGAGCTGGCCGAGCTGGGCCTGCTCCCGCTCCTCGACCAGGTGCTGCGCAGCGCCAAGCCCCGCACCCTGAAGTCCCGCAAGGCCGTCGACGGCCGCTCGTACACCTTCACCTGCACCCCCGTAGCCGAGGACGGCGACCACGACGGCGGCGTGCTCGTCTTCGCCACCGACGTCACCGACCACGCCGAGGCCGCCGAACGGCTGCGCGCCAGCGAGCGCCGCCAGCGCGAGACCGCCGTCACCCTCCAGCGCTCCCTCCTCCCGCAGGAGCTGGAACAACCCGACGACCTGCGCATCGCCGCCACCTACCAGCCCGGCGGCACCGAGGCCGCGGTCGGCGGCGACTGGTACGACGTGATCACCCTCGGCGGCGGCCGCACCGCCCTGGTCATCGGCGACGTCATGGGCCGGGGCGTCCGCGCGGCGGCGGTCATGGGCCAGCTCCGCACCGCCGTCCGGGCCTACGCCCGCCTGGACCTGCCCCCGCACGAGGTCCTCCAGCTGCTCGACGGCCTGGCCGCCGAGATCGACCCCAACCAGATCGCCACCTGCGTCTACGCCGTCCACGACCCCAACGAGGGCCGGCTGGTGTACGCGTCGGCGGGCCATCTGCCGATCCTGGTCCGCGACGAGCAGGGCACCGTCTCCCGCGCCGACGAACCCACCGGACCGCCGCTCGGCACCGGCGGCTGGATCCACGCCTCCGGCTCCATCGGACTCGGCCCCGGCGCCACCGCCGTCCTCTACACGGACGGCCTGGTCGAGCGCCGCGACAAGGACCTGGACGAGGGCATCGCCGCCCTCGAGGACGCCCTCTCCGGCGCCACCGGCAGCCCCCAGGTCGTCTGCGACCGCCTGGTCCGCTCGGCCGGCGTCACCGCCGACCACGACGACGACGTGGCCGTCCTCGTCCTCCAGCACCCGGCCCGTACGGGCCCCGACGGCGACCTCTTCCGCAACGCCGCCCTGGAACTCCTCGGCGGCGTCGAAGCGGCCCCACGCGCGCGTGCCTTCGCCTCCGGCGTCCTCACCAGCTGGCGCTTCCCCGCGGAGCTGCACGACCTCGGCGTCCTCGCCACCAGCGAACTGGTCGCCAACAGCCTCCAGCACGGCACCCCGCCCATGCGGCTCCGGCTGCGCCGCACCGACCGCCGCCTCATCGTCGAGGTCACCGACGGCGACGACCACCTGCCCAGACGCCGCCGCGCCGAACCCGGCGACGAGTCCGGCCGGGGCATCGCGATCGTGGCGACGATCGCCTCCAGCTGGGGCTGCCGCCGCACCCCGGGCGGCGGCAAGGCGGTGTGGTGCGAGTTCGTCCTGCCGGGCGCAAAGCCCTGACGCCTCATGGCACCCCCTGCGCGGCACCTGGCCGTACCGCCCGCCCGGTGCTAAGAGCAGACCTATGGCAGACGCACCGGGCTTTCAACTCAAGGGCAGCGCACCCGAGCGGTACGAGACGTACGTCGCCCCGCTCATGGCCCCCTTCGTGACCGCACTCCTGGACGCCGCGGACCTCAACCCCGGGGACACCGTCCTCGACCTCGCCTGCGGCACCGGCTTCGCCGCCCGCGCGGCCGCCGCCCTGACCGGGCCCGCCGGGCGGGTGTACGGCATCGACATCAACGAGGGCATGGTCAGCGTGGCCCGGGAGCGCCACCCCCGCCTCTACCCGGACATCGAGTTCGCCGTGGGCGCCGCCGACCGGCTCCCCTACCCCGACGCCACCTTCGACACCGTGGTCTGCCAGCAGGCCGCCCAGTTCTTCCCCGACCTCACGGCCGCGCTCACCGAGACGGCCCGCGTCACCCGCCCCCAGGGCCGCTTCGCCGCCACCGTGTGGGCCGCACTCGACGACCAGCCCTACTTCCGCGCTCTGGGCCGGGCCATCGAGGAGTACGGCGGACCGGAGGCGGCCAAGACCTTTGCGCACGCCTTCGCCTGCACCGCCGAACAGCTCACCACCGCGCTCGGCACCGCCGGCTACCGGAGCACCGAGCAGCGCCAGATCACCGTCGACATCACGCTGCCCCGGCTCGACGACTACGTGGGCGGCCATCTGTCCGCCACCTCCTGGAGCACCCGGATCACCGAGCCGGGCGGCCAGGAGGCGCTCACCCGGGCCGCCCGGCTGATCCGCGACGAGCTGGCCCCCTACACGGCCGACGACGGCACGGCGACCCTGCCCTTCACGGCGGTCCTGGTCACGGCGGTCCGCTGACCGGTACGCGAAACGGCCGCCACCCAGAGGTGACGGCCGTCGCCCGCGCCCGGCTCACGCCTGTGCGGCCACCGGTTCCGGCGCAGCGCCTCCGCGCGTGACCACCCGGGTCCCGCGCGCCAGCCACGGCCGGTCCTGTACGGCGGTGAGCCCGCGGCCCAGCCGCAGCGCCAGGACGGTGATGCCCAGCGAGAACAGCAGGAAGGTCACGATGTACGGCGCGTGCAGCGAGGCCCCCATGGGTCCGCCCACCGCCGGACCCACGGCCAGCGCGAGCTGCTTGACCAGCGCGAACGCCGAGTTGTACTGCCCGGCCATGCCCTCCGGCGCCAGATCGGCGACCAGCGGAGCGACCGTCGGCGACAGCATGGCCTCGCCGAGACCGAACAGCGCGTACGTCGACACGAAGGCGGCCGTCGCCATCTCCTGGCTGCCGTGCCCCAGCCCCGCGTACCCGGCGGCCAGCCAGGCGACGGCCCAGATCAGCCCGACCGCGGCGATCACCCGGGAGCGCCGGCGCCGCTCCACGAACTTCAGCACCGCGAACTGGGCGACCACGATCATCAGCGTGTTCGCGGCCAGCGCCGTCCCCAGCGCGGAGGTGGATATCCCGGCGGCCTCCACGCCGTACGCGCTCAGCCCGGACTCGAACTGCCCGTAGCAGGCGAAGAACAGCACGAAGCCCAGCACGGACAGCTGCACCATCGCCCGGTTCCCGAGCAGCTGCTTCCAGCTGCCCTTCGCCGAGCGCGCGGGCGCGTCTTCGATCCGCGGCGAGTGCGGCATCCGCACCGTCGCCATCACTCCGACCAGCAGCAGGAACATCGCCGCCTCGATCGCGAACAGCAGGGTGAACGACGACACGCGCGTGGTGTCCACCAGGTGACCGCCGATGAGGCCGCCGACCCCGAGGCCCAGGTTCTGGAGGAAGAACTGCATCGCGAACGCACGCGAGCGCGTGTCGGCGCTGGAGCAGTCCACGATCATGGTGGCGAGCGCCGGCTGCATCACGGCCTGCCCGGCACCGAGCGCGGCGGCCGACAGCAGGACGGCTGCGGCGTTGCCCGCGAGCCCGAGGCTCAGCGCGCCGAGCGCGGCGGTGACCAGGGCGGCGAGCAGGACCGGCAGCGGGCCGCGGCGCACGATCGCCCGGCCGGCGAACGGCAGCACGATCAGCGCGGCCACGGCGAAGACGGCGAGCACGAGTCCCGCCGTCATGGCCCCCAGGCCTCGCACCTGCGCCACGTAGACGTACAGGTACGGGACCGTGAAGCCGAGCCCGAAAGCGCTGAGTGCGTTGCCCACGTGGATCCGGCGCATCGCTGCGCCCATCGCCCTGGTCACGTTCACCTCTCTCACTAGTTAGGAGTGAAGACTTCAAAGCTAAAGTTCGAAGCTAAAGAGTACACAGTGAAGGACTTCAACGCAAAGGCACAGCGTGCGATACTGCGGCCATGGCCGACACCGCCCCCGACGTCACAGAGCCGACGCTCGAAGAGCAGATCGCCGCCTACCAGCGCGAGTTCCAGGACCTCGACCCCCAGGTCGAGAAGATCGTGTCGGCGCTCTCCCGGCTCAACCGCCGTATGAACGTCGCCTACGGCCGCCAGACCTCCGCCCTCGGCATCAGCAACGCCGAGTGGGAGGTCCTCAAGGCGCTCGTCCTCTCCGGCGCCCCGTACCGCATGGGCCCCAGCGACCTCGCCAAGCGGCTCGGCCTCACCCCGGCCGCGATGACCCACCGGATCGACCGCATGGTCACCGAGGGGCTGGTCACCCGGGAGCGCGACGAGTCCAACCGGGTCCGCGTCATCGTGGAGCTGACCCCCGAAGGCCGCGAGAAGTGGCTGGAGGCGATGCGCCTGGCCACCGTCTTCGAGGAGGAGCTGCTCCAGGACCTGACCCCGGTGGAGCGCCAGGTGCTCGGCGAGGTCCTCACCCGGCTGCTGCGCCGGGTGGAGCACGCCCAGCCGGACGCGGGCGGCCGGCTCAGCGACCTCGACTGAGCCGGACGAGCGCTTGTAAAAGATCTTGACAGGGGCCGTTTGACACGCCCTTGCCGGATCCGTAAAGTTCTTCGGGTTGTCGCGGAGCCGTAACGGTTCTCCGACAGCACCTCCGCCGCCTCGAGCGGCACCCTCAAACACCAGCACGATCTCCCAGCGGGGTTGTATTCGGCGTGCCCGAATTCAATTCGAAAAGGGACTCGGCGGCCCGATTGGGAATCGCCGGGAAGATCCGCTAAGGTTTGAGACGTCGGAACGGCCCAACGGCCGGGAAGACAAACCCCGCTGACTGGGGATCAGACGCCGAAAGGATCTGATAGAGTCGGAAACGCAAGACCGAAGG
>NZ_JBVIJC010000044.1:0-24420 GCF_055581605.1 Streptomyces sp. NPDC031418
CAAGGAACGGTCGCTTCCTTTGTACTCACCCTCTCGGGCTTTCCTCCGGGCGCTTCCCTTCGGTCTTGCGTTTCCGACTCTATCAGATCTTTTCTCGATCCGATTTCCTCGGTGCTTTCCAGTTCCCCGCTCTCGCGGTTTCCTTTCCGGCGCTCACCGACTTTATCAGAAGTTCTGAGTCGGTTTTCCCACTCGCTCCGGGCACCTGTGTCCAGCGCGTGAAGTGCTGGGGTTCCCGGTTGGGCGGAGCCGTAAACGTACTGGAGCGGGGCGCCCCGATGCAAATCGAGGCGCCCCGCTCCGGGCTCACGTCGACGGGGCGTCAGACCTCCACGACCACCGGGAGGATCATCGGCCTGCGGCGATAGGTGTCGGAGACCCACTTGCCGAGGGTGCGGCGGATGAGCTGCTGGAGCTGGTGCGGCTCCACGACCCCGTCCTGGGCCGAGCGCTCCAGGACCTCCGTGATCTTCGGGAGGACGTCGGAGAAGGCCGCGTCCTCGATGCCGGAGCCGCGTGCCTGGACGTGCGGGCCGCCCGTGATCTTGCCGGTGGACGCGTCCACGACCACGAAGACGGAGATGATGCCCTCGTCCCCGAGGATCTTGCGGTCCTTCAGCGCCGGCTCGCCGACGTCGCCGACGGAGAGGCCGTCGACGTAGACGTAGCCCGCCTGGACCTTGCCGGAGATCTTGGCCTTGCCCTCGATCAGGTCGACCGCGACGCCGTCCTCGGCGATGACGATCCGGTCGTGCGGGACACCGGTGAGGGCACCCAGCTCGGCGTTGGCGCGCAGATGGCGCCATTCGCCATGGACCGGCATCAGGTTCTTCGGGCGGCAGATGTTGTAGAAGTACAGCAGCTCACCCGCGGACGCGTGGCCGGAAACATGCACCTTGGCATTGCCCTTGTGGACGACGTTGGCGCCCCAGCGGGTCAGGCCGTTGATCACGCGGTACACCGCGTTCTCGTTTCCGGGGATGAGGGACGAGGCCAGGATGACCGTGTCGCCCTCGACGATCCGGATCTGGTGATCCCGGTTGGCCATGCGGGACAGCGCCGCCATCGGTTCGCCCTGGGAGCCGGTGCAGACCAGGACGACCTCGTGGTCGGGCAGGTCGTCCAGCGTCTTGACGTCGACCACGAGGCCCGGGGGGACCTTCAGATAGCCGAGGTCGCGGGCGATGCCCATGTTGCGGACCATGGAGCGGCCGACAAAGGCGACCCGGCGGCCGTACTCGTGCGCGGCGTCCAGGATCTGCTGGATGCGGTGGACGTGGCTGGCGAAGCTGGCCACGATGATCCGCTTGCGGGCACCGGCGAAGACCTGGCGCAGCACGTTGGAGATGTCGCGCTCGTGCGGGGTGAACCCCGGGACCTCGGCGTTCGTGGAGTCGGTGAGCAGGAGGTCGATGCCCTCCTCGCTCAGCCGGGCGAACGCGTGCAGGTCGGTGAGGCGGTTGTCCAGCGGCAGCTGGTCCATCTTGAAGTCGCCGGTGTGCACGACCATGCCGGCCGGGGTGCGGATGGCGACGGCCAGGGCGTCCGGGATGGAGTGGTTGACCGCGATGAACTCGCAGTCGAAGGGGCCGACGCGCTCGCGGTTCCCCTCGGCCACCTCCAGGGTGTACGGCCTGATCCGGTGCTCCTGGAGCTTGGCCTCGATGAGGGCGAGGGTCAGCTTGGAGCCGATCAGCGGGATGTCCGGCTTCTCGCGGAGCAGGAACGGGACGCCGCCGATGTGGTCCTCGTGGCCATGGGTGAGGACGATGCCCTCGATGTCGTCGAGGCGGTCCCGGATGGACGAGAAGTCCGGCAGGATCAGGTCGATGCCGGGCTGCTCCTCCTCGGGGAAGAGCACGCCGCAGTCGACGATCAGCAGGCGGCCGCCGTACTCGAAGACGGTCATGTTTCGGCCGATCTCGCCGAGGCCGCCGAGCGGGGTGACCCGGAGGCCGCCCTCGGGGAGCGGCGGCGGCGGGGCCAGTTCAGGATGCGGATGGCTCAAAAGACTCTCCTCACCATGCGCGCCACGTACCGGTACGGCACGTGGCGCGCATGACGTTCGTGCGGAAGCAGTTGTCGTTGTGGTGTGCAGGCACCGGTGACCTGCGTGTTCAGTTGTCAGGATCTATTCGGTTGTGAAGTCGTGCTGCGCGGTTCCCCGCGCGAAGTCTGGTGATTAGAGCTGTACCCCGCCGGCAGCAAGATCGATCTTGAGCTGGGCGATCTCCTCGGGGGAGCACTCGACCATGGGCAGCCGCAGGGGGCCGGCGGGCAGTCCCTGGAGGGCGAGCGCGGCCTTGGTGGTCATGACGCCCTGGGTGCGGAACATGCCGGTGTAGACCGGGAGCAGCTTCTGGTGGATCTCGGTGGCCTTGACGACATCGCCGGAGACATAGGCCTCGACGAGGGCGCGCAGGTCCGGGGTGACCAGGTGACCGACGACCGAGACGAAGCCGACCGCGCCGACGGAGAGCAGCGGCAGGTTCAGCATGTCGTCGCCGGAGTACCAGGCGAGGCCGGAGCGGGCGATGGCCCAGCTGGCGCGGCCGAGGTCGCCCTTGGCGTCCTTGTTGGCGACGATCCGGGGGTGCTCGGCGAGCCGGACGAGCGTCTCGGTGCTGATGGGGACGCCGCTGCGGCCGGGGATGTCGTAGAGCATGACCGGCAGCCCGGTGGCGTCGGCGACGGCCGTGAAGTGCCGGTACAGGCCCTCCTGCGGGGGCTTGTTGTAGTACGGCGTGACGACGAGGAGGCCGTGGGCGCCGATGCGCTCGGCCTCGCGGGCCAGCTCGATGCTGTGGTGGGTGTCGTTGGTGCCGACGCCGGCGACGACGTGGGCGCGGTCGCCGACGGCCTCCAGTACGGCTCGTACGAGGTCCGATTTCTCCGCGTCACTGGTGGTGGGGGACTCGCCGGTGGTGCCGTTGATGATCAGGCCGTCGTTGCCTGCGTCCACCAGGTGGGCGGCGAGCCGCTGCGCGCCGTCGAGGTCGAGTGCGCCGTCCGCCGTGAAGGGCGTGACCATGGCGGTGAGGACCCGCCCGAAGGGGGTCTGCGGAGTCGAGGTCGGAGCCATGGGTAACACGCTACTCGGTGCGCAATGCCTGGTCTGCCCTCGGGGTGCCGAGAAAGTCCGGACAAATAAGGAGCCCGGCACTGCCTGCTCGGGGGTTCAAGCAGTGCCGGGTCCGTTTGATCAGGCTAGATGAACTTCTCTAAATGCCGCAATACGGACACTTCGCGAGGCTGATCCGTACATCCGTTCCGAGCGGGGGAACAGGGCTTCGCAGGCCTTGGTTACGGGGCCACCCGGCCGTTCGCGTTGAAGGCGGCGTACGTCAGCGGCATGAGCCTGGCCCACTCCGCCTCCATCTTCTCGCCGACCATCTCGATCTCCCGCTGCGGGAAGGACGGCACCTTGGCCAGCTCGTGCTGGGTGCGCAGACCGAGGAAGTGCATCAGGGAGCGGGCGTTGCAGGTGGCGTACATCGAGGAGTAGAGGCCCACGGGGAGGGCCGCACGGGCGACCTCGCGGGCGACGCCCTCGGCGAGCAGCTTCTGGTAGGACGCGTACGCCTGCTCGTACGACTCCCGCAGGGTGCCGCTGACCGCCTCGTACTGGGCGGGGGTGCCCTCGACGAAGACGTACTTGCCCGGGCGGCCCTCCTGGACGAGCTTGCGGTCGGTGTCGGGGACGTAGAAGACCGGCTGGAGCTCCCGGTAGCGGCCCGACTCCTCGTTGTACGACCAGCCGACCCGGTGCCGCATGAACTCGCGGAAGACGAAGATCGGGGCACTGATGAAGAAGGTCATCGAGTTGTGCTCGAACGGGCTGCCGTGCCGGTCCCGCATCAGGTAGTTGATCAGGCCCTTGGAGCGCTCGGGGTCCTTCTTCAGCTCGTCCAGGGACTGCTCACCGGCAGTCGAGACCCGGGCGGCGAAGAGGACATCGGCGTCCGAGGCACTGGACTTCACCAGCTCGACGGTGACGTCACTGCGGAACGTGAGCGACTCGGTGGTCACGAGGGTCGGGGTCCTTCCCATCACTGCTTGAGGTTCGCGCCCACTGTACGGGGCACCCCTGACAGTCCGGACAGTGACCTTGCCGAGGATTTTTTCGGACATGGGCACCTTTTGTGCCACTCGAGCGTCTGTATCGGTGAGGCCTGAGAGGTCGAGGAAGAAGCCCGGTTCGCAGGTCCGGCTTCGAGAGGAGAGGTAACCGCCATGTTCCGTCGGCGTGAGTCCGTGCCCTTCGCCTTCGTGGCCGAGGCGGACCGGTTCCGCAGCAATGTCGCTCCCCCGCCGCGCCGGCGGGCGTCCGCCGCCGAGATAGCGGGGCACTGGCTGCTGGGCGTCACGATCGTCGCCGGGCTCATAGGCGCGCTGATCCTCGGCTTGCCGGCGATGTCCATACCCTCCGACACGCCGTCCCAGCAGTCGCAGGCGTCACAGGGGCACTGACCCTTCCGGCCCCCCGAGGGTGGTGAGCGGCACCACAGGCGGATAGCCTCACCGGGCACAGCCCACACATGGACCGAGTGAGGACCAGCCGTGCCCCTGCCCTTCCTGACGGCCGACCGCACCTTCGAGACAGCGTCGGAGAGCGCGCTGCCGTACGACGACCGCGACCGCTGGCGGCGTCCGTACCGGCCCGGCCCCTGGCGGGTGGGGCTGGCCGCGCTGGTGCTGCTGGTCGCGTCGTTCGTGCTGTTCGCGGCCGTGGCCATCGCCCTGACCGGCTCGGTGTCCTTCGCCGGGGCCGTCCTCGCCGCGGGAGTGGCGGTCATCGTCTGCGCGCTGCGGCTGCTGCGGGTGGGGGTGTGGGTCAGCGGGCGCGGACTGCGCCATGTCGGCTTCCTGGTGACGCGCACGGTGCCGTGGGCGCGGGTGGGCTCCGTGCGGACGGTGCAGCAGCCGGTCCGGTGGCTGGGGCTGCCGCGGACGGTGCAGGGCCAGGCGCTGGCGCTGGTCCGCACGGACCGGGCTCCCGATGAGACGGCGCCGCTGCTGACCACGCACACACTGGACTTCCTGGGCCGGCCGACGGCGTTCGACCGGGCGGCGGATGTGGTGGAGGCCTGGGCGGCGGAGCGGCGCGGCTGGGACGCTCCCCGCTGAGACGCGGCTGGGAAGCTCCCCGCTGAGCGGCCCCGCTGCCGGTCACGCGGCCGGCCGCGGCTCCCTGGCGCGCGCGGGGGCGCGCGCCGGGCAGCCTCAGGCCTCGACCGGCCTTCCGTCGTGCAGGGCGATCGCCCGCTGCATGGCCTTGCGGGCGCGCGGGGTGTCGCGGGCGTCGTGGTAGGCGACGGCCAGCCGGAACCAGCAGCGCCAGTCCTCGGGGGACGCCTCCGTCTCGGCCTTGCGCCGGGCGAAGACCTCGTCGGCCGAGTCGCGGTCGATGTGCCCGCTCGGCAGCCGGCGCAGTTCGTCCACGGGCAGTCCGCCCTCAGCGTCGAGTTCGGCGGCGAGCTGGTTGGCCCTGCGGACGAACTGGGTGTTCTTCCACAGGAACCACAGGCCGATGACCGGCAGGATGAGCACCGCCACGCCGAAGGTGACGGTGAGCAGCGTGCCGGACTGGATGAGCAGCACGCCACGGCTGCCGACCAGGACGAAGTAGAAGACCAGGACGGCGGCCGTGACGAGGTAGGTGATCTTTGCGCGCATGACTGTGGGGCTCAGCTCAGGTCGAGGAAGTGCTCCAGGCCGAAGGTCAGGCCAGGAGTCGACACCACGCGGCGGGCGCCGAGCAGGATGCCCGGCATGAAGCTGCTGTGGTGCAGGGAGTCGTGCCGGATGGTGAGGGTCTCGCCCTCGCCGCCGAGCAGCACCTCCTGGTGGGCCAGGAGACCGCGCAGCCGGACGGCGTGGACCGGGACGCCGTCGACGTTCGCGCCGCGGGCGCCGTCCAGGGCGGTGGCCGTGGCGTCCGGCGCCGGGGCGGTACCGGCCGCCCGCCGGGCCTCGGCGATCAGCTGAGCCGTGCGCGTGGCCGTACCGCTCGGGGCGTCGACCTTGTTCGGGTGGTGCAGCTCCACCACCTCGACCGACTCGAAGTAGGGCGCGGCGATCTGCGCGAACTTCATGGTCAGCACGGCGCCGATGGAGAAGTTCGGCGCGATGAGCACACCGGTCTCCGGGGAGTCGGCGAGCCAGCCGCGCAGCTGCGCGAGGCGTTCCTCGGTCCAGCCCGTCGTACCGACGACCGCGTGGATGCCGTGGCGCACGCAGTAGTCGAGGTTCTCCATGACGGAGGCCGGGGTGGTCAGCTCGACGGCGACCTGGGCGCCGCTCGCCGCCAGCGTCTCCAGCGTGTCGCCCCGGCCGAGGGCGGCGACCAGCTCCATGTCCTCGGCGGCCTCGACCGCCCGGACGGCCTCGGAGCCGATCCGGCCCTTGGCACCGAGGACCGCCACGCGCAGCTTGCTCATCTCTGTTGCTTCCTTACCGAAGACGGGGAGTTTCAGGCGACGGCGTCGTGCAGCCGCGCGGCCTGCTTGTCCTTCAGCGGGCCGATGACCGAAAGCGACGGGCGCTGACCCAGGATGTCGCGGGCGACCGAGCGGACCTCGTCCGGGGTGACCGCGGCTATCTTCGCCAGCATGTCGTCGACGGACATCTGCTCGCCCCAGCACAGCTCGCTCTTGCCGATACGGTTCATCAGCGCGCCGGTGTCCTCCAGGCCGAGGACGGTGGAGCCCTTCAGCTGGCCGATGGCACGGGCGATCTCGTCGTCCGAGAGGCCGTTGGCGGCGACGTGGTCGAGTTCGTCGCGGCAGATCCGCAGCACGTCGTGCACCTGGCTCGGCCGGCAGCCGGCGTACACGCCGAACAGGCCGCAGTCGGCGAAGGCCGAGGTGTACGAGTACACGCTGTAGGCGAGGCCGCGCTTCTCCCGTACTTCCTGGAAGAGGCGGGAGGACATGCCGCCGCCGAGGGCGGTGTTGAGCACGCCCATGGCCCAGCGGCGGTCGTCGGTGCGGGCGATGCCGGGCATGCCGAGGACCACATGCGCCTGCTCGGTCTTGCGGCCGAGCAGCTCGATCTTGCCGGCCGTGCGGATCGTACGACGGCCTTCGCGCGGGCCCATGGGGGTCACGTCCGCGTTCTTGAACGCCCCGGCCTTCTCGAAGGCCGCGCGGACCTGGCGGACGACCTTGTTGTGGTCGACGTTGCCGGCGCAGGCGACCACCAGGTGGGTCGGGTCGTAGTGCTTCTTGTAGAAGCGGCGGATGCGGTCGGCGGTGAGGGCGTTGACCGTGTCGACCGTGCCGAGGACGGGGCGGCCGAGGGCGTTGCTGCCGAACATGGTGTGCGCGAACAGGTCGTGCACACAGTCGCCCGGGTCGTCCTCGGTCATGGCGATCTCTTCGAGGATCGCGCCGCGCTCGACGTCGACGTCCTCCTCGAGGATGAGGGAGCCGGTCAGCATGTCGCAGACCACGTCGATGGCGAGCGGCAGGTCGGTGTCGAGCACGCGCGCGTAGTAGCACGTGTACTCCTTGGCCGTGAACGCGTTCATCTCGCCGCCGACGGCGTCGATGGCGGAGGAGATGTCCAGCGCGGAGCGGCGGGAGGTGCCCTTGAAGAGCAGGTGCTCCAGATAGTGCGTGGCGCCGTTCAGGGCCGGGGTCTCGTCGCGGGAGCCGACGTGCGCCCAGATGCCGAAGGTCGCGGAGCGGACCGAGGGCAGCGTCTCGGTGACGATGCGCAGGCCGCCGGGGAGGGTGGTCCTGCGGACCGTGCCGATGCCGGCCGTGCCCTTGATGAGCGTTTGGGTACGGGCGACGGCCCGCGCCTCCGAAGAGGGGCGGGCCGTCACCTTGGAGCTACGGGACGTCACTGCTCGGCGTCGTCCTTGTTCTCGTCGTCTTCCTCGCCCTCGATCACGGGGACCAGGGAGAGCTTGCCGCGGGAGTCGATCTCGGCGATCTCGACCTGGACCTTCTGGCCCACACCGAGGACGTCCTCGACGTTCTCCACGCGCTTGCCGCCGGCCAGCTTGCGGATCTGCGAGATGTGCAGCAGACCGTCCTTGCCGGGCAGCAGGGAGACGAACGCACCGAAGGTGGTCGTCTTCACGACCGTACCCAGGTAGCGCTCGCCGACCTCGGGCATCGTCGGGTTGGCGATGCCGTTGATCGTGGCGCGGGCGGCCTCGGCGGACGGGCCGTCGGCGGCACCGATGTAGATGGTGCCGTCGTCCTCGATGGTGATCTCGGCGCCGGTGTCTTCCTGGATCTGGTTGATCATCTTGCCCTTGGGGCCGATGACCTCACCGATCTTGTCGACCGGGATCTTGACGGTGATGATCCGCGGGGCGTGCGGGGACATCTCGTCGGGCCGGTCGATGGCCTCCATCATCACGTCGAGGATGTGCAGGCGGGCGTCGCGGGCCTGCTTGAGGGCCGCGGCCAGGACGGAGGCCGGGATGCCGTCCAGCTTGGTGTCGAGCTGGAGGGCGGTCACGAACTCCTTGGTGCCGGCGACCTTGAAGTCCATGTCGCCGAAGGCGTCCTCGGCACCGAGGATGTCGGTCAGGGTGACGTAGTGCGTCTCACCCTCGATCTCCTGGGAGATCAGACCCATGGCGATACCGGCGACCGGGGCCTTCAGCGGCACACCGGCGTTCAGCAGCGACATGGTGGAGGCGCAGACCGAGCCCATGGACGTCGAGCCGTTGGAGCTCAGCGCCTCGGAGACCTGGCGGATCGCGTAGGGGAACTCCTCGCGCGTCGGCAGCACCGGCACGAGCGCGCGCTCGGCCAGGGCGCCGTGGCCGATCTCGCGGCGCTTCGGGGAGCCGACGCGGCCGGTCTCACCGGTGGAGTACGGCGGGAAGTTGTAGTTGTGCATGTAGCGCTTGCGGGTCACCGGGGAGAGGGTGTCCAGCTGCTGCTCCATGCGCAGCATGTTGAGGGTGGTGACGCCCAGGATCTGGGTCTCGCCACGCTCGAACACGGCGGAACCGTGCACCCGCGGGATGGCCTCGACCTCGGCGGCCAGCGTACGGATGTCCGTGACGCCGCGGCCGTCGATGCGCTTCTTCTCCTTGATCACGCGCTCGCGGACCAGCTGCTTGGTGAGCGAGCGGTACGCGGCGGAGATCTCCTTCTCGCGGCCCTCGAACTCCGGCAGGAGCTTCTCGGCGGCCAGCGCCTTGACGCGGTCCAGCTCGGCCTCGCGCTCCTGCTTGCCGGCGATGGTGAGCGCCTGGGCCAGCTCGGGCTTGACCGCGGCGGTCAGCGCCTCCAGCACGTCGTCCTGGTAGTCCAGGAAGATCGGGAACTCGGCGGTCGGCTTGGCGGCCTTGGCGGCGAGGTCGGCCTGGGCGCGGCACAGCACCTTGATGAAGGGCTTCGCGGCGTCGAGACCGGCGGCGACGACCTCCTCGGTCGGCGCCTCGGCGCCGCCCTCGACCAGCTTGATGGTCTTCTCGGTGGCCTCGGCCTCGACCATCATGATCGCGACGTCGCCGTCCTCCAGGACGCGGCCGGCGACCACCATGTCGAAGACGGCGTCCTCGAGCTCGGTGTGCGTCGGGAAGGCCACCCACTGGCCGCGGATCAGCGCGACGCGGACGCCGCCGATCGGGCCGGAGAAGGGCAGACCGGCCAGCTGCGTGGACGCGGACGCGGCGTTGATCGCCACGACGTCGTACAGGTGGTCGGGGTTGAGCGCCATGATGGTGGCGACGACCTGGATCTCGTTGCGCAGGCCCTTCTTGAAGGACGGGCGCAGCGGGCGGTCGATCAGGCGGCAGGTGAGGATGGCGTCCTCGGAGGGACGGCCCTCACGGCGGAAGAAGCTGCCGGGGATCTTGCCGGCGGCGTACATCCGCTCCTCGACGTCCACCGTCAGCGGGAAGAAGTCGAGCTGGTCCTTGGGGTTCTTGGAGGCGGTGGTGGCCGACAGCACCATGGTGTCGTCGTCCAGGTACGCCACGGCGGAGCCGGCGGCCTGCTTGGCCAGGCGGCCCGTCTCGAAGCGGATGGTGCGGGTGCCGAATGCGCCGTTGTCGATCACGGCTTCGGCGTAGTGGGTCTCGTTCTCCACTAGCGTTTTCTCCTCGTCGTCGTCCCACGGCTGCCCGTGTGGCAGGGGGACGGTGGTGGAGAAGCGCGCCGTCTGGTGCGGGCCGGTCTTCGATCGAAGCACCCGGGGCTCGCTTCCCCCCGGGGGCCACTACCGAGGACCGGCGGCGGCGAGGTGCGCTCCTCCTCGTTCGGTGTGCGTGCTGTCGACCTACCCGGAACGGGTAGGCACTATCACGCTGTGTCGTACGTATTGCGTTGTGCTACCACACTACAAAGCGTCAGTGACACTCCGCACGTTTCCGCCCGTGCACCGGAGGTTCGCCTCCGTGCGGCACGTGCGTGCGGGACCTTGCGTGCGGCTCCCGCATACGGCAAAGGGAGCGGTTCCCCGGGATCATTCCGGGAACCGCTCCCCTCACGGCGTCTTACTTGGCGCCCGCCGCACCGCGACGGATGCCGAGGCGGTCGACCAGCGCACGGAAGCGCTGGATGTCCTTCTTCGCCAGGTACTGGAGCAGGCGACGGCGCTGACCGACCAGGATCAGCAGGCCACGGCGGGAGTGGTGGTCGTGCTTGTGGGCCTTGAGGTGCTCCGTCAGGTCGGAGATCCGACGGGAGAGCAGAGCGACCTGGACCTCGGGGGAGCCGGTGTCACCCTCCTTGGTACCGAACTCGGAGATGATCTGCTTCTTCGTAGCGGCGTCGAGCGACACGCGTACTCCTCATAGTCTGTGAGTGGCAACCGAGTGCCCCCGGTCTTCATCTCGGGGGAGCTTCCGTTACTCGGGAGCCGGGATCCGCTGGGCGCGGCCACCAGGGCGCAGGGCTCCGGGGGCGCGTACACACACGGTCGTCACTCAGGGTACCAGTACGGCTCGGCCACCCGGGTCACTGGTTGCGCTTGGCCGCCCAGACCAGGAAGACGACCACTGCGACGACCAGCAGCAGGACCCACAGGAGCGGCTGGCTTCCGCCGCCGGAGCCGTTGTCGCCGTAGTGGTGGTAGCCGCTGGAGTAGCCGCCGTGAGAGCTGCCGCCGTAGCTCCCCGTGGAGCCGCCCTCTTCCTCGGAGCCGTGATAGCCGCCGGTGGAGCCGCCGCTGCTCCGGCCGCCGCCGAGGGCGACGAGGTCGGTGGGCCGGAAGGACTGCGGGGCGAGAACAGGCAGGCTCATGACCGGGACGCTACGTGGACCCCCCATGGCATGGGCACGCCCGTTGCGGCCCTGTGACGAAACCTTCGCCGCCCGCGCACGTACGCGGGCCGCCGTTCAAGGCCGACCGTCCTAGCCGACCATCGAGCGTACGTCCGTCAGGACGCCCACCACGGCGAGGCAGAGCGGGACCAGGGTGAGCAGCACCGCGCCCTCGGCCAGGTCGAGGAAGCGGCCCCAGAACGGGGACAGGCCCTTGCGCGGCACGATCAGGCCGATCGCGGTGAGCAGCGCGGCTCCCGCGGCGACGGCCGCCGTGAGCCAGACGGTCCGCAGGTCCAGGGCGCCCCGGTCGTGGTGCAGCACGAAGTCGGTGAGGGCGGAGGACGGCGGGTTCAGCGCGAGCCCGAGCAGCAGCAGGACGATGGCGGCGATACCGGCCACCAGGACGCAGCACACCTGCGAGGTGTAGCGGAACAGCCGCGCGCGCATCAGCATGGCGAGCCCCGTGGCCAGCGCGAGGAGCTGTCCCCAGACGTCGGAGGAGAAGCCGAGGACGGCCGCGGCGCCGACCACGACCGCGGCCGTGCCGCCGACCAGGCCCAGCAGCATCTCGTGGCCCCTGCGGGCCTGCGCGGCGATGCGTTCGACGTCGAGCGGTTCGGCGTCCACGCCCCGGGTCGGGTCGGCCTCGAAGTCGTCGCCGCCGCCGGACCGCGGGGGTGCGTAGCCGATGGGCAGCCGGGCGAAGCGGGCGGACAGGCCGGGCAGGAACGCGACCAGGCCGATCGCCGCGGGGGCGCACACCGACGCGGTGGCGGTGGCGGAGGCGTCGGACAGGATGGCCGCGAAGGCGGCCAGGGTGCCGGCCGTCGCCAGGAAGGAGGCGGCCACGAAGGGGGCGTCCCCGCCGGGGGCGACGACGACCAGGACCACGGAGGCGATCAGGACCGCGACACAGCCCAGCATGAACTGCAACCTGCCCGGCCCCTGGCCGGCCGTGGGGCCGACGAGCCCGGAGCCCGCGAGCATCAGCAGCGGCAGGGCGCCCAGGCCGAGCGCCACGGCGGCGGGCCGGTCGCCGTAGACCCGCGCGCGGATGCCCGCGAACGCCGTCAGCAGCACGCCGAGGCCGGCCGCGATGATCCCGGGCAGGCCGTGCATGTCGTGGCGGACCGGATCGGCGTACCACAGGACGAGCGCCGACAGCAGGACCAGCAGTGCGCCGCCCGTCAGGCCCGCGGCCCGCAGCATCCCCTCGCTCCACAGGTGCCGGTCGCGTTCGACGGCGGAGGCGACGGCGTCGGAGATGTCGTCGTACACCGCGGGCGGCAGCGATTCGGCGAACGGGCGCAGGCTGAGCACCTCGCCGTCGAGGACCCGTTCGTCGGCGAGGGTGCGGCCGCTGTCGAGGACCCGGCCGTCACGCCGTACGAGGTGATAGCCGGACGGAGCGCCGACGGCCTGGGTCTGTCCGGTCAGGCGCAGGATCTCCGGGTAGATGTCGGCGACGGCGATGTCCACCGGGAGCGCCACGTCGATACGGCTGTCGGGCGCCACGACAGTGACTCTGCAGAACCCCGTCGCCGCTGTCGTACTCACCTGTCCTGACCCCCTGTTCGCGGATGCGCACGGTGCGGGCGTCACCCTACCGGGCGGCGGTGTCAGTGGTGGCCAGTAGGATCGGCCGGCAAGCGGAGGAAGCCGTCGCCACGGGGGTGCCGGTGGTCAACCGATCGTCCGTACAGGTCGTCCGTACACGAGGATTGATGCTCCGGTGAGCCAGATCGTCATCAAGCGCCCGCCTCGCGCGCTTCCGCCTGAAGTGCCCACGGACGAGGTGCAACTTGAGGCTCCTCCCGAACTGCCGCGCGGGCAGCAGGAGGGCATGCTGATGCAGGTCCTGCCGACCCTCGGCATGGGCTCCTCGGTGGTGTTCTACTTCGCGTCCCCCAACGCCCATCCGTTCATGCGGATCATGGGTGTCGTGATGCTGCTGTCGACGGCCGCGATGGTGGTCTCGCAGATCGTGCGCTACCGCCGCGGTACGCAAGGGCAAATGGCCGACGTTCGCCGTGACTATCTGCGCTACCTGGCCCAGACCCGGCGTTCGGTGCGCAGGACGGCGCTGCGTCAGCGCGACGCGCAGCTGTATCTGCACCCCGCCCCCGAGCAGTTGTGGTCGCTGGTCGCCGAGGGCAGCCGGGTGTGGGAACGGCGCGTCAGCGACGAGGACTTCGGGCAGGTGCGCATCGGTCTGGGCCCGCAGCAGCTGGCCACTCCGCTGGTGGCGCCGCAGACCGCGCCCGTGGACGAGCTGGAGCCGCTGTGCGCGGGCGCCATGCAGCGGTTCCTCGCGGTCCACGGCCAGTTGGACGGCCTGCCCGTGGCCCTGTCGCTGCGCGCCTTCTACCACGTGACCGTCTCCGGCGACCCCGAGCGCGCCCAGGCGTCCGCGCGGGCGCTGGTGGCCCAGGCGGCCACCCTGCACTCCCCCGACGACCTCGTGGTGGCCGTGGTCGCCGCGCCGGGCGCCGTCGCCCGCTGGGACTGGACGAAGTGGCTGCCGCACTGCCAGGTGGCGGGCCAGTACGACGGCGCGGGCACCCGCCGGCTGTTCGGCGACGACCTGGGCGAGCTGGAGCAGCTGCTCACGAGCCGGCTGGACGGCAGGCCCCGGTTCAGCCGGGACGGCCAGCCGCTGCTGGACCAGCCGCACATCCTGGTGGTGCTGGACGGTGGCATGGTGCCGCCGACCTCCGCGTTCGCCGCGGCGGAAGGTCTCCAGGGCGTGACCATCGTGGAGGTGCTGCCGGGCGAGCTGGACCAGCCGCGCGGCGACCTGTCGATCGTCGTACGGCCGGAGCGGCTGTGGCTCGACTCCGGCGGCGGGGTGGCCTACGAGGGTCTGCCCGACGGTCTGTCGCTGCCGGCCGCGGAGGCGCTGGCCCGGCAGCTGGCCCCGCTGCGCGTGGGCGGCGGGGACGACGACGAGCCCCTGCTGGCCAACCTCGACTTCACCGAGCTGCTGGGTCTGGGCGACGCCGCCTCCGTCGACGTCACGCGCACGTGGCGGCCGCGTTCCATGCCGGAGCGGCTGCGGGTGCCGATCGGTGTCGGCGAGAACGGGCAGCCGGTGATGCTGGACCTCAAGGAGGCGGCGCAGGACGGCATGGGCCCGCACGGCCTGTGTGTGGGCGCGACCGGCTCGGGCAAGTCGGAGCTGCTGCGCACACTCGTGCTGGGACTGGCGGTCACGCACTCCTCGGAGACGCTGAACTTCGTCCTCGCCGACTTCAAGGGCGGCGCGACCTTCGCCGGCATGTCCCAGATGCCGCACGTCGCCGCCGTGATCACCAACCTGGCCGACGACCTCACGCTGGTCGACCGCATGGGCGACGCGATCCGCGGCGAGCTGCAACGGCGCCAGGAACTGCTGCGCGCGGCGGGCAACTACGCCAACATCCACGACTACGAGAAGGCGCGCGCCGCCGGTGCCCCGCTGGAGCCGCTGGCCTCGCTCGTCCTGGTGATCGACGAGTTCAGCGAACTCCTCACCGCGAAACCCGACTTCATCGACATGTTCATCCAGATCGGCCGCATCGGCCGTTCCCTGGGTGTCCATCTGCTGCTGGCCTCGCAGCGCCTGGAGGAGGGCCGGCTGCGCGGTCTCGACACCTACCTGTCGTACCGGATCGGTCTGCGCACCTTCTCCGCCGCCGAGTCGCGGGCCGCGCTCGGTGTCCCGGACGCCTATCACCTGCCGTCCGTGCCCGGCTCCGGCTATCTGAAGTTCGGCACGGACGAAATGGTCCGCTTCAAGGCGGCGTACGTCTCGGGGACGTACCGTTCGGGCGGCGCCGAGGTGACGCAGGGCAGCCTGCCCGTGGAGCGCCGGCCGGCGCCGTTCACCGCGCTTCCCGTACCGATGGCCTACGCGGCGCCCGACACCGCGCGGACGCAGTCCGTCCGGCCGGAGGACGACGCGCTGGCCGACACCGTCCTCGATGTGATCGTGCGACGGCTGGAGGGCCAGGGTGTGCCCGCGCACCAGGTGTGGCTGCCCCCGCTGGACCAGGCGCCGACGCTGGACCAGCTGCTGCCGACGCTGTCGGTGTCGCCGGAGCGCGGACTGCACGCCTCGGGGTACACCCGTCCCGGCGGCCTGACAGTGCCGCTCGGCCTGATCGACAAGCCCTTCGAGCAGAAGCGCGAGCTGCTCTACCGGGACTTCTCCGGCGCGGCGGGCCACATGATGGTCGTCGGCGGCCCGCAGTCCGGGAAGTCCACGCTGCTGCGCACCCTCGTCGGGTCCTTCGCGCTCACCCACACCCCGCACGAGGTGCAGTTCTACTGCCTGGACTTCGGGGGCGGCGGCCTCGCGGCACTCGCGGACCTCCCGCATGTCGGCGGGGTGGCGTCCCGGCTGGACCCGGAGCGGGTCCGTCGTACGGTCGCAGAGGTGGCGGGCATCCTCAACCGCCGCGAGCAGTTCTTCCGCACCCAGGGGATCGACTCCGTGGCGACCTACCGCAGGCGCCGTGCGGCGGGCGAGCTGCCCGGCGAGGCGTGGGGGGACGTCTTCCTGGTCATCGACGGCTGGGGCAGCTTCAAGGCCGACTACGAGGGCCTCGAGGGCGTCGTCAACGACATCGCGGGCCGCGGCCTCGGCTACGGCGTCCACGTCGTCGTCTCGGCCTCGCGCTACATGGAGGTCCGGTCCGCCCTGAAGGACCAGATCCTGGGCCGGCTGGAGCTGCGGCTCGGTGACCCGATGGACTCCGAGTTCGACCGCAAGGTCGCCGTGAACGTGCCGACGGGCGTGCCCGGGCGCGGCCAGGTCCCGGAGAAGCTGCACTTCATGACCGCCCTGCCGCGCGTCGACTCCTCGCCCACGGTGGACGACCTCGCCGACGCGACGGCCCGGTTCGTGCAGAGCGCGCGGGCCGGCTGGCAGGGCCCGTCGGCCCCCGCCGTCCGTCTGCTGCCCCGCAAGCTGCCCGCCGACCAGCTGCCCAAGGGCTTCGAATTCCCGCAGCATGGCATCGCGATCGGCATCGACGAGGCGAATCTGGAGCCCGTCTTCGTCGACCTCGACACCGATCCGCTCTTCCTCGTCTTCGGTGAGAGCGAGTCGGGCAAGACGAACCTGCTGCGGCTGATGGCCAAGCAGATCGCAGAGCGCTACACGCCCGCCGAGGCCCGCATCGTCGTCGGCGACTACCGGCGCACCATGCTGGAGGCGGTCTCGGAGGAGCATCTGCTGGAGTACGCGCCCATGGCGTCCGCCATGGAGGTCCACATGGACGCGATCCGCCAGTTCATGGAGATGCGGGCCCCGAAACCGGACATCACCCCGCAGCAGCTGCGCGACCGCAGCTGGTGGAGCGGCCCGCAGCTGTTCGTCATCGTCGACGACTACGAGCTGGTGTCGACCAGTTCCGGCAACCCGCTGGCGCAACTGGCGGAGCATTTGCCCTTCGCACGCGATGTTGGCGTGAAGTTCATCATCGCCCGCAGCGCGGCCGGTGCCTCGCGCGCCATGTACGAGTCCTTCATGCAGCGCCTGAAGGAGCTGGGCGCCCAGGGCGTTGTCCTGTCCGGCGATCCGAGCGAGGGCGACATCCTCGGCAGCGTCCGGGCCCGTCCGATGCCGCCGGGCCGTGGCGTGTTCGTATCGCGCAAGCGCGGGACGTCCCTGATTCAGGTGGGGTTGCTTCCGCAACGGCACTAGAGTGATTGACGAGTTTTTTACTCCGCTCCAGCGGGCGGAGTGAACGGGGAGAGCGGGGAGGCAGCTGAGGTGAGTTCGAACGGCGGCGGCGGTCCGAGGAATGTGCCGGACACCGGCAAGGACTTCGACTCCCTGTCCCATGTGAACCCTCAGATGGCGCTGGACGTCCAGCACAGCGCCATGAAGAAGTTCAAGAAGCGCGTCGATGACCTGCTCATCGAGCTGGAGAAGTCGGAGGCGGCCCCGGGCAAGGTCGGCGAGGACCGCCTGCCGCGCGCCCAGCTGGGGTCCGCGGACTTCAAAGAGGCCCAGTTCCTCTACGACTCGTACACCCTCGTCCACGACGAGCTGGAGAACCTGTCGAAGGCCCTGGGCGCCCAGATCGAGGGCATGGGCCTGGCCGTCCACGCGTCGCGGGTGGGCTACGCCAACCTCGACGAGGCCATCAAGGAGCGGATGAGGGCGGTGAACGCGGAGGCGGAGAAGTATTACGACGTGAACCGGGATCCGTACGCGCATCAGCCGGACACGTCGCCCACGTCCGGCTCCGGCTCCGGCTCCGGCTCCGGCTCCGGCTCCGGCTCCGGCTCCGGCTCTCAGGAAACGAAGGGGACGTGGTGATGAGCAAGGCGTCGAACCGACCGGAACCCCAGCTCGCCCACACGGACTTCGAGTCCATGACGCACGAGCAGCTGGCGGCGATGCTCGACTCCGCCAGCACGGCCGGAGCGTCCCACCTCTCCACCAAGCTCGCCAAGGCCGCGACGACGATCACCAAGATCGGCGACGACCTCATGCAGCACGTCAAGAACCTGGAGTGGCAGGGCGAGGCCGGCGACGCGTTCCGTGACTGGGGTGGCCAGACGGCGAGCGCGACGCTGCGCCTGGGCGAGTACGCGGCGGTGGCGTCCAGCTGGATGGGCACCGTGTCGCAGGCCATCTCCGAGGCGAAGGCGGCCATGCCGGACGTCTCCGAGACGACCCAGGCCAAGACGGACCTCGCCAACGCCCACGCCACGATCGCGGCAGCCAAGCAGCCCGGCGCCCACAACGACCCCGACGCCCAGCAGCAGGCCCGCACGGCCAAGGCCGACGCGACGGCTGCGCAGCAGCGCATCGAGGCGGCGCGGGGCGAGGCGATCCAGCAGATGCGGAAGCTGGCGCAGACGTACGAGTACTCGGCGCAGCAGGTGAACAGTGTGACGCCGCCTACGTTTTCGCCGCCGTCGAATAACTTGAATCCCAAGCAGTGGGCCTACGACACTCAGCACATCCCGACGGGCTCCAACGCATCCGCACCAGTGCCCCGGGCACAAACGGCCGGAAGCCTGGGCGGGAGCCCCTCCTCACAGCACCACAACACCAGCCAGGTGGCGGCTCCTAGGCTCCCCCACACTACGGAAATCCCTGTCACGCCGGTCCACACGCCCCAGTCGAAACACCACGCGCCACCAGTCGACATGGGAATCGACAGCGCAGACACGCTTCCACGCACATCACACGACACCGTCTCCCCACCCGTACCGAGGACGAACATCCCTCACCGCGAATTGCAGCTTCCCGACCAACCGACGGCCGTGCCTCCGACGTTCAGTGGTGGCGGGCGGGGCCTGGGCTCGGCCCCGCTCCCACGGGTTTCCACTCCGGGCCGCCTTCCGCAAATGCCGGGGGCGGTAAGGCCCACCGGTGGCGTCCCGCACATGCCCAGGGAGACGGGAATCGTTGGGGGCCGTCCGGTCACCAACACGGGACGCCCGACGAGCGGCCTGCCGCGGGGAACGGTCATCGGCAAGGAAAGCACCCAAGCCCGTGCCCCGATGGGGCGAACAATGACCCCGAGTTCGCCCTCCGGCGGGTCAGCTCGCCCTGGTGGCGGCCTAGTCGGCGGTCGTCGTCTTGCGTCGGAGGAAGGCGGAGTTGTCGGTGGCCGCCCTGGACAACCGGGCGGCAGCAGCGGGCGCCCCTTCACCACCGGTGGCTCAGGTCTGGTCCGTCCGCCGGCGAACGGGGAGGAATCGCTCCGGCGATCAACGGCTGGCCGTGCCACTGGGTCGCCGCAGCAGCCTGGAACCCGGAAAAGTCAGCAGCAGAACGGCCAACGTCCGGACTACCTGGTCGAAGACGAGGAAACCTGGACGCGGGACAATCGCCGCCCCCTGCCGCCGGTAGTCGACTGAGCCCGAAACCACCATCCTCAGGAAGGCATATGCGTATCAGAGGCAAGCGGATGTCGCGGCGCCTGTCTGCAGCGTCGGCTGTTCTCGGGCTGATGCTCGTCGGGATCGGTGGCACGCCCGCCTACGCTGAGTCCATCCGCGCCCGTCAGTGGCACCTGGACGCCATGCATGCCGAGGAGATGTGGAAGACCAGTACGGGCCGTGGCATCACCGTCGCAGTCATCGACTCCGGCGTCGACGACAGTCTGGCCGACCTCAAGGGCCAGGTTCTGGACGGCAAGGACTACTCCGGCCAGCGTGGCGACGAACACACCGACCTCGTGGGCCACGGAACGGGTATTGCGGCACTCATTGCGGCCACGGGCGCACGGGGGCCGGCGGATGGGTCGTACGGCCTTGCACCGGGAGTGAAGATTCTCCCCATCCGAATGCGTTACAACACCGAGGACTTCGGGCAAGTTGACGAGGGTGCCGAGTACTCAAGAGTGCTGTCAAAGGCCATTCGATACGCAGCAGAATCCCAGGCTCGGGTCATCAACATCTCCATGGCCTTGCCCAATTCACCCGGCAGACAGAACGTCAACACTCCGTCACTTTCTTCCGCAGTCCGGTACGCCCTGTCGAAGGACAAGCTGATTTTTGCCGGTGTAGGTAACGACGGAGACAAGTCCAACCTGCTCGAATATCCGGCGGCCACCCCAGGCGTAGTGGGTGTCGGGGCCGCGGACGAGAAAGGAAAAGTGGCGTCGTTTTCCGAGACTGGCCCCCAGGTTGACCTGGTGGCCCCGGGAACCGAGATGGTTCATGCCTGTCCAGGGGGCAGCGAGGTCTGCAAGTCCAACGGAACGAGTACCTCGACCGCCATCGCCTCCGCCTCGGCAGCCCTCATCTGGTCGAAGCACCCCACGTGGACGAACAACCAGGTCCTCCGGGTCATGCTGAACACTGTCACCAAGCCGGCCGACGGAGCGAAGCGGAGTGACTACGTCGGCTACGGCGGTGTACGGCCCCGTATCGCGCTGAAGAACCCGGGCAACCCCGGCCCCGCCGACAAGTACCCCCTGCCCGACCTGGCCGCAGCAGCCGCTGCCAAGTCGCCATCTCCTCAGGCCTCGGAGGTCACGGGTTCAGCGGGAGGCGGTAAGGGCGACAGCGAGCCGCAGGCCACGGCAGCCCGGTCGAACGGCGGCAACACGGCGCTGTGGATCGGCCTGGGCATCGCGGCCGCGGCGCTTCTGGGAGCCGGCATCGGTATCCCGGTCATTCGGTCCCGCCGAAGGCCGACACCTGTACCGGCCGCTCCCCCCGCTTACCAGCCCTACGCGCATCCTCAGCAGCAACACCCGTCCTTCCGTCCGCCGCAAGGGCATGCCACCGGCGCCCCCACCGACGGAACGCCGCCTGCCCCGGGGCACCATCCGTGAGCGCGAGCTACTGGTCACTTTCTTCACGGCGCTAGCCAGCGACTGGCCTCCACACAGCGATTTGTCAACCCGACCGCCGAAGGCCGTTTTCAGGTGTCCATTACGACGAGGAGGAACATGTCGTTCGATGAGATGTGGGGGAAGGCGCGACGCACAGCCGTTGCCCGGCAGCACAGCAGCATGGAGCTGAACCATCTGCCGGACGGCGTCGAGGGAGGCCCTTCAGGGAAGAAGCTGGTCGCAGATGCCGCGTTCCTGAGGAATCGGGCGACTCATGCGGACACCGTTCGCAGCGATTTCTCCAAGGCAGACAATGCTGCGGCAAAGGAGACTGACCAGGTTGCCGGAAGCCTGAAGGGATTCAAATCAGCTGCGTCATTCTCTACGTTCATGACCAGATGGCGTGGACAGATGAAGTACGTCGAGGATCTGCTGGAACATGACATCGCCGGCGCCTTGCGGTCCAGCGCCAGTGACTATGCAGCACGGGAAGCGAAAGAGAAGGCCCGTCACCGTCACGAGGAACTCAGGTAACGGCACCGGACGAGGAAGACATGCTCGACTACACAACTCTCCTGCACGCCGACTTCAGCGACCTGCACGAGGCGGTGACCGAATGGCGCAAGCTGCCTGAGAAGTTCAGAAAGGTCCACAAACAGTACGAGAACACTGTCGAGAAGGACCTGGAGGGATCTGACTGGAAGGGCGACGCAGCAACAGCCGCCCTAAAGAAGGCCACGCTTGTTGGAAACCAGATCGATGCGGCAGCAGATGAAGCCGACGATATCTGCAAACTGTTGGACAGCGCACACGAGATCTTTACCAGCTCTCAGTCCAAGCTGAAGAGCTTGAAGCACGACATCGAGTCTGACAAGTACCTGTCTATCAAGCCTGACGGTGAGGTGTATTTCAACCCCCCTAAGGATACCCCCACCGAGGATCTGCCATGGCTCAACAAGAGCTACCAGGAGACGCTGCAAGCCTATCGGAGCAGCATTCAATCAGCCATCGCCACCGCCCAAGACGCTGACGACACCCTCTCCTGGGCTTTGAGTCAGGATCACAATGGCCGCGGGAAGGGCTTTAACTCGAACACGTATAGCAGCATCGCGGACGCCAAGAAGGGGCGCGAGCAGGCAGACAAGGACTTGAAGGAGCTCGAAAAGCTCACCGGCAAAGGCAGCAAGCTGGCTTTGGCCAGCTCTACCGACCGGCTCGATCCCGAGACACTTCGGAGGATCAACACGCTGCTGTCCCGCCACGAAGGTGATCCATACTTCGCCGAGAAGTTCACGACTCAGCTCGGCGCGAAGGGCACTCTCGAGCTGTGGACTCGTATTGCGGACCGTCGTCAGACCGGTGACGCCCAGACGAAGGCATCCGCCGATATTCAGAAGTCACTGAGCTTCACTCTGGCTACTGCCACGCATTCCCACAGTCACGCAATGAATGAGTGGAAGAAGCAGATCATTTCCCTGGGAGGTACACAAGTTGAGTACCCAGACAGAGGAAGTGTGCTTCCGTACAAGGGTCCGTACGGCTTCCAGATCATGAGTAGCCTGATGCGCTACGGATCGTACGACGACAAGTTCCTCACCGACTACGGGCACGGCCTTATTGGGTTCGAAAAGGCACACAAGCATGAGAAGCCGGCCGATCTCTGGCGCGCTGAGGGCGACGAGTACCCGTACCTGAATTTCGGGTCTGGGGACGACTACGGGCAAGACCCTATGGCCGGCTACATGGAGGCCCTTGGGCATAATCCGCATGCCGCAAAGGATCTTTTCTACTCCGAGGACTGGGCGAAGGGCGGCCACAAGGTCAATCAAGACCTGAAATACCTGTTGGTGGACCGCTCTTGGCCCAACGCAAACACCACCGCAGACGGGAGTCGCGGGTACGGCTATGACGAGCTTGGCCATGCCCTCGAAGCGGCAACGCTCGGAGTCCCTTACGACCAGGCGGGGAACGGTATCCATAGGGACAACGTCTCTGCCAACATCATGGGGCAAGTGGTATGGCAGGTCGGGCAGGATCCGCAGTTCATCAAGAACAGGCCGGGCATCGGCGACAGCCTAGGACTCATGGGCTCTGCCTATATTGACGATCTCAACTGGTCTCTCTCGAATTTCGGCGACCACCCAGAGTTCCAGGACCTGAGTAACATCGCCTTCAACCATCACGGCCCGGGTCATATCGATCTCGCACATCAAACATCGCTCAATTTCCTTAATGCGGTGGGTCGGGACAAGGTGGCTTACGACATCTTGTCCGGCGCACAACAAGAGTTCACGATCAGCGCGCTGAAGGCTCATTCTCACCCCGACGATTCTCTTTCCACCGTTCTGACGACCGGCACCAAGTTCAGTGGTGCACTCGACCAGGCCTGCGTCACCGGGATCAACGATACGTACTCCCAGAAGAGCGACGACTACAGCGATGCCCTGAGCGATGCCGCTGAATGGAAAAAGTTCGGGGTAAGTCAAACGATCAGCACCGGCGTCTCAATTGCCACACTGCCTGTGGAAAGTGCGGGAAGGGTGGTTTCCTTCGTCGTTCCATCGCTGGCCGAGGGAATTGGCGGAGCCATCGAAACGCATGAAAGCATCGCAATCGATCGAGAAGTGCGCCAACAGGTCGATGACTACAACGACAAGCTCGATATGCAAGAGATCAAGAAAAAGTCAGATTTCATGAGGCTGGCCCAGAACAGGGCAACAAGTCCACTCTCGGTATATTTGGCCACACATCCTGAGCTCAAGGGATCTTCGTGGTATCAGTCCGTCAGCCGAGATATGCAGACGGCATACACCAACGGATCCGAACTGGCCGACATGACCGACTCGGACTGATTGAGGTTTCCGAATCAACAGGCCGATTCTGGCATAACGTGAGACGTGCAAAAGGGAGCGTCGAGATGGGACAGGAAGAGCCATCCGCATGAAACGGAAGACCAAGTACGGAGCTTGCTCAGCTACCGCGATGCTGCTGGCCATGGTCTGTGCGGCATGCGGGAGTGATGGACCTTCCCACGGGGCTGCCGCACTAAAGAATTCGTGTGACGGGGTGGTGGATGCTGAGGCCATCAAGGAGGCGCGACACAGCGAAAATTTCAGCCGCGCATACGATGCCTCCACGACGAAGCAGTCACACGCCTCCGCTGCAAGGGCCGTCGCAGAGGAAACTCATGCCGCATACGTTTGCCAGGTGCGAATTGACGGCGCATCCCCCTCGGCCAAGAATGCGTTGTCTATCAAGTTTGAGCCTGCACTGCAGCCACTGTTCCCTGAAAGGCAGAAGAACAGCTACCCGTCATACTCGGCATACAAGCTTGGATATGGGATGCAGGCGACAGGCGGGGCCGGCGAGGCGGACGTCTTCTTCACGTGCCAACGCACCGGGGAGAACAAGCCCCTCCTGGTGACGGGCATTCTCCTCAATGACCTGGACCTCTCCGAAAATACTCAGTTCCGAATCATCTTCCACTCTGCCGAGAAGATGACGAAACTGCTTAAATGTACAAACAAGATCGCATTTCCTTCGGCAGCGTCGATGAAACCACTACCTCTTATGACCTCAGGGTAGCTGCAGCACCGCCGCCTACAGTGGAACGCCACAGGGGCGGCCTGCCATGGAGAGGCGATCAGCACCGGTTCGCCGTCGATCGCGGGTGGGCAGCCGTGTGGGATGCCCGTGGTGACTTCGAGCAAGAAGAGAGGGAGGTCGCGCTCCAGGCGCGGCCTCCCTCTCAGGTGGGCTGAGGCTCAGCCCATCAGCATGCGGAAACGGGCCGCGTTGCCCTTGTCCGTGTCCTGGTAGCCGATGACCGATTCGTCCAGGAGCTGGGCGACGCGGGCCAGTTTCTCCGTCATGGCGGCCATTTCCTG
>NZ_JBVIJC010000045.1:0-11408 GCF_055581605.1 Streptomyces sp. NPDC031418
CCCAGTTCCGGCATGAAGCCCTGCACGGCGGCCAGGATCGCGTAGTCACCGCAGCCCGGGCACCAGCGCACCTCCTGATCCGACTTGAAGTCCTTGGGCCGCAGGGTGAGTTCAGTGGTGGTCGGCATGGATCTCTTCCTCGGGGATGGGCGTTCCATCGGCGGGGGCCCCGGCACGGCTGCCGGCGCGGGCCAGGACATGGGCCGGCGCCTCGGCGTCCGGGCCGAGCAGCGGGTCGGGCACGGGGGTGCCCCAGTGGGTGGTCAGCGGCAGTACGCCCGCCCAGAGGCCGAGCGCGGCATCGGGGCCGTCGCCGTCGTCCGGGGGGCCGGAGCGGGTCTTGACCGAGGCCTCGGTCAGCTCCAGGGCCAGCAGCGCGGTCGCGGCCAGCTCCTTCCGGCTGGGCCGGCGCGCGTAGTCCCACTGCCCGGGCGCGCACCTCTCGGTGAGGGCGCGCAGCCCCCGGAGCTTCTCCTCCGGGTCGGTGACGGCGCGCGGCACGCCGTACACCATCGCGGAGCGGTAGTTGACGCCGTGTTCGAAGACGGACCGGGCCAGCACGATCCCGTCGACGTGGGTGACGGTGACGCAGACGGTCGCGTCCGGCGCCCGCAGCAGGCTGCGGCTCGCCACCGAGCCGTGCAGATAGAGGGTGTCGCCGTCCACGCCGTACACGGTGGGGACGACCATGGGGGTGCCGTCCACGAGCACCCCCAGATGACACAGGAAGCCCGCGCCGAGCACGGCGTCGAGGTCGGCGCGCCGGTGGCTTCCCTTGTGCCGCATCCGGCGCAGTCTGGTGCGTTCGGTCTGCGCCAGCTCAGCGGTCATCGGTCCTCGGTCCTTTCAGCAGGTGGGACAGGGGCGGCGGGCGGCCCGGTCAGGCGGCCGCCGCGGTGGCCGGGGCCTCGGTGGCCGGGGCCGCCGTCGAGGTCCGCCGGGTGCCGGCGGCGCGCCGGGCGACCAGCGAGGCACAGATCTCCCCGGCCCGTACCGCCGCCATGGACAGCAGGTTCGAGGTGATGCCGTGCGTGTGCTCGGTGCCGCCCTGGAGGTAGACGGCGGCGGAGAGGGTGTCCGCGGTGTCGATCCGGTAGTCGCGGTGGACCCGCAGCCGGCCCTCGGCGTCACGCCGGAACGCCGTGCCCAGCTCGCCGAGGAGCCGTACCGGGTCCAGCTCGGTGTAGCCCGTCGCGTACACCACGGCGTCGGCGTCGAGCCGCTCGGTCCGGCCGGTGGCCAGGTCGCGCACCTGGACGGTGACCCCGTCGGCGGACGCGTCCAGCGACTCCACCCGGGAGGCGCCGAGGATGCGCAGCCGCTGCTCGCCGCGGACCTTCTCCTGGTAGGCGCGCCGGTACAGCTCCTGGATGAGGTCGATGTCCACGACGCCGTAGTTGGTGTTGCGGTGGTAGTCCATGAGCATCCCGCGCACGGCGCTGTCCGCCCCGTGGTACAGGTCCACGGCGGCCGGGTCGAAGATGCGGTTGGCGTACGGGCTGTCGTCGGCGGGGCTGTAGCCGTAGCGGGACAGCACCGCGCAGACCTCGGCGCCCGGGTAGCCGGTGTGCAGATGGTCGACGATCTCGGCGGCGCTCTGGCCCGCCCCGACGACGACGAAACGGCGCGGGTCGGACTGCGGGAAGGCGTTCAGCCGGTGCAGGAACTCGCTGGAGTGCCAGACGCGGTCGCCGGAGACCACCCCGTCGGGCAGTCTGGGCACCAGCCCGGTGGCCACGACGAGGTTGCGCGCCCGGTAGGTGACCGTCCCCGAGCCGTCCGCGGCGACGGCCGTGACGTCCAGCTCGCCGGTCCGGCGGCCCTGCCCGGCGGCCGGCCGTACGGCCCGCACCTCGGCGCCGTAGTGGACCATGTGGTCCACGCCGTCGGCGCACCAGCGCAGGTAGTCGTGGAACTCCTCGCGGGAGGGGTAGAGCACCTTGTGGTTGATGAAGTCCACCAGCCGGCCGCGGTCGTGGAGGTAGGGCACGAAGCCGAACCGGCTGCGCGGGTTGCGCAGGGTGGCCAGGTCCTTGAGGAAGGACACCTGCATGGTCGCGCCCTCGAGGAGCATGCCGCGGTGCCAGCCGAAGGCGGGCTGCCGCTCCAGGAAGACGGCGGTCAGCCGGTCCTCGGGGGAGGCCGTCTCGTTGTACTCCTCCACGGCGATGGCCAGGGCGAGGTTGGCCGGACCGAATCCCACGCCGACGATGTCGTAGACGGGCGTGCGCGGATCGGTCGCGGACCGGTCGGTCACGGACGGGTCGGTCGCGGACGGGTGGCTCATGGTTCAACGGCCTCTCGGGTCGGTTCTCGGGTACGTCGGTACGGCGGCCCTCGTCATCCGAGGGCCTCCAGCACATGGGCGGCGACGAGTTCCCCCGCGGCGGGGGCCGTCTTGAATCCGGCGCCGGACCAGCCGGTCGCGAGCACGACGCGGCCGCCGGGGGTCGGCGGGCCGACGAGCGGCCGGCCGTCCCGGGTGAAGAGGTCGACGCCGTGCCGGCCGTGCAGGAACCCGGCCCGGTGCAGCCAGGGCCAGCGGCGGGCGGCCAGTTCCCTGATGTGCTCGGCCTGGGCCGCGGTGACCGTGTCCCCGCCGCCGGGCGCGACGTCCCACTCGTCCACCGGACGGCCGGTCAGATAGCCGCCCGCGGCGGAGCCGCCGTGCTGGGGGCGGCCCCACACCCCGGTGACCAGGTCGCAGACGGTGGGCTGCCGGGCGGCGTCGGGGTGGGCGAAGAAGGCGTACCGGATGCGTTTGGTGCGCGGGCCGGTGTGCGGCACGGGGGCCGACAGCGCGTGCCCGGCGATCCGACCGGTGCCGGCGCCGGTGGCGAGCACCACGGCCCGGGCCCGGACCTCGCCCTGTTCCAGCAGCACGGCCACGCTGTCGGGGTCCCGCTGGTCGATCCGGCGGGCCCGGCCGGCCAGTACGACGGCGTGGTGGGCGGCGGCGCGGTCGCGCAGCGCGAGGGCGGTGACGGGCGGGTCGGCATAGCCTCCGCCGGGCTCCCACACCGCTCCGGCGATGTCGTGCGCGGCCAGTCCGGGGAACCGGGTCCGCAGCTCGCCGGGGTCCAGCAGGTGCGCGGTGACTCCGGCGGCGGTCAGCTCGGCGACGCCCTTCTCCGCCTCGGGCAGGTCGCCCTCGCCGAGCAGCACCAGGGAGCCGGTCCGCCGGAACCCGGTGGGCGGGTGGTCGCCGTCGGTCCCGCCCCAGGCCAGGGCGTGGCTGCGCAGGGCCAGTTCGCGCAGGGCCGGGTCGGGCTCGTAGGCGCGCACCAGTCCGCCGGAGTACCGGGTCGCCGCCGGGTCCGCGGCCGAGGGCGCGGTCATGCCGACGCGCAGTCCCTGCCGGGCCAGCACGTCCGCGGTCGCGGCGCCCACGACTCCGGCGCCGACGACCAGGACGTCGTACACCCGGCCGTGCCGGACCCCGGGGCCGCGGGCGGGGGTGGGGTCCGCGGTGGCCGGGGGCGGGGTCAGCGGTACGACGTCCCAGCCGGGCCCAAAGCGGCCTGTACCGGGGCGGGGCTCGCCCTCGGGGGTGAAGGGGTGGCTCGCGTGGGTGCGCAGCAGGGTGACCAGGGCGGCGCCGCGGGCCTCGGGGCTGTGGGTGAGGGCCGCGCGGGCGGTGCGGAAGGTGTCGTCCACGTAGGCGGCGGGGCCGCCGCGCAGCCGGGCCACCCGGGCGCTGCCCGCCGCGTCCCCGAGCAGCGCGGCGAACTCGTCCACCGCGCAGTCGTCGGTGAAGTAGAAGGTGCCGCCGAAGCCGGCCGCCCGGCGCTCCCGCGCGACCCGGGCCACACCGGCATGCGTCCCGCACACCACCAGCGCGTCGGCCTCCCTCTCGGCCACCAGGGCAACACCGCGTCCCCCGGCTGCCAAGGCAACGGGTTCTCCCCCGGCCGCCAAGGCGTCGGAGTCCGCCCCGGTTGCCGGGGCGGCGGGCCGGCCCCCAGTCGCCGGGCTCTCGTCCTGGGCCCCGGCCCCCAGGACACCGGCGTGGAAGAGCTGGGCCAGGTGGGCGCCGGTGGGGGTGGCGTCGTGGGTGACGGCGAGGCGGTGGTGGCCGGCTCGCCGGGCCGCCGCGCGGATCTCGGTCAGCTGGGCGACGTCGTCCGGGCACCAGCGCAGGGCGGTGCCCGCCGCGTCGGCGAGCAGCCCCGGTGCGGTGGCGAGGGGCAGCAGCACCGGCAGGCCGGCCGCCCGGTAGAGGGGCAGCGCCGCCCGGGCGCCCGCGCTGTTGAAGTGGCCGACGACGAGGGCGTAGCGGCCGTCGGCGACCACCGCCTCGGCGACCGACCGGGCCAGCGCGGTGTCGCCGCGGTCGTCGTGGAAGTCCCACCGGACCGGCCCGTCCGCGTGCGCCGCGGCGCCCTGTTCGAGGAGTTCGCCCCAGGCGGCGCGCGGCCCGGAGAACGGGCCGACGACCGCGGCCCGCACCTCACCCACCGAAGACCGCCCCGGCGGGTACGGCCAGCGGGGTGCCGGGGTCCGGGCCGCGCAGGGCGGCCTCGTCGACACGGCGCCCGGCGGGCAGCCCGAGCAGGTCCGCGAGGCGGCCGGCGCCGTCCGGCAGCACGGGGGCGGCCCACGCGGACAGCGCGGCGGCGACCGCGAGCTGGGCGGCGAGGGCGGACCGGTGGGCGCCGGCGCCGTCCGGGCGCAGCCGCTCATGGCCGTGCACATGGCCGAAGTCGTCGGCGAGGGAGACGATCTCGTCCAGCAGCGCGACGGCGCGGCGGCTGTCGAACCCGGCGACCGAGTAGGCCTCCCGCAGCTCCGCCACGGTCCGCGTCAGCCGGTCGCGCAGCCGCTCCCAGGCCGGGCCCTGCGGGCGCTCGGCGGGTACGGCGCCGCCGCAGTCGTCGGCCACGGCGGTCAGCAGCCGGTGCAGCCAGCCGTCCCACAGCTCGGCGAGCCGGGCGCGGCTGCGCTCCAGCGCGGCGCCGGTGAAGCTGGTCTCGCGGCCGTTGGGCCGGTCGGCGAGCACGTGGTAGCGGAGCACGTCGGCGCTGGTGCGGGCGAGTTCCTCGTGCGCCCAGACGGCGTGCCGGCGGCTGGTGGAGAACTTCAGGCCCTCCAGCCGGTAGAACTCGTTGACCACGAAGGCCCGGGCCAGCGGCGCCCGGTCCGGGTCGGCGGCCAGGAACGCGGCGGGGAACAGCACCGCGTGGAAGTAGCCGTTGTCGAAGCCGAAGAACTGCACGGGGGCGGGGGCCGGCCCGTCGGCGGCGGTCTCCCACTCCCGCAGATAGCCGGGGGCCATCTCGAACCAGACGTAGACCCGCTGGTCCTGGAAGCCCGCGACCGGCACCGGGACGCCCCAGTCGGAGGGGTGGCTGACGGCGATCTCGGGCAGTCCGGCGGCCCGCATCCGCTCGCACAGGGCGCGCAGGTGGGGCGGCATGTCGACCTGCTCCCAGAAGGCGGCGAGCCGCTCCTCGAAGGGGGCGAGCGGGAAGTACAGCCGGGCCTGGTCGCGCAGTTCGGCCGGGGCGCCGCACACCGTGCACTCGGGGTCGGTGAGGTCGGCGCAGTCGTTGGGCCGGCCGCAGGGTTCGCACGCGTTGCCGTTGCTCGCCGCACCGCAGTGCGGGCAGCCGCCCTTGACGTACGCCTCGTAGAGCCAGCGCTCGCAGCCGGTGCAGTACGGCAGCGGCCGGGTCCGGGCGACGATGTGCCCGGCGTCGTACAGCTGCTGGAAGAAGTCCTGGATCCGGGCGGTGTAGCCGGCGTCGCGGCGGGGCCGGACGATCGCGTCGAAGTGGGCGCCGATCTGCCGCCACACCGACTCGATGGACGCGCCGTACCCGTCGGCGACCTCCTCGCCCTTGCGGCCGCCGTCCTTCAGGCCGCGCACCGGCACATAGCTCTGGTGGTCGTCCAGGCCGGTGGTGTAGCGCACCTCGGCGCCCTCGGCGGCGAGGAAGCGGCGCAGCACGTCACCGGCGACGTAGGGGCCGGCGACATGGCCGAGGTGCAGGTCGCCGTTGGGGGTCGGCGGGGTTGCCGTGATCCATTGCGGGGTGTTCATCCGGTGCTTTCCTTCGGCTCGTGCAGCGGCCAGTAGACGGAGACCCAGCGCAGCTCCTCGTCGTACGGGTTGTGCACGACGTGCTCGTGGTTGCGGGGCAGGACGACGAGGTCGCCCGCGGTGCAGGGCGCGTCCTCGCCGGCGAGGGTGACGGTGCCGGACCCGGCGAGGACGATCATCACCTCGTCCTGGTCGTGGCAGTCCGGGGCCGAGCTGGACCCGGCGGGCAGGAAGCAGGCCATGGCGCCGAGCGGCGGTTCGGCGGCGCCCGGCTGCCAGGGGATGAGCCGCTGGCAGGCCATGCCGAACTCCTCGGCGGCGGCGGCCCGGTCGATGCGGATGGTGGTGACGATGGGAGGGTCCTCCTTGTCGGATGCGGGGGTGCCGGTCAGCGGGCGTCGCGCAGCTCCAACGTGCAGCACTTGGCGCCGCCGCCGGCCTTCAGCAGCTCGGGCAGGTCGACGCCGACCGGCTCGAACCCGCGCCGGCGCAGCTGGTCGATGAGCCCGGTCGCGGCGCTGGGCAGCACCACGTGCCGGCCGTCGGAGAAGGCGTTGAGGCCGAACACCTCGGCGTCCTCGGCGGTGGCGAGCACGGCGTCCGGGAACAGCTCGCGCAGCACGGCCCGGCTGCCCGGGGTGAACGCCTCGGGGTAGTACATGACCTCGTCGTCCGAGAGCACGGCGAGCG
The DNA here is from genome assembly GCF_055581605.1 of Streptomyces sp. NPDC031418. Taxonomy (NCBI): domain Bacteria; kingdom Bacillati; phylum Actinomycetota; class Actinomycetes; order Kitasatosporales; family Streptomycetaceae; genus Streptomyces; species Streptomyces sp. NPDC031418. The sequence goes on from NZ_JBVIJC010000045.1 coordinate 6,734, forward strand.
CGGTGTCCAGGTGGTAGAACCGCGGGTCGACGAGGGTGAGCCCGGTGACCGGGACGCCGAAGTACTCCTGCGCCTCGGCGTGCGAGCGGGGGTCGGTGCGGAATCCGGTGCCGGCCAGCAGGCGGCGGCCGACGAGCAGGTAGTCGCCCTCGCCCTCGTTGATGAACTCGGGCCAGTGCACGTCGGTGTAGCCGTGCTCCTGGAACCAGGCGAGGTAGCCGGGGCCCTCGGCGGTGCGCTGGAGGTGCCGGAAGCGGGCGCCGAGCACCTTGCCGTCGACCACGGTCGCGCCGTTCGCCGCGAAGACCATGTCGGGCAGGCCGGGCAGCGGTTCGATGATCTCGACGGTGTGGCCGAGGTCGAGGTAGGTGTCCCGCAGGCGTTCCCACTGGAGCAGCGCGGTGGCGTTGTCGGACGGTTTCTCGGGCTCCATCCAGGGGTTGATGGAGTAGCTGACCTCGAAGTGCCGGGGCGGGCACATCAGCAGGCGCCGGGGGGTGGCGGTGCGCGGCCGGGAGGCCTGGGCCCGCGGGGTGTGGGCGGGCGGCGCGATGGGTTCCGTGTAGGGCATGGGTGTCGCCTTTCGGGCACGCGAAAGAGCCGACCGTGCCTGGTGAGGCACGACCGGCTCGGAGTCGAGGGGGGTGTCAGACCGTCCGCTGCGGGACGGTCAGGGAGATCTGGTCCCGCTCGGCGGGCAGGTGGTGCAGGAGGTAGTCGGCGGCGTTCTCCGCCCACTCCTCGGGGGTGGGGTAGTGCTGGTGCGTCTCCGGCATGCAGGTGGCGAGCATGCCGGTGTCGATGCCGCCGCCCGGGTCCAGCGCGACCACGCGCACGCCGGGCCGCAGCCGGGCCGCCTCCTCGGCGACAGCGCGGGTAAGTCCCTCCACGGCGAACTTGCTCGCCGTGTACGTGGCCAGCAGGGCGCGCGGGGTGCGGCCCCAGCCGGAGGAGAGGTTGACCAGGGTGCCGCCGTCGGCGAGGCGCGGCAGGAAGGCCCGCACCATCGTGTAGACGCCGACGACGTTGACCCGCAGGACCGCCTCGAACTCGGCCGGCGGCACCTCCCAGAGCGGGGCGGGCCCGGCGGCGAGGCCCGCGTTGGCCACCACCAGGGCGGGGGCGCCCAGTTCGCGCCGGACGCGCTCGGCCCAGGCCTCGACCGCGGCGGCGTCGGTGACGTCCACGCGGTCCAGGACATGGGCGGCGGGGCCGAGTTCGGCGGCGAGACCGGCCAGCGCGGCGGTGTCCCGGCCGCAGCCGGCCACGGGGTGTCCGAGCGCGGCGAAGCGCCGGAGCAGGGCCCGGCCGAGGCCCCGGGTCACACCCGAGACCGCCACCACGGGTCGTCCACCGTCCGCCACGACGTTCCTCCGGTTCCGCGTCGACAAGAGACAGCCGCAGTCTGCCGTACGGGATCCACTGCGGCTACGGCGGTCGGGCGGTGGCCGGTCAGGCGGCGGCGTGGGCCAGGGCGCGGTCGAGGACCGCCGGGGAGAAGCGGGCGGCCGAGGCGTCCGCCAGGTAGGCCAGCGCGGTCAGCTTCGCGTCGGCGGTCAGCGAGGTCCGCTCGTCCAGGCACTGCACATAGGTCGGGTGCACCTCGTACAGCCCGGCCATCGCGAACAGCCCGCTGGCGCCCCAGCGGTACTTGTCCATCAGCGGGTGGAAGTGCCGGACGATCAGCCGCAGCAGCGGCCGGAGCCGGTCCGGGCCGTGCCCGAGGACGCCGAGCAGCTGCTCGATCCGGGTGTTGCCGGCCCCGCGGCCCATGCCGTGCACGGTGCCGTCCACCCAGGTGGCGCCGGTGTCGGCCGCGACGACCGTGTTGTGCAGGGCGTATCCCTGGTTGTCGTGGGCGTGGATGCCCACCGGCGCGTCCTGGCCGGACCGGAAGAGCCGGACCAGCTCGGCCGTGTGCCCGGGGGTGAGGGAGCCCAGCGAGTCGGCGATGTACACCGCCTCCAGCGGGCCCATCCCGGCGACGGCGGCCAGGCACCGGTCGAGCTGACCGGCGTCGGCGAGGCCGATCTGCATCAGGTTGAGGCACACGGCGTAGCCGGCCGCGCGCAGCGAGGCGACCACCTCGCCCGCCTCGGCGGCCCGCTCGAAGTGGACGGCCAGCCGGACGATGTCCACCGGCAGCGAGCCGGGCGCCAGCTTCCGGGTGAGCGCCTCGCCCACCTCGGCGGCGGGCAGCCCGGTGAGGTCGGCGGCGTCCACCATCACGGCGAACCGCAGCCCGTGGTCCGCGGGCAGCGCGTCCCGCAGGTCCGGGGTCAGGCCGTCGGGGAGCCTGCCGTACGGGCCGAAGCGCTGCTCGTCGGCGAAGCGCACATAGCCCAGCTCCACCACGTCGACACCGAGCGCCGGGCAGACGGCGAGGTACTCGCGCACCAGCTCCGCGTCGAAGTTCCAGTTGGTGTAGTAGCCGCCGTCCCGCAGCGTGCAGTCGAGGACGGTGAGGCCGTCCCGGTTCACGTTCATGTCAGAACTCCCGGATGAGGTCGAGGAGGCCGTAGTAGGTGTGCCGGACCTCGGTCCATGTCTCGTCGTCGAGGGTGTACCGGCTCGGGCCGCGCACCTGGGCGGACCTGATCAGCCCGCGCTCCTTCAGCAGCCGCTTGGCGATGGCGAGGTAGTAGTCGGTGCTGTTCATCATGTGGCACATCAGGTACGACAGCGGGTGGCCGATCCGCTCGGCCTCCGCGCGCCGCCCCTGCTCCAGCAGCCGCCACAGCACGACGACGATCTCGGCGATCTCGGTGGCGGGGATGGTGCCGGCGAGGCCGCGGCGGTGGCAGTCGAGCAGCATCATCCCGCCGTCGCCCTCGAAGATCCGGGCCCGGCCGCCGGTGGCGTCGCGCAGCTCGCTGACGCGCGGCGGGGTGGGCTGCGCCTCCGGCTTGAACAGCACCCGGTCCTCGCCGTACTTGTCCAGCAGCCGGGCCTGCGCGGCGACGGTCAGCGGCTGCTTGGCGAGGCTCTTGGCGTGGTGGACGATCACCGGGATGTCCACCGCCTCGACGACCGCGCTGTAGTACTCGACCATGCCGTCGTCGTCCAGCGGGATGGTCGCGGGGTGCATCACCAGCGCGGCGTCCACGCCCGCGTCCTGGGCGTGCCGGGTGTACGCCACGGCGGCCTCGGGGGTCTCGGCGCCCGTGCTCATCACGGAGACACCGCGTCCCTGGGCCGCCTTGGCGCACAGTTCGGCGACCCGCAGCCGCTCCTCGTGGGTCAGCCGCAGCACCTCCGATATCTGGCCGACGACGAAGCCGTCGCAGCCGGCGTCGAACATGTGGTCCGTCTGGGCGAGGAAGCCGTCCTCGTCCACCGCTCCGCCGTCCGTGTAGGGCATGAGGACGACGGGCAGGACGCCCTTGATCTGCTGTGCCATGAAGTCTGTCTTCCGGTTCGGGATCGGGTGGTGGGGCGGAGCCGTCAGCGCCGGGCGGTCAGCCGGGCGGTCTCCTCGGCGGCCCAGGGCGCCATCTTGAAACCGCCGCCGCTGAAGCCGGTGGCCAGCAGCAGACCGGGGTCGTCCGGCAGTCTGCCGACCCGGGCGCGGGGGTCGGGGGCGTAGCACTCGGCGGCGCGCAGCGCGCCCAGCGGCTCGCTGCCGGCCGCCCAGCGAAAGCGTGCGGAACCGGCGGCCACGGCCCGCGCCGACTGGGCGGGGTCGGCGGGTCCGCCGCCGGAGCGGGCGGGCACGCGCTGCCCGGTCGGGTGGCCGAGGAGCATGCCCGCGGTGTCCGGGTCGGGCCGTCCGTTGACGTCGTGGACGTCGTCCATGTAGGCGGGGTGTCCGGTCACCGGGGCGGCCGGGCGGCGCAGTTCGACCTGGATGGCCTGCGCCCACAGGTCGTGCGGCACGCCCCAGGCGTCCAGCAGCCGCGGGGTGTCGGCGCCGGCGGCCAGCACGACGGTGCCGGCGGACAGGTCGCCGGCACCGGTGCGCAGTCCGTGGGTGCGTCCGTCCCGGCGCAGTACGCCCGTCACCTCGACGCCTTCCATGACCCGGCCGCCCTTGGCGCTCCCGGCCCGCAGATAGGCGCGGGTGACGTCCAGCGGGTCCAGGTATCCGGCCTCGGGCTCCCATACGGCGCCGGCGACGGGGGCGCTCAGCAGATGGCCGAAGCGGCGCTCCGCCTGCTCGGGCGTCAGCCACTCCATGGGCGCCCCGGTGCCGCGCCGGACGAGGTCGCGGGCGTAGGCGTGCCGGTCCGGGTGGGGCACGTAGAGGAAGCCGCTCTCGGTGAACGGTACGTCGATCCCGGTGCGGGCGGCGAAGTCGCGGAAGTGGCGCCAGCCGGTCAGGGCCCGCTCCACCAGGACCGGGTCGTCGTGGTAGCAGCGGACGATGCCGCCGCTCCACGCGGTGGTGCCGAGTCCGCAGCGGTCGCGTTCGACCAGCAGCACCCGGGCGCCCCGGTCGGCCAGTTCGTGGAAGACGGCGGCTCCGACGACCCCGCCGCCGACGATCACCACGTCCCAGGTCACAGGAACTCCTTGAGTGCGTCGGCCAGTTGTTCGGCCTTGAACGGCATGCCGTTGACCTGGTTGTAGGAGTGGGCGTGGACGAGGTATTTGGCGCGGATGAGGGTGGCGAGCTGGCCGAGGTTCATCTCGGGGATGACGATGCGCTGGTAGCGGTGGAGGATCTCGCCGAGGT
>NZ_JBVIJC010000046.1:0-7779 GCF_055581605.1 Streptomyces sp. NPDC031418
CGCGGCCGGTCCAGGTAGCGCTCGACGAAGCACTCGCCGCGGCCGAACGCGGCCACCGCCTCCCGCACCGCCGACTCGTACAGCTCCGGCACCTCTTCCAGGGTGCGGGCCACCTTCAGACCACGCCCGCCGCCACCGAAGGCGGCCTTGATCGCGATCGGCAGGCCGTGCTCCTCGGCGAAGGCGACGACCTCGTCCGCACCCGAGACCGGGTCCGGGGTACCGGCCACCAGCGGCGCACCCGCCCGCTGCGCGATGTGCCGGGCTGCGACCTTGTCGCCGAGGTCGCGGATGGCCTGCGGGGGCGGCCCGATCCAGATCAGGCCCGCGTCCAGGACGGCCTGGGCGAACTCGGCGTTCTCCGACAAGAACCCGTAGCCGGGGTGGACGGCGTCCGCGCCGGACTCCCGGGCCGCGTTCAGGATCTTGTCGATGACCAGGTAACTGGTGGCCGGGGTGTCACCGCCCAGGGCGAACGCCTCATCCGCCGCGCGGACATGCACAGCATCCCGGTCCGGGTCCGCGTAGACGGCCACGCTCGCGATCCCGGCGTCCCGGCAGGCCCGGGCCACGCGGACAGCGATTTCGCCACGGTTGGCGATGAGCACCTTGCGCACGATGTTCCTACTCCTGACTCGTGTGTTGACTGCGTTCATGACGTACCGAGGCTTCAGGCTGCCTGGAGGGACGCGCGGTACCAGGGCGCGGCATGCTGGAAAGCGGTCTCGAAACCGTCGCGGGGCACCCGGCCCAGGGCGCACCAGAGCGGCGCGCAGTCGAAGAAGTGGTCGGTCGTCAGCATGTCGAGCACCGCGGTCGACCGGGCGTCCCCGGCGAGCATCGCACGGGCCTCGTCCGGCGTGAGGTCATGGTCCGGCCAGGGGGTCCCGGTGCACTCGGCGACGGCGCGCAGGACGCGGTGGGCGGTGACGGGAACCGGGTGCCCGGCGTGGTAGACGGACGCGGTCAGGGCGGAGGCGGGTGCGAGGGCGGTGGCCAGCAGCAGTTCGGCCAGCTCCGACACGGCGATCACCGACATGAGGGCGGGCCAGCCGGCCACGGTGCCGGGCAGCGTGCGCAGGAGGCGGGTCAGGCCCGGGCCCACCCAGCTGTCGCCCTCGCCGTAGACGAGATGGGGCCGCAGCACGATGCCGCCCGCCGAGAGGACGGCGTCCTCGGCGATGGCACGGGTGCGGGAGGTGGGCGAGCCGGGATTGCGGGTGAGCTGCTCGGGCCGGCTGCCGACATAGGTGCCGCGGCCGTACACGGAGGCGGTGCTGAGCTGCACGATGCGGGAGACGCCCGCGCGGCGCGCCTCCGCCATCAGGGCGGTGCTGCCGCGGGCGTTGACGGCCTCGTTGGCCTCGACGCTGCCGCCGATCTGGGCGGCGCAGTGGATGAGCACGTCCACGCCGTCGCACACGCCGCGCAGGCTGGCGGGGTCGGCGAGATCGGCCTGGACGACCCGGACCCCGGAGTGGGAGCCGGACGCGGGGCCGGGGCAGGAGACGGGACGGCGGTACGACATGAGCCGTAGGGCGGCCCGCTGGCGTCCTGCGGCGCGGGCGACATGCCGGCCGACGAAGCCGGACGCGCCGGTGATCAGGATGGTGAGCATGCGCAATTCCCCCGAATGCGATCGGCTCAGTGTGTCAGGCGGTGCGGGCGGTACGGGCGGCGGTGGCCGGGTTGTTCGAGGTACGGGAGCCGACGGTCAGCTCCGCGGTGAAGAGGGTCCGGTCGTGCTGGGTGCCGCGCACGGTGACCCGTACGTCGTCGGTGTCGCCGCACGGCTCGGGGTGGGCCTCGATCCAGCAGGGTGCGTCCAGTTCGGCGTACCGCGCGAACTCGCCGCGCAGGCCGAGCACCAGGGCGTCGGGCCGGCCCGAGGCGGCGTGCGCGGCCTGCCGGGCGGCCTCCAGCAGCACCATGCCGGGGACGTGGTCCACGGGGTGGTCGAAGTAGGTGGGGTGGGCGGTGTCCACCGACAGCTCCCAGCGGTTCCGCTCGCCGGGTGCGGGCTCGGCGAGGACGACGTGCCGGGCGCTGACATGGCCCACGGCGGACGGGGCGAGCGTCGGCGGGGCGGGCCGCGGGGCCGGGGTGTACGCCGCCGCCCGGTCGCCGCGCACCCGCCGGTACACGCCGGGGCTCATGCAGCGGAAGGACGCGCCGGCGGTGGCCAGTTCCCGGCCGTCGCGCAGCACGGTGACGTCGTAGCGCATCCCGCACAGCGAACCGTTTCTGCGGACGATGTCCCGGCAGACGGTGCGCAGTTCGACCTCCGTGGGCACGACCCCGGCGACGAGCAGGTCGGGCGCGGTGGTGCAGGAGATGTCCGCCAGCAGGAACTGGTGCCCGAAGGGGACGCCGAACTCGGCGTGGGCGAGGAGCGAGCCGATCTGCCGGACCGACTCCACCAGGAGCATGGGGTCCTGGTAGCCGTCCTCGCGGGCGAAGAGGGCGTGGCTGCGGGGCCACTGGGCGCGCACCGTGAAGGCCTCGGCCCGGTCGGTGGCCGGGGTCGCGTCCACTTCCCAGCCCGTCAGGAAGACTTCCGACACGGCGGCGCGGTGGACGTACTCACGGGGGACCGTGCTGGTCAGCCCGCGGGCGGGCCTGCCAGGATGCGGATCCGGGTCGGGCAGGGTGGATGTGCTGGATCTCTGGTCGGTGTACGACATGTGCAGCGCTCCTGTCAGTGACCGGGGCAGGGGGCAGCAGGCCGTACGCCGGATTCCCCCCGCAGCCGACTTTCTGCGATCCCAAAGATACAGACAGGTCAGTTCGTTTTTTCAAGTAAATTTTTGATTCGCACATGGACGGCACACTTCCGCTTCCCGGGTTTGCCATGTATTGGCCCGGTCTGCCCACGCCCCCAAGCGAAACAGGCAGGCATGTACGGTTGCCGGTCTACCCGGGGCCCCAAATCCCCCTCGACCGGACACGGCCGACGGCCGCCAAGAACGCGCCAACTGCCCAGCGCATGGGAGCAATTGTCCATCACCGCAGGCCAAGCGGCACAAGGTCAAACCTTGCAGCGCTACCCACAAGAACCGTTGACAATCAGACAAGTCTGTTTGGTACCGTGATGCTTGTGAGCGTTGACCATCCGGTCATGACGTGACTGTGATGTCCCAGGAGGAGCACATGGATCGGCAGACCGTGGATCTACTCGAGCCGACGACGGAGCGCCGCCAGCCCTACCGCCCGCAGGCCGCCGTCCAGCCGCCGCGGCGCCCGTTCCCCGCGCAGGCTGCCGCCGGCCCCCAGCCCGCGGCCAACGAGGGAGCCCTGCGCGTGCTCGTGGTGGAGAACGACGCCCGAGCCGCCGAGACCCTGCTCAAGGGCCTGGTCCGGCAGGGGCACAGCACCCAGCGCGCGGCCACCGGCGCCGAGGCCCTGCGCGCCCACCAGGACGCCGACCTGGTGCTGCTCGACCTCGACCTGCCCGACCTGGACGGCCTGGAGGTCTGCCGCAGCATCCGGGCGATCAGCGACCTGCCGGTCATCGCCGTCACCGCACGCGACTCGGAACTCGACCGGGTCCTCGGCCTCCAGGCCGGCGCCGACGACTACATGGTCAAGCCGTACGGCTTCCGCGAGCTGCTGGCCCGGATGGAGGCGGTGATGCGCCGCGCCCGGCCGCGCCCCGCCCCGGCGCGGATCATCCACCACGGCGCCCTGCGGATCGACGCGAGCGCACGGGTCGCCACGCTGGACGGCCGGCGGGTGGACCTCACCCGCAAGGAGTTCGACCTGCTGTACCTGCTCGCCTCGCAGCCCGGCAAGGTCGTACCGCGGCGGCAGATCATGGCCCAGGTCTGGGACGACGCGTGGTCGCCGCAGGGCCGCACGGTGGACACCCACGTCAGCACGCTGCGCGGCAAGCTCGGCTCCAGCGAGTGGATCACGACCGTCCGCGGCGTCGGCTTCCGGCTCGGCCACCCATAACCCCTGGTCGCCCCACCCCTCGGGCAAAGGTGTATTACACAGCCGACCTTTGCCGATACTATACAGACAAGTCTGTTAGATCACGGGTAAGGATGCGGCACCATGGCACAACAGGAACGCGGCAAGCGATCCCGGCGCTCGATCCTGGAGGCCGCCGCCCAGGTGTTCGACGAGCGCGGCTACGACGCGGCGAGCACCAACGAGATCCTGGCCCGGACCAGGCTCACCCGCGGCTCGCTCTACCACCACTTCCCCTCCAAGGAAGCGATCGCCCTGGCTCTGATCGACGCGCACGCCGAGGCCCTGGGCGCGCCGGACCAGCCGATCCGGATCCAGAGCGTCATCGACCTGACCCTCCAGTTCGCCCAGGGCCTCCAGCACGATCCGGTCCTGCGCGCCGCCGTCCGCCTGACGGTGGAGCAGACCTCCCTCTCCTGCCCGCCGGAAACGGCCTACGAGCAGTCCAAGACGGCCATCACCGAGCTGCTGGGCCAGGCCGCGGAGCGCGGGGAGCTGCTCCCGGGCGTCGACGTCCGGGAGGCCGCCGCGACGATCGTCGGCTGCTTCACCGGCCTCCAGATCATGTCCCAGGCGTACAGCAAGCGACTGGACCTGCCGGAACGCATCGGCGTCTTCTGGCGCTTCCTGCTGCCGGGCCTGGTCATCCCCGGCCTGATCGGCCGCCTGCGCACGACGCCGCTGCCGGTGCCGGTGCCGGAAATCGCCCTGGAGGCGTGAACCCGGGCGGGCGCCTACGCGCGGCCGGCGCCTAGGGCTGCCGGGGCATTCGTACGACTGCCGGGGCCTCCCACGGCTGCCCGGGGACACTCACACGGCTGCCGGGGTCTCCCACAGCTGCCCGGGGACACTCACACGGCTGCCGGGGTCTCCCACAGCTGCCCGGGGACACTCACACGGCTGCCCGGGACAGTCCTCTCGTGGGCCGGGACCCATCGGAGGCCCGGGGAAGCCACCCGGGGCCTTGCGGCCCCTCCCCCACCCTCCCCTTTTCTTCCCTCTCTTCCTACTTCACCTGACGGAAGAGGGGGCGCAGGAGCTCCCAGAGGCGCTGCGAGGTCTTGGCGTCCCACCAGCCGACGTCGCTGTGCCCGAGCGATTCCAGCCCCGCGGCGACGACCACGGCGAGATCGGCGAGGTCCGCCGCCGCGAACGCGGCGTCCTGACACCCTTCCTCGACCCGCTGATGGACCAGGGCCAGCATGTCGTCGCGCAGCCGGGGCGGCCCGGCGGACCCGTCCACGGCGAGCTGCATGCCCGCGCGGACGATCGTCTCCGCCCGCAACGCCGCGCCCAGCGCCACGAGATAGCGCTCGGGGGCGTCCTCCGCCGGCCCGTCGAAGGCCTTCTCCGTCAACGCGAGAACCCGGTCACGGGCCGCCTCGTACACGGTGGCCGCGAGCGCCGCTATGGAGGGGAAGTGGTGATACAGCGCCCCCCTGGTCACCCCGGCCCGGCGACAGATGTTCACCAGCCCGGCCTCGGCGAGCGGGCCGTCCGCGATCAGCTCGGCCGTGGCCCGGACGAGAGCCTGACGGGTCTGTTCCGACCGAGTCTGCATCAGGCTGCACCTGCCTTCCCACCAAAGATGTGACCAACATGTGGGCACCGCAGGCCCGAGACCAGCGACACAGTGGAATCATACAACCCAGCCTGTTTTTTGTGACAGCCCGTTGGCAACTTGATGTCGAAGAGGCCGGAAATCTACCGGAACTCGTCTACGGCGCGAGAGGCGCTCTAGTTGAAACCAGACAGACTTGTTCGTTACCCGCCCTTCCACCCTCCCCCCCGACCCACCCGCTACACTGACGGCGGAACAGCGGTCCCCACGGACCGCCGACCACAGCCGCCTTCGTAGCTCAGGGGATAGAGCACCGCTCTCCTAAAGCGGGTGTCGCAGGTTCGAATCCTGCCGGGGGCACAGAGAAACACCAGGTCAGGCGCCCTTCCGTCCAGCGGACGGGAGGGCTTCTGCGCTTGCAGCACACATATGGCACACATGCCGTGCGCGCGGATGGTGGGGAGCTGTGCAGGATGGCCGTCAGGGATGAGCTGGCCCGGCGCCGGTACGAGAAGCTGATCGACCGGCTCGAATCCATGATGCGGGCAGCTCTTAAGCCGCAGTTCCCGGGCTACCACGGTCAGCTGATCCTGAGTGGCGACGATCTTGCGGAGTTGGGCGACCTCAAGGACGTCCGGCATGCCGCTCGGGAAGCGGGACGTCGTCTCGGCTGGAAGACCACCACCCGTCTTGTCGGTGACCGGCTCTTCGTGCTGGACGAGCGGAAGGTACCTGAGGAGATCGAGCGGCTGGCCGGCGACGAGACCGCTGCTGCGATCGACCGAGCCCGGCGGGAGAGCCGGCGACCGCGCGAATGACCTGAGTCGAGGGTGACGCAAGGGGCCGCCCCACCGCTCAGCGCGGTGGGGCGGCCCCTTGTGTTGCGGCTCCCCGGCCCGGATCAGACCCACATCACGCTGCATCGTCCTCCAGGGCGGCCACCTCCTCGGCGGCCTTGCGGGCCTTCTTCTCCGCCTTCTCCAGCTTGGCCTTCGCCTTGGCCAGTTGCTTGGAACGGCGCTTGTGCATCTTCTTCGAGACCTCGTCCAGGCGGTCGGGGAAGAGATGGCCATACGTGTCCAACGTCAGGGTCGCGGACTTATGGCCCAGCATCGTCTGTACGACGTTGACGTCCGCGCCGCTTGCGATGGCCAGCGAAGCCGCCGTGTGCCGCAGCTTGTGCGGGGTGACATTAAGGTGCCCCAGCCCGGCCTTCACGACCGCCGGCGCGAAGAACCGCTGACGGAAGTTACGGGCCCGCAGCGGTCCGCTCTGCGGGGCGGTGAAGAGCAACTCCTCGTCTGCCCGCCCCTGGACGTGGGGCTTCAGCTCCTCGGCCAGGAACCGCGGGATCGGTACGGACCGGCGCTCGTGGTTCTTGGGGGTGTCGAGGTAGAGCTTGCCGTTGTCCTCGGCGTACGCCTCGATGATGTGGGCCCTGCAGGCGTCGAGGTCGACGCGGCCCACCTTCAGGGCGGACGCCTCGCCCCAGCGCAGGCCGGTGTAGGCCAGCAGCAGGATGAACACCCGGTAGGCACCTGACGCGTTGGCCAGCGCGTCGACCTGCATGTCATCGAGGTACACGTGGTCGGCCGGCGCCGCCTTCGGCAAGGGCACGCCGACAGCCGGGTTGACCGCCAGACGACGAGCCTTGACCGCGTAGCCGAGAACGCGGCTGAGGACGACGTACGCCTTGCGGACCGAGCGGGGGCTGAGCTTCCTGCCGCCGGTCGCCTCGCCGGACAACAGGTCCGCGAGCCACTCGGCGATGTCCTCGAAGTGGATGCGGTCCAGCGGAGTGGTGCCCCATTTGGGGATCACATGGACGTCGAGGACGCCTCGGTATCGAGCCCGGGTGGAGCGCTTGAGGTGGATCTGCGCGGCCAGCCAGGACTCCGCCACCTCGGCAAATTTCACGCGCGCGGCGGCAGGATCACGGTAGGAGCCGTCGTTGAGTCGGGACTCCATCCTCGTCCGCTCGATCTCGGCGTCGACCTTGCGGGCGAAGGTCTTCATCTTCGGCTTGCCGTCGGGGCCGTACCAGCGCACGCGGTAGCGCCCCGGTGGCGTACGACCCGCCCGCTTGGCCTTCGCCACGGCCCCTGCATACGCCACGTGCCCTATGCGGTCCTCAATCCAGACTCGTGCCAACTAGGCAGTTTCGTTTGGATCATCGGGCGGACCAGAGGAAGATGCCCGCGATGTGGAGTCCGGCCTGGTAGATGGTGGCGGTCTTCTCGTAGCGG
>NZ_JBVIJC010000047.1:0-1215 GCF_055581605.1 Streptomyces sp. NPDC031418
GTTCGTGGTTTCAGAACCAACACAGTGGACGCGAGCAACTGAGGACAAGCCCTCGGCCTATTAGTACCGGTCACCTCCACCAGTTACCTGGCTTCCAGATCCGGCCTATCAACCCAGTCGTCTACTGGGAGCCTTACCCCATCAAGTGGGTGGGAGTCCTCATCTCGAAGCAGGCTTCCCGCTTAGATGCTTTCAGCGGTTATCCCTCCCGAACGTAGCCAACCAGCCATGCCCTTGGCAGAACAACTGGCACACCAGAGGTTCGTCCGTCCCGGTCCTCTCGTACTAGGGACAGCCCTTCTCAAGACTCCTACGCGCACAGCGGATAGGGACCGAACTGTCTCACGACGTTCTAAACCCAGCTCGCGTACCGCTTTAATGGGCGAACAGCCCAACCCTTGGGACCGACTCCAGCCCCAGGATGCGACGAGCCGACATCGAGGTGCCAAACCATCCCGTCGATATGGACTCTTGGGGAAGATCAGCCTGTTATCCCCGGGGTACCTTTTATCCGTTGAGCGACGGCGCTTCCACAAGCCACCGCCGGATCACTAGTCCCGACTTTCGTCCCTGCTCGACCCGTCGGTCTCACAGTCAAGCTCCCTTGTGCACTTACACTCAACACCTGATTGCCAACCAGGCTGAGGGAACCTTTGGGCGCCTCCGTTACCCTTTAGGAGGCAACCGCCCCAGTTAAACTACCCATCAGACACTGTCCCTGATCCGGATCACGGACCCAGGTTAGACATCCAGCACGACCAGACTGGTATTTCAACGACGACTCCACCCACACTGGCGTATGAGCTTCAAAGTCTCCCAGCTATCCTACACAAGCCGAACCGAACACCAATATCAAACTGTAGTAAAGGTCCCGGGGTCTTTCCGTCCTGCTGCGCGAAACGAGCATCTTTACTCGTAGTGCAATTTCACCGGGCCTATGGTTGAGACAGTCGAGAAGTCGTTACGCCATTCGTGCAGGTCGGAACTTACCCGACAAGGAATTTCGCTACCTTAGGATGGTTATAGTTACCACCGCCGTTTACTGGCGCTTAAGTTCTCAGCTTCGCCCACCCGAAAGTGAGCTAACCGGTCCCCTTAACGTTCCAGCACCGGGCAGGCGTCAGTCCGTATACATCGCCTTACGGCTTCGCACGGACCTGTGTTTTTAGTAAACAGTCGCTTCTCGCTGGTCTCTGCGGCCACCCCCAGCTCAAG
>NZ_JBVIJC010000047.1:1308-3066 GCF_055581605.1 Streptomyces sp. NPDC031418
CCGTCCTACACCCTTACCCCGGGACAACCACCGCCCGGGATGGACTACCTTCCTGCGTCACCCCATCACTCACCTACTACCAGCTCGGGCCACCGGCTCCACCACTTTCCATTCCCCGAAGGGTCCGGAACGGCTTCACGGGCTTAGCATCACTGGATTCGATGTTTGACGCTTCACAGCGGGTACCGGAATATCAACCGGTTATCCATCGACTACGCCTGTCGGCCTCGCCTTAGGTCCCGACTTACCCTGGGCAGATCAGCTTGACCCAGGAACCCTTAGTCAATCGGCGCAAACGTTTCTCACGTTTGTATCGCTACTCATGCCTGCATTCTCACTCGTCAACCGTCCACAACTACCTTCCGGTGCTGCTTCACCCGGCAGACGACGCTCCCCTACCCATCCATACAGGCGTTGGCCCTATATGTATGAATGACACGACTTCGGCGGTACGCTTGAGCCCCGCTACATTGTCGGCGCGGAATCACTAGACCAGTGAGCTATTACGCACTCTTTCAAGGGTGGCTGCTTCTAAGCCAACCTCCTGGTTGTCTGTGCGACTCCACATCCTTTCCCACTTAGCGTACGCTTAGGGGCCTTAGTCGATGCTCTGGGCTGTTTCCCTCTCGACCATGGAGCTTATCCCCCACAGTCTCACTGCCGCGCTCTCACTTACCGGCATTCGGAGTTTGGCTAAGGTCAGTAACCCGGTAGGGCCCATCGCCTATCCAGTGCTCTACCTCCGGCAAGAAACACACGACGCTGCACCTAAATGCATTTCGGGGAGAACCAGCTATCACGGAGTTTGATTGGCCTTTCACCCCTAACCACAGGTCATCCCCCAGGTTTTCAACCCTGGTGGGTTCGGTCCTCCACGAAGTCTTACCTCCGCTTCAACCTGCCCATGGCTAGATCACTCCGCTTCGGGTCTTGAGCGTGCTACTGAATCGCCCTATTCGGACTCGCTTTCGCTACGGCTTCCCCACCCGGGTTAACCTCGCAACACACCGCAAACTCGCAGGCTCATTCTTCAAAAGGCACGCAGTCACGAGAATGTGCAAGCACATTCCGACGCTCCCACGGCTTGTAGGCACACGGTTTCAGGTACTATTTCACTCCGCTCCCGCGGTACTTTTCACCATTCCCTCACGGTACTATCCGCTATCGGTCACCAGGGAATATTTAGGCTTAGCGGGTGGTCCCGCCAGATTCACACGGGATTTCTCGGGCCCCGTGCTACTTGGGTGTCTCTCAAACGAGCCGCTGACGTTTCGACTACGGGGGTCTTACCCTCTACGCCGGACCTTTCGCATGTCCTTCGCCTACATCAACGGTTTCTGACTCGTCCCACGGCCGGCAGACCGTGGAAGAGAGATCCCACAACCCCGCATACGCAACCCCTGCCGGGTCTCACACGCATACGGTTTGGCCTCATCCGGTTTCGCTCGCCACTACTCCCGGAATCACGGTTGTTTTCTCTTCCTGCGGGTACTGAGATGTTTCACTTCCCCGCGTTCCCTCCACACTGCCTATGTGTTCAGCAGCGGGTGACAGCCCATGACGACTGCCGGGTTTCCCCATTCGGAAACCCCCGGATCAAAGCCTGGTTGACGACTCCCCGGGGACTATCGTGGCCTCCCACGTCCTTCATCGGTTCCTGGTGCCAAGGCATCCACCGTGCGCCCTTAAAAACTTGGCCACAGATGCTCGCGTCCACTGTGCAGTTCTCAAACAACGACCAGCCACCCATCACCCCAA
>NZ_JBVIJC010000048.1:0-1191 GCF_055581605.1 Streptomyces sp. NPDC031418
GAGGTGCCGGAGCTGTACGAGTCGGCGGTGCGGGAGGCGGTGGCCGCGTTCGGCCGCGGCGAGTGCTTCGTCGAGCGCTACCTGGACCGGCCGCGGCACGTGGAGACGCAGTGCCTGGCCGACAAGCACGGCAACGTGGTCGTGGTCTCCACCCGGGACTGCTCGCTGCAGCGCCGCCACCAGAAGCTGGTCGAGGAGGCGCCCGCGCCGTTCCTGTCCGAGGCGCAGGTCGCGGAGCTGTACCGGGCGTCGAAGGCGATCCTGAAGGAGGCCGGCTACGAGGGTGCGGGCACCTGCGAGTTCCTCGTCGGCCAGGACGGCACCATCTCCTTCCTGGAGGTCAACACCCGTCTCCAGGTCGAACACCCCGTCACCGAGGAGGTCGCCGGGATCGACCTGGTGCGGGAGATGTTCCGGATCGCCGACGGTGAGGAACTCGGCTACGGCGACCCCGAACTGCGCGGCCATTCCTTCGAGTTCCGTATCAACGGCGAGGACCCGGGCCGTAACTTCCTGCCCGCCCCCGGCACGGTGACGGTCTTCGACGCCCCTTCCGGGCCCGGTGTCCGGCTGGACGCGGGCGTGGAGGCCGGCAGCGTGATCGGCCCGGCCTGGGACTCCCTGCTGGCCAAGCTGATCGTCACCGGCCGCACCCGCAAGGAAGCCCTCCAGCGCGCCGCCCGCGCCCTGGAGGAGTTCAAGGTCGAGGGCATGGCCACCGCCATCCCCTTCCACCGCGCGGTCGTCAAGGACCCCGCCTTCGCCCCCGAGCTGACCGGCTCGGCCGATCCGTTCACCGTGCACACGCGGTGGATCGAGACCGAGTTCGTCAACGAGATCAAGCCCTTCGCCGCCCCGGCCGATGCCGAGGCCGAGGAGGAGACCGGCCGGGAGACGGTCGTGGTCGAGGTCGGCGGCAAGCGCCTGGAGGTCTCCCTGCCGTCCTCGCTGGGCATGTCGCTGGCCCGCACCGGTCTCGCGGCCGGTGCCAAGCCCAAGCGGCGGGCCGCGAAGAAGTCCGGCCCCGTCGCCTCCGGTGACACCCTCGCCTCCCCGATGCAGGGCACCATCGTCAAGGTCGCCGTCGAGGAAGGCCAGGAAGTCAAGGAAGGCGACCTGATCGTCGTCCTGGAAGCCATGAAGATGGAACAGCCCCTCAACGCGCACAAGGCCGGCACCGTCAAGGGCCTG